>CAMDEA010000121.1 GCA_945893045.1 Planctomyces sp. SH-PL62
CATCGCAAGGTGCTGGAACTGTCGCACGAGCAAGTCCACGATCCGTTCCGCGGCTATGCTCGCAAAGAGCGGCTGATTCGTTCGCCGCGCGTGCGCGAGAGCGTGAAGGAACTCGCGCAGATCGACGGCGCGTTCGTGATCTCGGCGGATGGAGTCGTGATCTCGGCGGGGCGCATTCTGGATGTCCCGGCCAGCGACGTCACGCTGTCGAAAGGACTGGGTGCTCGGCACTGGGCCGCGGCGGCGATCTCGAAGGTCACCAAAGCGATCGCAATCGCCGTCTCACAATCAACCGGCACGGTCCGGCTCTTCCAAAACGGCCGAGTCGTGTTACGCATCGAGCCGATGGACCGCACCGCCATGCGGTGGCACGACGTCACCACCGAACCGCCGCCGATGACCGATTGAGCGGCAGTGCCCAGTTGTGGCCGGACTCCTGACCGAGCCACCGTACCTGACCGAAGGTCTCCCAGAACAACCAAGCTGCGCAGAAAACCAAGGACGACTCGGCTGTGGTTGTTCTCATCCGTGCTCCGGGTCTGCCATCCGTGCGAAACTCATCAGAAAAGTTGGATCGCACGGATGGCAGAGCCGGAGCACGGATCAAGGCCAGAAGGGCGGTGTTGTGATCTGGTCGTTCGCCCGTCAACTTAAGTGCGGGCTCCGTGAGAAGATTCCCGGCCAATCAAACCAAGACGATTAAGCGAGGACTGAGACGATGGCGACGATCGAAACCAGTTATCAAGAGTTGCTGAAATTGCTGCGTGAGGCTGCGGTCCTCAATTCGTGCGCGAGCCTGTTGGGTTGGGACGAGCAGACGTATCTGCCTCAGGCCGGGTCGGCGCATCGTGCCGAGCAACTGGCCTTACTGGCCGGGCTGACGCACGAGCGATCCACGTCGCCGCGCATCGGCGAGCTGCTGACCGAACTGGAGCAAAGCGGTTCGCTGGAAGACGCGGAATCGGCATTGGCGGTCAACGTGCGGGAAGCTCGGCACAGCTACGATCGCAACACGAAACTGCCACGAGCGCTGGTCGAGGAGTTGTCGCGGACGACGACGCTCGCACAGTCGGCCTGGGTCTCGGCGAGAAAGAAGTCGAGCTTCGCCGAGTTCCAACCGTGGCTCGAAAAAATGGTCGGACTGAAACGGGAGCAAGCCGAAGCGCTGGGCTATTCGGGGGGCGTGCCGTACGACGCGCTGTTGGATGAGTTCGAACCGGGAGCGTCTTCTCAAGAGATCGCAGCGGCGTTTGCTCCGCTGCGGGAAGAACTGGTTCCGCTCGTCGCTGCGATCAAACAGAGTTCGCGACGGCCGAAGGTCGAGTTGCTGACGCAACGATTCCGCATCGAAGAGCAGAAGCACTTCGCCGAATCGGCCGCAAAGGCGATCGGGTTCGACTTCGAGGCCGGGCGGTTGGACATCGCCGCGCATCCGTTTTGCAGCAGCATGGGACCGGGCGATTGCCGGCTGACGACGCGGTACAACGAGCATCACTTCCCCGGCGCGTTCTTCGGCGTGATGCACGAAGCGGGACACGGGCTGTATGAGCAAGGGGTCGATCCCGCCGCATTCGGCAGTCCAATGGGAGACGCCGTCTCGTTGGGGATTCACGAATCGCAATCGCGGCTGTGGGAGAATTTCGTCGGCCGCAGCCGGGCGTTCTGGCAGCACTTTTTTGGTGCCGCTCAACAAGCTTTTCCAGAGGCACTGACCGACGTTAGCCTCGACGATTGGTACGCCGCGATCAACGACGTCCGTCCGTCGTTCATTCGCGTCGAAGCGGACGAGGTCACCTACAACCTGCACATCATGCTGCGGTTTGATCTGGAGCAACCGCTAATCTCTGGCGACCTGCAACCCGCCGATGTGCCGGGCGTGTGGAACGAAACCTTCTCACGCTACTTTGGACTGACTCCGCCGGATGACGCTCACGGTTGCCTGCAAGACATCCATTGGAGCGCCGGCTTGTTCGGCTATTTCCCGACCTACGCGCTGGGCAACATGTACGCCGCGCAGTTTTTTGAGGCTGCTCAACGCGATCTGGGGGACTTGTCCGCTCAGTTCGCTCGCGGCGAATTCCGGCCGCTGCTCGACTGGCTGCGGAAGAACATTCACTCGCGCGGCAAGCAACTTCGCGCCGGCCAATTGGTCCAGCGAGTGACCGGTCAACCGCTCTCGCATCGCGCGTTGCTCGCGCATCTGCACCGCAAGTGCGATGCGTTGTATGGGCTGAGCTGAATTCGTGGGGCAGGTTTTCAACCTGCCAGTCCATGAACCAACGATGTGATCGGCTGCCTTGTCGGTATCAACTCTGATGCCTGGCAGGTTGAAAACCTGCCCCACGTCTCCGAGCGGAAACTTCTCGTCGCGAAACGGCAACATCCCGCCGAGCGAATTGGCATCAGCTCGTCGCCACCGGCCGATTTCCCGCACTGCTGAGCGACTCGATCAGGCTGCGTTTGACGCTGTCGAAATCGCGACCTAATTACTTCTGGACCTAATTCGCATCGGCATTGGCGGCCTGATGAACTCTCTCCTCGGAAAGTACCCGTCGGCCATGAACGAACGCCGTCAACCACCGTTGCGTCGCTTCACCTTTGCGCGCCTCAATCCCGAACGCCGCGATGCAGAACGCCGCGATTCGCCCCGCTTTCCCATCGCGGCCGGCGTCCGCTTTCTGCGAGCGGCCGACGACGGGCCGGACGTAATCGACGGCGACGTGATGGAAGCCTCGCTGACCGGCATGCGAGTCGTCCTCGACCAGCCGGTTCGCAAGAACGAGCAACTGCTGGTCGAAGTCACGTCCGAGTTCCACGGCGGCTTCAACGTGACCGCACAGATCATGTGGGTCGAGAGCACTCCCGAAGAGTGCTACATCGCCGGCTGCGAGTTCTGCTCGATTCTGTCGCTGAAGCAGCGGGCGCAACTGCAACGCTTGGCCGAAATGGCGTTGGCGGCGTGCTCATAAAGTAGACCAGTCACTCCGTGACCGGAAACTTCGAGTCACGGAGTGACTCGTCTACTTTGGCGAACGCTCTCTCTTGCCGTTGGCAAAAAATACCGCGACCGTCAGAGACGGTCGCGGTACGGTTGAGAAAACCTTCAATCGAGCGTTCAGCTTTACAGGCTCTTGCGTTTGTCGGAGATCAACTTGATCAGCGCTTTGTGCGGGTCGGCAAACTTCGCCAAGCCTTCGAACATCAGCGTCTCTTCGAGCTTCGCGAAATCGACTTCGCGGTCGATCTCGGCGACGACATCCGCTGGCGGGAACTTATCGATCGTGCGCGAATAGGTCGTGCCCGTCAGATTCTGCACGGCGGCGTTTGTGCCGGGCGGATTGGTTTGAATGTCCGAACCGGCCAAAGCCGCGACGTACCGATCGGGAGACTCTTTGGGATCTTTGGTGCCGGTGCTGGCGAAGATGAGCTCTTGCTTGAGCGGCAGCTTCTTCTCGGCCCACCACTTTTCGTTGTCTGCCCAGATCCGCTTCACGTTGAGGATGCCGACCTGCCCTTGAGCAGCCGCGGAAAGCTGCGAGACCTTTTGCTTCGTGTAGACGTCGATGCGGCTGACGAAGATGCTGAAGACCGATTTGAATTTGTCGAGCGACTTGCGTCGCTGAGCTCCGCGCCACACCGCTTCGCGAGCCAAAAGGTATTGGCGATGCGAGAAGATCAGCGTGACGTTCAGCGTGATTCCGGCCGCGCAGAGTTCTTCCAAGGCACCCAGTCCGCCGGGCGTGGCGGGGACTTTGATCATCCGGTTGGTGTGCCCGGCCGACCACTTCTTGCCGAGTTCGATGTACTTCGCGCTCTTCTCAGCGATGCTCAAAGTGCAAGCCGCGTCTTCCAGCAACGGATCCAGTTCGAACGACACATAGCCGTCATTGCCGCGCGTGTCGGCCCACACCGGCGCGAAGACTTCTTGGGCACCTTTCACCAATTGGTCGGTGACTTGCCATGCGATGGCCTCGTCGTCCAAGCCTTCTTTGATCAGCGCGACGATCCGATCATCGAACCGACCGGTTTTGATGAGATCAGAGACTATGATGGGATTCGAAGTGGCTCCGGAAGCCCCTTGCTGGCGATTGATCTTCACCAAATCGGGGTCGATGCTGTCGAGCCAAAGTTTCGTACCGGAAGCGATCAGAGATTGAAGTGGAGTAGTCATAGATAGTGCTCCTGAGAGAAGGGACGGGGTTCGAGCGAGAGAATATCCACGAAGCACAATGCTCGCCAGCAGTCCAGACCGTCTGCTTCAAATGAACTTTTCGCGACTGGCGAGGTATCCGGTGAGAGCCTCGTGCCAGTCGGGAAGCGGGCCACCGATGACGCTCGTCAGCTTGCGACTGTCGAGCACACTGAAGTGCGGCCGGTGGGCCTTGGCTCCGAATTCCGCCGTCGTGATCGGGGTGATTTCAACCTCCAACTTCGCCAGCCGGAAAACTTCTCGCGCGAATTCGCACCAGGTCAGACTGCCGGAATTCGTCGCGTGATAGAGTCCGAATGCGTCGGTCTCGATCAGCCGCACCAGCGCGTCGGCCAAGTCCGACGTGGCAGTCGGGGTGCAGCGTTGATCGTCCACGACTCGAAGCTGTTTTCGGTCTCGGCCAAGCCGCAGCATCGTCTCCACGAAGTTGCCTTTGCCGGCTCCGCGCAGTGCCGCAAGCCCATACAGCCCGCAGGTCCGCACGACAAAATTCCGCAAGCATTCCGCGTGGACGAAATACTCGCCAGCCAATTTGCTGATCGCATAACTGCCGCCCGGTTGCGGGATGTTGGACTCTGTCCACGGCCGGGCCGGAGGAATGGGATCGCCCCCAAAGACGTAATCGGTGCTGATGTGCAACAGCCGCCAACCGTGTGCCTCACACAACCGCGCAAGGTTGCGGGGGCCGAGCGCATTCACGGCATAAGCGACGTCTGGCTCGTCTTCGGCTCGATCGACCAGGTTGTACGCCGCCGCATTGATGACCAGATCCAGCGGCAGCGGATTGAGCACTTCGGCAACGTTCGTCGCATCCGTGATCTCGATGTCCGCGTGCCGCAACGGTATGACCTCGTGACCGGCCTCTCGTAATCGCGGCAGCAGGTCGCTGCCGAGTTGACCGCTCGCTCCAATCAAAGCAACTCGCATGTCGATCCCTTCCTTCCCAAAAGCCGTCCTGCGGCGACAACAATTTCGCCGCCGCAAGTTATACCTCGCACGGCCATCCGTGAGAGATTCAGGCGAGCGGGGCGGCGTCAGCCCCCCGGTTTGGCGACGAATAAACCGGGGGCTGACGCCGCCCCGCTCGCCTGTCTCATTCTTGGCCGCGAGTTAGATGCCTTTTCGGGGTCGTGCGAGAGACATTCAGGAAAGCAGAGCCGATCAGAGAGCGTCACTCTGGAAACACTCCGGTTGTAATGATCACGGTCGCATTGACGGTGCCGGGAACTGTTTTGCGAGCGGAGCGGCCAATCGGCCGAAAACGGTCACACAGCGGTTTTTTCGTTGGAAGACTGCGTTTGACGGCGTATTCTGTTGCCCGCTTGGGCGTTCTCCGTCGAAGCCGTGGGCTGTGCCTCCAGCCCGTGAATCCGTTCCTTCTTCCTTGAGTGCGGCGATGGAAGCATGGTGTGGAACCGTGCTGGATCAGTTTCATCGCGTTTCGAGCAGTGGATGGCTCGTGCGATTTCCTTCTGTAGGAGTTCCCTGGCGTTGAGCTTGTTTTTTGGCTGAGTCACCACAGCGGCCGATCCTCGGCCAATGGGGTTGATTAGCCGGTCAACTCCGCCAGCATCGCGTATGGGTAACATTCTTCGCGAATATGAGCTCAACGACGCGACTTGGTTTTACCTGTCGCTGCTGCTGATCCTCGCCGTCTTCTTTCGGTTCAATCGAGTTCTCTCGTTGCGGAACTTGGACCTCGCGCTGCTGTTGTCGATCGCGCCCGGATTGCTGCTTGTGCAGCGCGGCCATGATTTCGGTTATGGCTGGCTGTTCGTGGTCACGGGCTGTCTGCTCACGCGGTTGTTCAGCGACAGTTTTTGGAAACGGCGGCCGTTGTTGGAACAAAACCTGAATCCCGCCGGGATGGCGTTCCTGGCGGTCTCCGCGTTCGTCTTCTTGGTCAGCAGCGCCTTGACCGCATCACCTCCTCAAGAGACGGTCGAGACCGTGCGCCGTGCGGATGAAATGCTCAAACGGCAAGACACGACCCTGGAACAACCCACGACCGAGGAAACTCAAGCCGGCCCCACCGCGCGTTTGGTGGCAGCTCCGGTCGTGCGGGCTTCCGACTTGGTTGTCTCAGGCGGTTCGCCGGAACCGAAAAATCGCTGGGCCGTCGAGCAGATTGCAGCGCGAGCGACCGCCGTGCTGGCACACTTCGCGGTTGTGGCGGGGTTGTGGATGCTCGGCAAGCGGCTGTTCGGAGATGCGAACTCTGGCTTGGCGATGGCGACGCTCTATCTGTTGTTGCCTTGCACGTCGATTGACGTCGGCAAAGTGAATCATGTGCTGCCCGCCGCGCTGATCGTGTGGGCGTTGGTGAGCTATCGAAATCCGCTCGTCTCCGGCGGACTGCTGGGGTTGGCCTGCGGAAGTCTGCTGTTCCCGCTGTTTCTGTTGCCGCTGTGGGTCGTGTTCTACGGCAAGCAAGGTGCCGGCCGATTTGCCATCGCGCTGGGAGCGGTGGCCGCGGTCCTGGTGGCGAGCTTGCTGCTCACTTCGGCGGACTCGCATTCCTTCACGAGGCAAATCCGCGGCTCAATCGACTGGAGCAGCCTGAAGCTGGACAGTGACGCGCTCGGTTTTTGGAGCACGAACGATGGAGCGTATGAAGCGTATCGCATTCCGGTCATCGTCATGTTCTTCGTGATGCTGCTGACGCTGACGTTTTTACCGCGTGAAAAGAACCTCGAACATCTTTTGGGGCACTCGACCGCCATCATCGTCGCCACGCAGTTATGGTATCCGCAGCAAGGCGGAGCGTACGTGCTGTGGTATCTGCCGCTGCTGCTGGCCGTCATGTTCCGGCCCAAGCTGACCAGCCAGACGCCGCCAGTCATCGTGCCCGCTCCTTCTGAAGAGCAGCAATTAACCGGCCCCGCGCGACAAGCCGTCGGCGTGTCTTGGTTCGGACGACGCGGTTCGTAAGTCCGGTGGCATGGCTGGCAGGCTTGCGACGCTCCGCCGAGGGGATATCTTGGCCGCCCGTGACGTTGGCGGACGGGATCGCTCGCCAGCGTCGGTTCGGCTGAGAATGGCTTCACCGTTTTGAGGAGAGTTGTGATGCGTCGCTCGCTCGCTTGGTTCGGAATGAGTTTGCTGTTGTCCTGCGCCTGCGTGGCGTCGCTGCGTAGTCTGTCGGCGGACGAACTGTCCGACAAAGAGAAGCAAGAGGGCTTCGTCAGCCTCTTCAACGGCAAAGACTTCGAAGGCTGGGCCGGCCCCGTCGACAACTACGAGGTCACGGAAGGAGCCGTCTCGTGCAAAGCCGGCAAGGGTGGCACGATCTTCACCAAGGCGGAATACAGCGACTTCGTCGTGCGACTGGAATTCAAAGTTCCGGCGGGTGGCAATAACGGTCTGGCCATTCGATATCCCGGCCAGGGAGACACGGCTTACGTCGGCATGTGCGAACTGCAAGTGCTCGACGACAACTACGACAAGGTCAAAGGCAAGCTCGATCCGCGTCAGGTTCACGGTTCCGCGTACGGCATGGTCGCCGCCAAACGGGGCTTCCAAAAACCGAACGGCGAATGGAACGTCCAGGAAGTCACCGTCAAAGGCTCAACCATCAAGGTGGTCTTGAACGGCACGGTGATCCTCGATTGCGACCTCAAGGACGTGAAGGAGTTCATGGGCAACTCGCCGCACCCCGGCAAGGATCGCACGAAAGGTCACTTCGGCTTCGCCGGCCACGGCGACGCCGTCGTCTTCCGCAACATCCGCATCAAAGACTTGGCCGAAAAGAAGTGAGACTTCTAACCCAAGAAGGGGTCGGGAGTCTTTTTCATGCCGCACAACACGAGTCAACTAGCCGGAGAACTCTCGACTGCGGCATGAAGACTGCGGCATGAAAAAGACTCCCGACCCCGTCGCGCTGGCGGCGATCACTTCAATGCGTTCGCCGAGAGACGCACTTCGCCGAAATCCGTCTCGCCAACTGAAACCCGCACCGTGACCTTGCCGCGCTTCCACTCCTCCGCCTGACCACCACGAGTCACCTCAGACACATATCCCGGCAACTCGTGCCACACGACGAACGTGTGCTCGCCAGTCGGAAGATTCTTCATCTCGAAGCGGCCGCGCTCGTCGGTCACGGCGACATACGGATGGTCCTTGACCACCAGCCAGCCGGTCATCCACGGATGAATTGCGCACTGCACCTGCGCCGGCAATCGCTCGGCTTGTTTGAAGCGCGGCCGCTCGGACGATTTCCCAGCGGGGGTCAACGCATTGAATGGATCGTTTTTATCCAGCCCCGCCGCTGTGTTGTGATCGACTTGGTCCGGGTTCTCGATCAGCAAGGTCTGTCCGGTCCGCAGCACGCAGATGTGTGGATCGAACCGACAGCCCTTGTTCGCCAGCTTGACTTGCGCCGTCGCGGCTTCGTCGTAAGACGGATGATTCGCGACCTTTTCGCCCGGCTTGACGTCGAGCCAGATTACGACGTTCGCAATCCCGCGGTCTTCGCGATGGACCACCAGTTTCTCGGAACGCGGTTCATGCTTGCCGCAGAACTCGACATCTTTGTTGATCTGCAACTTCGGGTGCTCCGGCAGCGGACCGTCGAGCACAAAGCGGCCCTTCAACGATCCCCAATCGGCCGCAGACGTCACGGCCGAAGTCAATGCGACCACCAAGTTCGCCCACACGGCATTGCGGATGGATCGTCGTGTCATCACTGCGTCACTCCTTCACGAAACTCAGTTTAACTACCGCGGCTTATTGATGCGGTACTTGCGGAGTTTGCTGAAGAGCGTGCTCCGCGGAATGCCCAGTGCGCGAGCCGCCTCCGCTTTGTTCCCGCTGGCCGCGCGCAGCGCGTCTTCAATCGCTGCACGTTCCGCGAACTCGTCAAGCGGCCCACGCCCGAGCGCCGCTGCGCCGACCGAGATCGGTTCCTCGACACGCTCACGCCCGCTTCCGCCGCGCGGCTTCGGCTCCGTGAATGATCTCGGTGAAACCGGCTTCGCGGGATGACTTCTCCCTTCGAGAACCTCACGTGGCAGATCGTGCAAAACAATGCTCTCCCCTTCGGCCAACACGACCGCGCGTTCCAGGACGTTCTCCAATTCGCGAATGTTGCCCGGCCAGGAATAGCGCTTCAGCGCGTCGAGCACATCGTCGTCAATCTGTTTGATCGGCTTGGTGAGCCGCTGCGCGGATCGCTTCAAGAAATGCAGTGAAAGTTCGTGAATATCTTCTTTCCGTTCCGCCAGCGTGGGCAGCGCGATGCTGATGACGTTCAGCCGATAGAACAAATCCTCGCGGAACTTGCCCTCGGCAATCAGCCGTTTCAAGTCTTGATGCGTCGCCGCGATCAGCCGCACATCCACCTGCACTGTTCGTGTGCCGCCGACTGGCTCGAATTGCCGCGTCTGCAAAACTCGCAACAGCTTAATCTGTGTCTCCAACGAGATGTCGCCGATCTCATCCAAGAACAACGTGCCCCCATTCGCCGACTCAAACCGCCCGACGCGGTCTTTGTGTGCTCCGGTAAATGCGCCTTTGACGTGCCCGAACAGTTCGCTCTCCAGCAAGCTGGGGGACAATGCCGCGCAATGCACACCGATCATCGGTCCATTTCGCCGCGAACTGTTGGTGTGAATGGCATGCGCGAGCAGTTCCTTTCCGGTGCCGCTGGGGCCAGTCACCATCACGGAGGACTCGCTTTGAGCAACCTTACGAACCGTGTCGAGCACTCGTTGAATCGCCGGGCTGCTGCCGATGATATGCCCGCGTTCGAAGTCCTCGACGGCGGGTTCCGACTTCGGAGCGCCGCCGGCTTGCGTCGTGCGGATCTCCTGCTGAAGCATCGTAATCACGCGCCGCTGCTCGTCGATCTTCTCCACCTTCAGTTGCATCTCTTCGTTGGCTCGCGAGAGATCCTGATGCGCCTTCACGCTATGCAGTGCCACGCTGGTGATCTGCCCGAGTGCGTTGAGAAACGTCAGGTCTTCAGCGGTATAGGTGGTCCCGTTTTGTTTGGGCCCCAGCGCGACGACTCCCACCAAATCGTTGTCGCTGTTGAACGCGTACAACAACTCGGCACGCAGACTTCGCAACGTCTGCTGCGCGGACGACAGCCCGCTGAGCAACGGAGTCATCGACCGGGCGACTGCCGACTCGGACTGCAACGTCTGCATCAATTCGCCGTCGGCCACAATTTGAGCTGGCAAATCGGCAGCGCCCTCCGCCGCAATCAACTGAAACGTCGGTTGCTCCGCGTCTCGCAGATAAACCGCGATTCGCTCCGCACGCAGCACCTCACGACAGGAGCCAATCATCCGGTGCGCGAGCGTCTTTTTATCGACGACTCTCTCGACGGCTCGATTCATCTGCTGCAAGGCTCGGTCAAGCTGATACTTCTCCCGATAAAAACGCCGATCGATCAACTGCTGGAGTCGATCCCGGCTCCACAGCAGCATCGTGACTGCGACCGCCAGCACCGCCCCCAAGGTGATCACCTGCTGCCATCCGGGAAACGCCGGTCCGCCAGCGTTCCAGAAGTTCGCCGTCAAACCGCCCAGAGAGATCAATCCCGCAAACGCTCCGGTCAATCCGAGGCTGACCGCGTAGTAACGCATCCCTTTGCTGACGATCTGATCGATCAGCATCAGCTTGAAGCGCAGAATCGCCACCGCGTAGGCCAACATGAACGACAGGCTCGCCAGAAACATGGCGACTCGCGCACGGCCCAACGCAAACTCCACCTGGTCGAACAAGGCCAGGTACAGCGTGTACCCGACTGGAAACGCGCCGATGACGCCCCCCCAAAACATCCACTTCAATTGGTTGCGCTCGATGGGATTGGCCGTCCGCAGATAACCCTGAGCCAACGCCGTGAGCATCACCAGAAAGCAACCGGACGCGAACGTCAAATAGGCGTAGATGCCGTCTCGAAGTGTCACCAGTGACTTCAGAATCGACTCGGTCGCTTCGGCCGAACCGCTTTGGGCCAGCCAATGCGCGTAGCCCAACATTCCGATCATCCAAACGAATGTGATCGTGGGAACCACATACAGCGCCACCAAGGCCGTGCGCGGAAACCGAGTCAACGGCCACGTCCGGCGCGGATAGGTCAAAAAGAAGTGCAGCGAAACGACCGGCACGAACAATGCGCAGCCCACGAACGGCACATTCAAGGGAAGCGAACTCGCGACGATCCACCAATGAAACCCGCCGACAAACGCCCCCAGCGTCACCATACACATCGCGAAGAACACACGGGCCGGTCGATCGAACGGCCGATGCCAGACCGCCAACGCGCCCACGGCGGTGATTCCCAATTGCAGCAAGAACCAGATCAGCGTCAGCAACATCTCGTCCAGAGGCAACGATTGCACGTAGACCCAACAGGTCTGCGGCACGTTGTCGTGAAGAAATGCGACCGCGATCAATCGTTCGCCCGTCTCCAACTCCACAAGGCTGGGAAGAGGTTCGCGAACGAGGGCCGGATCGTTCCCGGAATTCAGCAATCCTCCGGGAGGAATCTGAGCTCGTCGCAAGCGACGCAGGCTGCGGGAAAAATCGTTGAACGAGTGAATGGGTTGATCGCCGATACGAAGCAGCACATCACCAACCATCGGCTGCGGACCACTGCAACGAATCCCTGGAATGTCTCGGATGACCATTCCCGATGTGGCCTGAGCATCCGGCTCATCGGTCAACAAGACGCGAAGTCGCAGATCGGGAAACGTGGCGACATAGGCCAGCACAACCACGCAATACAGCAGCACCACACTGCTGGAGATGGCCACCAGAACTTTATCCGACCACTGTCGAGGACTCATTTGCGGTTCTTCTCGGCGCTGAAAACGACGGTTTAAGCGCCGAACTTGTAAAACGATGGCCGCCGACTCACAACGCGCCGAGCAGGCAATTCTTGAATTTCACAGGAGTTACGAGTTTATTGTTTCGGCGCTCACAATCATCACAAAGCTGGCACGTTCGATGCTTCTGATTCTTGGCATCAACAAGCCCAGCCGAGGCCCTCAATGGTCAACGCTGGCCAAATTCGACTTGGGATTTTTGACGAGCTTCTCTGAATACGGTCTGACCCACTCTGTCATTCAGCGTCCTGCACGTCACGTTTCCACGTCATTGGCCAGTCTCCATTGAGGGCCTTTTTCTATTCACTGGCAGAATCTGCCACTGCGATCGGCTCAGGGCGTCGAGTGCCCAGTCCTTCTCGATACGACTGGGAGATTTCCCCCAAGTTCGCTGATCGGCACGTCCGATACCTCTGGTACATCCCCCCATGTCGTCATGGTGGTGGGTCCGGTTTCATCGCCGGACTTTTGAGATCGGATCGTTCAGGCAGGACAAGGACTATGCGCAGCCGCCTCGCAGTCTGCGTGCTTGGTGTTTGGAGCTTGTTGGCGTCAACCACGTCGCAGGCCCAGCCTCCCGGTACGATCGCGCCGCCGCGGATTTATGCTCCCGCGCCGTACGACGCCTCGAATTCATGGCCGGCCTGGGGCGTGCCGGCCTACGACAATTACGCCACCGCTCGCGTCCCCGCGGAAGGTCAATACGGTGCCGGGCCTGATGGACTGATTACCGAACAAATCTCCGGCGACCGAGGCTTTGATTACGAAGACACACCGGTGGATCGTTTCCTGACCGCCGCGGCGAAATCCACCTGGATTCGGCTCGAATACCTGGACTGGAGGTTTGAAGGTCCGGGCAATTCGCTGCTGGGTTCCCCCGTCGCGGGAATCGTCGATCCTTCACGGCCGTTTCAGGCAACGATCGCGGGGCGACGACCTGCCACGGTTCAAGTTCCCACGACATCCGCTCTGCACTTTCGCAACGTCCAGGGAATTCGCGGCACGATTGGTCTACCCACCAGTGCGGGCACCTTTGAGGCCAACTACTTCGCGTTTGATCGCTATCGAAATGGCCAATTCCTGACCGTCGCACCGGCCCCGCCACTCGCACCGGAAACTCAAATTCAATTTGCGACCAGTACGCGACTTAACGGACAACCCAGCAACAATCTGTTTTTGTACGACAGCTCATTTGAGATTTCTCAAAGCACTCAAATGTATGGAGCCGAGGCGAATTGGATTGCGAATTCGCCTTATGAAATGGGATTCGTTGTGCGACCGCTGGCCGGTTTTCGGTACATCAATTTCAGAGAACGGCTTTTGCAGCGGGGCACCTTCGACCAGCAAGGCTTGTTGTTTCCAGCGCTCGTCAGCGACATCAACTCGAATGTCGACAACCGCATCTATGCACCGCAGCTTGGCATGAGGTTTGAGTGGGTCGACCAGTGGTTCACGTTCGGTTTCGAGCCGAAGGTGGCGTTTGGTGTGAATCAGTTTGAAGCCTCTGTTCGCACGGATCGCCTCCGCAGCGCCGGTGACCCCACGGTCATCACGTCGGCCAATGGAAACCATTTCGCTCCGGTCGGAGACTTCTCCGTCTACAGCAAGATCCATCTGCGGGACAATTTCTCTCTGTTCGTCAGTTATCAAGTGATGGTGGCGAGCGGCATTTCCCGGCCGGCGGATAACATCTTCTACAACGACAATGGCTCGACGCAGCCCGCCGGGATCGTGGTGGACCCCAGCTTCAAAAGTATGGTCTGGCAGGGATTGACGGTCGGTGGCGAAGTGAAATTCCGATAGCCGGATCGCTTACTTCGCGAGTGGCAGAAACTTCACGCACACTGGCGAACCGACGCCGATTGTCGAGCCGGTCGGTTCCAGTTGTCCGGTCGCCTGGTTGATGCGGAAGACGATCACGCTGTCGCTGTCCTGATTGGCGGCGAGCAAATAGTGGCCGGTCGGATCGATGCCGAAGTTGCGCGGAGTCTTGATCCCTTGGCCCTGATGTCCGACTGTGGTCAGCTTGCCCGTGGCGGAGTCGATCGAAAAGATCGCAATGCTGTGATGGCCCCGGTTCGAGCCGTACAGGAATTTGCCGCTTGGATGGACTTGGACTTCCGCCGTCGACATTCCTTTGCGGTCGGTGACGCCTTCCGGCAAGGTCGTGATGGTTTGGTGCGGTGTGAGCACGCCTTTCTCGGCGTCGTATTGAAACGCGGTGACGGTCAGCAGACTTTCGTTGATGACGTAGGCGTGCTTGCCGCTGGGATGAAATGCGAAGTGTCGCGGTCCCGAACCTTTTTCGACGCTGGCGGCCGGCGGGTCGTTCGGAGTGATCGTGCCTTTGTCGGCATCGAGCTTGTAGACGAGCACCTTGTCGAGTCCGAGGTCCGCCACGAATGCGAAGCGATTGCCGGCATCGACGTTGATTGAATGCGCATGTGGTGTCAGCTGTTTGTCTTTGACGGGATCGTGCCCTTTGTGCTGCACAAAGCTGGATGCCTCGCCGAGCTTGCCGTCCGCGAAGATCGGCAGGACCACCGTACTTCCGCCGCCGTAATTGGCGACAAGGGCCGTCTTGCCCGATCGGTCGACGGAAATGTGGCACGGGCCGCCACCGACCGACGACTGTTGGTTGAGCAACTTCAGATCACCGGTCGTGGTGTCGATGGCGAAGGCGTTGACGGCTCCCCCTTTCTTGCCGTTGACGTCGTTCAGTTCACCGACCGCGTACAGGAATTTTTGATTCGGCGCGATCGCCAGGAACGACGGACTAGTAACTTCCCCCGCGAGAACCGGTGGCGACAGCTTGCCGGTCGCGAGGTCGAGTTCACTGCGATAGATGCCTTTGCTCGACTTACCGGTGTAGGTGCCGAAGTAGACGCGCTGCTTGCCGCTGGGTGCGTCCGCGGACCAGGCCAACGTTGACAAACCGCACAAGCAGCAGACACTCAAAACGAGACGTCGGAGGAGATTCATGGCGGGGGTTCCTTGATCAAGAAGAGGGAATCAAAAGCGGGCGGATAATCGTGAGTCATTCTGGCGAGTAGGCAGCGTCAGCCCAATGGCACTGACTTTACCCGCGAAGTAGCAGGCACATTCCATGTGCCGTCCGCAATGCTCAGGCTGACGGCACATGGAATGTGCCTGCTACGTTTCTAAAATCAGTGCCATTGGGCTGACGCCGCCCCGCTCGCCTGTTTCATTCATGGCTGTTTGAGTTCGGCCGCGAACGAGTCGAACCAATTCTGAATCGTGTCGCGAGCCGGTGGCTCACCAGTGGTGATGACAATGCGGTAGCGCAAACGGAGCGGCTTGTCGGCGGACAACGTCGTTTTGAAAAACGCTCCGAAGCGGCCGTAGGGGCGTTCGGAGAAGAGTGACGGCTTCGGCAGCGAGGGATCTTCCAAGTAGCAGACAGTGACTTGCTGGCCTTCGATCGGATACGTCATCGCGCACCACGGCAGATTGCTATGAGCGGGCGGATCACCTGAGTCGCCGACCTCGACCGCTTCGGGCTTATCGGGAAACCCAGCCGGGCGAATGTAACGGGCGGATTTTTGTTCGGAGACGATTTGAGCAGCACGATATTGGAAGCCGGCGTGCTGTCGATCGCCATCCAGTTTGATCTCGCCGCGTTGACTGGCGAGGCTCGTCCGCCAGTCGATTTGCCAGCCAGTCATCCCGGCCGGAGCACGTCGCACATCAATCGAACGAGTTTCGATGATGACCGGTTTCGCTTCGGCATCAGCCCAATGAATCTCGACGGTCGCAGCTCCGTGCTGAGCGTCGGCGGTTTTGTCGAGGAACTTCACATGCCGTTGCGAGTTTCCGTTCGTGCAGTGCCAGAAGTCACTCGACTTGCCTTCGTAGCTGGTTTTGTTCCAAGCACAGTAGAGGCCGCGATGGTGCGTGTATTGCCCGCCGGGGCCTTTCGTCAGGATCGTTTTTCCATCCGGCGAAAAGACGTGGTGATAGACCTTGTAGCTGTCGTGCTCGCGGTCTTTCGTGGAGTTGTCGTACGGCAGAGCCATGTAGCGCACGACTGGTTTGTCGCCGAGTAACAAGTCGGATGTTCCCGCTTGTGGCCCATCGGCCCACCGGAACTTTGTATCGTCGGCGTGCGCGGTTGCCGTCAGGGCGAACGTGAAGATCGACAAAAGACCGACAAAGGCGAGTCGGCGCAGAGCGAAGAGCATGGCTGTGGTCTCGATACTGGAGATGCGAAACAGCGAACGACGGAGGGGCGGGATTGTAGGCCGGTCGTCGAACGAAGAGAAACGCGACGTCAGGACCGCACCGACCGTCACGACGGCGGTGGGTGGCACGCCCCTGACCATCGGGAAGGGTGTGGAATCAGTGAATTCCCTTTGTTGCCACTCCCTTCTCGGTGGTCACGGAGTGCCACCCAGATTCACAAACTCGAAGGACGATGTGCGACATGTCGCCCCTGTATTTTCGCGAGTTCGATTCGTATTCTGTCGCGTCCTTCCGCTCGCCAAAGTCGCTGAGAGTCGGCCTTTCGAGCTTCCCTTTTTCTCGCACCATGCTGTTGGAGCCGCAGCGAAAATCGGCTCAGGAGTTGATCGTGTTTCAGTCTGTTGCAATCGTCGGGGCCACCGGGGCCGTGGGTCGGATCATGTGTCAGTTGCTGGAGGAACGCGGCTACAAGGCCGGGAGTTTTACGTTCCTTTCGTCGAAGCGGAGTGCCGGAACGAAGCTGACGTTCCAAGGCCAGGAATACACGGTTCAGGAACTCACGAAGGAGTCGTTCAAAGGCCACGATCTGGTCATCGGCAGCACGCCGGACGAGACGGCTCGCGATTACTTCCCGGCGGCGGTCGAGGCCGGTTGCCTCGTGATCGACGAGTCCGGTTACTTCCGCATGAAGCCGGAGGTGCCGCTCGTCATTCCGGAGATCAATCCGCAAGAGGCGTTGAAGTTATTGGCCGCCGGACGCGGCATCATCGCCAGCCCGAACTGCTCAACCACGCAGATGGTCATCGCGCTCAAGCCGCTGCACGATGCGGCGCGCGTGACGCGGTGCATCGTCAGCACCTACCAGGCGGTCAGCGGAGCCGGCTTGCAAGGCTCGGTCGATCTGTTTGAGGGGACCAAGGCCAGCCTCAGCAGCGGCGAGTATGCGTACTCGGCGTTCAAGCACGCGATCGCGTTCAACGCCATCCCGCAGATCGGCGGCCCGAAGGAAGAGGGCTACACCAGTGAAGAGATGAAGATGGTTTACGAGACTCGGAAAATTCTCGGAGACCAGTCGATCCAGATTTCCGCGACGTGCATCCGCATCCCGGTCGCCAACTGCCACAGCGAGACCATCTGGGTGGAAACCGAACGCCCGGTCTCGCCGGAGGAAGCTCGCAAGCTGTTCGAGTCGTTCCCCGGCATCGTGGTGCTCGACGACCTGGCGAACGGCCAATACCCGATGCCGATGAATTGCTCCGGCCGCGACGAAGTCTTCATCGGCCGCATCCGCCGAGACCTCTCGCACCCCAACGGCCTCACCTTCTGGTGCGTCAGCGACAACCTGCGAAAAGGGGCCGCGACCAACGCCGTGCAGATCGCGGAATTGTTGGCGAAGCACCGGGGATAGTGAGTGAAGAAGGCTGCAGGTTACACAGGCAGAAGGCAATCTAATCGTGCCATCCCATTCGTTTGAAACTTGGCGAACGATTCGGGCGAAAGCTCTGGACGAGATCGTGGCCGCGCATCGAATGGTAGGTGGAACCGGACGTGGCCGACGGTATGCAACTCAGCAAATCAACCATGCGTATGCCATGTTGCTGTCGTCGCAGTTTCAGGGGTTCTGCCGAAGCCTTCATGCCGAAAGCGTTGACCAACTCGTTCGGTTTGTCGGTTCGAGCAACCTCGCTGGAATCTTGCGAGCCGAGTTCATTCACGGAAGAAAACTCGACCACGGTAACCCAAATCCTGGTTACATTGGTGCCGACTTCAACCGATTGGGGATCTTGTTTTGGCAAGATGTTCTGGCCCACGACCGTCAGAATCAAACCCGCAAGGCGGCGCTTGAACTTCTGAATGAATGGCGAAATGCGATTGCCCATCAAGACTTTGACCCCACTCAACTTGGCGGCATTACTTATCTTCAAATCGCACACGTCCGAAGTTGGCGGGCGGCGTGCGATGGTTTGGCAGTTTCATTCGACGAAGTCATGCGAGTGCATCTTCAAAATGTGACAGGGAAGTCTCCCTGGTAGGAGTAAGCCATGAATACACGTCCGAAAATCCGCATGTACTCGCAGAGTTTCGATGTCGGTGACCAAGTCGTGTTTCGTCTCGTGAACCGGGTCGTCCACGGAATCGTCGTGGAAGATCTTGGACCAATTGCAGCGGGCGCACGTGGGCTGTATCGAGTTCAGGCGAAGTTCGGCCCCGATGAAGTCATGATGTTTGAGATTCCGGAAGATGAGCTGGCCACGAAGTCGTCCGATCTCAAGAACACACACTACCCAGACTGACGCCGTGATGTAGGGTGTGGTCGAGTCATCGAGACCCACCAATTTCCAACCAACAAAATCATCTGGTGGGTCTCGATAGACTCGACCCACCCTACGAGAGAACGACGAGAGACTTGAGAGACACCATGAACCACTTCCATTACGACAAAGGTGAATTGTTCTGCGAGCAGCAGCGGGTGGCCGAGTTGGCCGAGGAGTTTGGGACGCCGTGTTGGATTTATTCTAAGGCGGCGTTGCTCGGACGGCTGAAAGAGATTCAGACGGCGTTCGCGGCCGTGGACCCGGTGATTTGTTACTCGGTCAAGGCGAACTCGAATCTCAGCATCCTCAAACTGATGCACGACGCCGGCAGCAGCTTTGACGTCGTCTCTGGTGGCGAGTTGTATCGCGTCAAGAAGGCCGGGGCCGACACGACGAAGGTCGTCTTCGCCGGAGTCGGCAAGACCGACGACGAGATTCGGCAGGCGCTCGAAGAACGCATCCTGATGTTCGACGTCGAAAGCGAAGCCGAACTAGATGCCATCGCGGCGATCGCGCAGAAGATGGGCGTCGTCGCGCCGGTCGCCTTGCGGCTCAACCCGGACATCGACGGGAAAACTCACGCCAAGACCACGACCGGCAAGAAGGGGAACAAGTTCGGCATGGACATCGAACGCGCCGACGAACTCGCGGCGAAAACGCTGCGAACGCCCGGCCTCGCGATGAAGGGGATCCACATGCACATCGGCTCGCCGATCCTCACGACCGAGCCGTATGCCGAAGCAGTCAAGAAGGGGATCGACGTCGTCCGCAGCTACCGAGCGGCCGGTCACGACATCAACTGGATGAATCTCGGCGGCGGCTTCGGCATCAGCTATCGCCAGAACGAAGGACCGCCGGCGAAGGCGTATGCCGACGTCATTGTCCCCGGCGTCCAAGAGGCCGGCTGTCGCTTGGCTCTCGAACCGGGCCGCTTTATCGTCGGCAACTCCGGCATCCTGGTCAGCAAGGTCATCTACACGAAGCGAGAAGGCGGAAAGCATTTCGTCATTCAAGACGCCGCGATGAACGATCTCGTGCGACCCGCGATGTATGACTCGTTCCACCGCATCTGGCCGGTCGCTCCGAAAGTCGCCATGCCAGACAACGTCGAAGGTGAAATCGCCAACTGCGAGAAGTCCGACGTCGTCGGCCCGATCTGCGAGTCCGGCGATTACCTCGCCAAAGACCGCTACCTCCCGCCAGTGAATCGCGGCGAGTTGCTCTGTACGTTCAGCGCCGGAGCCTACGGCACAGCCATGAGCAGCAACTACAACTCACGTCCGCGGGCAATCGAACTCCTGATCGACGGCGACCAAGTCCAAGTCATCCGCCGCCGCGAGACCTATGACGATCTGATCGCGGCCGAGTTGGTGTGACCTTTGGAGTGCGGTGTGTTATGTCTCAAGCCAACGTCCATTCGCTCGCCGCCATGCGCGACTTCAAGGTGCGTCTGCTGGAGTTCGCGGACGTGGCTACGGATGTCGCCGCGTCCATGCAGCAGCAAGTGCTGAGCTTTCTGGATTGGTTGGAGCATGACCGGCCAGTCTTTTGGAAGAACTACATGCTGCGCAGCTTCGACGTGATCGCTCAAGCGCGATCCGATTTGGAGCGGTGCAAGATGCGGTCGGTCGGGGACCATCGGCCGACCTGCTACGAAGAGAAACTGGCGTTGGACGCGGCCAAGCAGCGGTTGCAGATGGCTCAAGAGAAAGTCGAAGCAGTCGCGCGCTGGACCTCCTACGTGCGGCACGAAATTGACGAGCACGACGGGCGGCGCGGAGCTTTGCAACGCTACATCGAAGCGGATTTCGCCAAGACGATCGCGACGCTCCAGCGGATGATCGCCGCTATCGAAGCCTATGCGGAAATCGAAGCCGCCACCGAAGAGCCGGTTGCGCCGCCGCCAGCGGCTTAGTGTCGCCGCGTTCGCCAGAACGCGGGCCTACATAGAATCCTCCCGCAGTCTGGCGACCGCGGCTACGAACTGGTCCTGCCATGCGAGTCTCGGATCTCACCAACGACAGCACCAAGCTCTACAAGGCTCACGTCGAATTGCTGCAATCTTGGGAGCTGGTCAAGGAGCATTGGAAAGACGAGAACAGCGAAAACTTCGAAGACAATCACCTCGCGCCGCTCGGCCCATTGGTGCGGATGCTGACCGATGCGACGAACCGGCTGAACGAAGTCTTCGCCCGCGTCGAACGTGACCTCGCCAATCCGGGCGAGCATTAGCGTTGGGCCATCGAGTGCGAATCTTCGAAATCACTGACCGTGTTGAAAACGAGTTCGTGAGCCGCAAGGCGCTAGCCGCGGGTCGATGAAGACAACCCGCGATTAGCGCCTTGCGGCTCACAGAACGCAGAAATCAACGCAACTCACCGAAGGCTGTCGTCGTGATTCGGACGTGAGCGAATTGCTCTTGCAGCCTTTCGGCAGAGCGGTCTATGGTCCCGTCCCCTTCCGGCGACCTCCGGCCGTTCGGCCTCCTCCCGCTTCGCCTGAAACCCCTCCTGACCGACTGCTCCCTTCGGAGAATTTCCATGCGCCAATTTCGTTGGCTGTCCGCCGCGCGGGCGTTGTGTTTCATTGGACTCGGCGTTTTGGCCACCGGCTGCAATCAAATGCACGGCTGGACCACAAACCGCATGGGCATGAGAGCCTTCCAGGACGGCAACTACGCCTCCGCCAAAGAGTCCTTCCAAAAATCGTTGTACGACGAGCCAACCAACGCGGACTACGCGCACAACCTGGGAGCCTCACTGAAGAAAACCGGCGACGTGGCCGGAGCCGAACAGGCTTATCGCCACGCCTTGATGCTCGATCCGTCCCATCAACCGGCACACCATAGCCTCGCGATGTTGCTGGCCGAGCAAGGCCGCGCTTCCGAGGCGAAAGACCTCGCGCAGATGTGGGCCGACACCGAGCCGTATCTTCCCGAATCACACATCGAACTGGCCTGGCTGCAAAGCGAGTCGGGCGATACCGCCGGTGCCGAACAAAGCCTGAAGAACGCGCTGCGGATCGCACCGAATCACGACATCGCCACTGCGCAGCTCGGCGACTTGTATCGCTCGTCCGGACAATCCGACCGAGCGGTCGCGATGTATCAACGCTCGCTGCATACCAACTGGTTCCAGCCGCAGGTGCAATCGCGACTGGCGACGCTGAATGCTTCGCCGACACAGACCGCTCGCTTTCAACAACGCCCTCAGCAAATGGTCTACGGCCAGCAGCAGATGCCGATGTACGCCGGCGCGAACCCGACGGCTCCGATCGTCGCCGGGCAACCGGGACCAGTCGTGACCTCCTCGCCAACGTTCGCATCCCCCGGTTGGGTTCCCGCGGGAACGATCGCATCGAACCCGGTCTTGCTGGGCGTTCCCGATTCGCAGCCGACCCTCGCGGCTCCGTTGCTCAACACCGATCCCGCTCACACCGACACGGCCACCAACGAAGGCCCGGAAGTCTCAGCGAATTGAGTGCGCCGGACCGTAGCCGCGTTCGCCAGAACGCGGGCAGCCCGCACTCTGGCGAGTGCGGCTACGAGGAATTTTTCTGTTCCGATTCACCCTTCGGAACTGAGGTGTCGCCGCACATGAAAGGTCGGCTCGACGCCGTAGTCTTTGTGCCAGACCGTGAGTCCCACATAGACACAGTTGAATTCCAGAGGTTTTGGGGCAGCCTGTTGTTCGATACTGGCCATCGCGGCGAATTCCCGACTTGCCCAGACGTGTCCCGGAGGCGCGACTGGCTCGATGCGTGCCGCCCGTGAGACATGCGTCCCTGTATATGTCAATTTTCCCGTGAAGGGATGCAGGAACTCATGAACCGGTCCGGCGTGCAAGCCAATGCGGACCTTGAGATCTCGGTTCAAAACTTTCTGCCAATCGGTCGCTTCCACACACTCGTTAAGGTCCAAAGCAAACCGGGCTGCTTGCTGTGACGTATTGAAGACGCAAAACACGCCATCGCCACGATCTTCGGTCGTGACGGGGCTATTGTCTGACCGGCGAATCAACCGCGCCACCAATCCGAAGAAGTGTTCGATGAACGCCGGCATTTGTTCTTCGGTCAGTTTGCTGAAGCCTTTCACATCGGCGAACAGCAACGCCTTGACCACCATCCGGTCGAGGAATTTCGATTGCTGTGGCATTCCCAGCACCGGTTGAATCGGAGTGACCGAGGGTCGCGCGGCGGCCGTGTGCCGTGCGGAGACCGATCCTCCCTTTGTCGCGGGACCAAGCAGGCACGGATTGAGGATGTCCACCGCATCGGCCCCCATTTGTTTTTGCCAACGCCGAACGATGGAGGCCGTGCCGCCCGAGCCATCGCCCGGTAATTCGTTCCAGATGCACAGCGGCTGCAGATCACATTCCAGATGCTGGGCATACACCGTCGCCAGGCCCGTCAGCACGAGGTTGGCGTAGTCATAGGTCACGCTGCCCCAACTCAATTTCTGATAGGGAGAGACGGTAATCACGTCGTCGGCCTCTTTGAGCACATTTTGGTATCTTTGCATCCATCCCTCGCCCGCGAATTGGACACTGTCGTTGGCAAACGCTTCTCGCTCATAAGGCAGGACCACGCAGGTCGTCCCACCGAGATCCTTCACGATCTCGAGAAACAGAATGTCCGAGCCACACGCGGCTGAGCTATATCCGACAATACCACCGTATTCCTTCAGCTTGCGCCGCAAAGCATCGCGCACTCGGCTTTCCAATTTTTGCGGAAACCGAGGCACCCGCCGATCACGATCGATCATGTGTCCGGCAAACAGAACGACCCGTGGTCGGCGAAACGCGGAAAGAATGCGTTGTCGTTCTTTTTCGCTCAGTCTGAGCAACTCGAACAAGATGCGAACATTGCGATACGTGGAACCCAGGTCGCCAAAACTGCGATTCTTATAGGCCAAGTCCGCGGCTTGCCCGTATTTCTCGGCCGCTCGGTCGAGATGGCGCAGGATCAGGTTGGCTTCGCCGATCGTCGCCTGAATCCAGTAGTAGTCTTTGTCATGAGGATTGTGTTTCGCCAGAGCTTCGCAATGGTCACGAACACTCTCGGCCAGCGTGACTGCCTTTTCGAATTCGCCACGAGCCAATGCTAATGTCGCTGCATTGATCCCTGGCCAATAACCCGAACCCTGCAAGCTGGCACTCTGCGGATCGGTTTCGAGGTGATAGGCGTCTTCATACAGCTTTGCCGCCTCGGCCAAATAGCGGGTCTTTTGATCCGGATTTTTACTTTGCTGCCAGAG
The DNA here is from genome assembly GCA_945893045.1 of Planctomyces sp. SH-PL62. Classification (GTDB taxonomy): domain Bacteria; phylum Planctomycetota; class Planctomycetia; order Planctomycetales; family Planctomycetaceae; genus SXKJ01. The sequence continues at coordinate 23,818 of CAMDEA010000121.1, forward strand.
GTCTTTGAGCGTTCTCGCCAAGAGGCAGATTGTCTCTTCGTCCCGGTGCCCCTCGTCATAAAGTTTACGAGCGAGTTGATTCGCCTCAATCGTGGCTCCGCTACGTGCCAAGGCCGAGCCCATTTTTCTGCGCAGCGCGACGTTGCCCGGATAGTGGATCAGTCCAATTCTGGCCAAATCATAGGTGAGTAGCGGGGCACCATCTTTCAGCGACTTCCGAGCGTTCGTCTCAAACTCCTCCAGCGGCCGACATTCTCCGCAGAATTTCACTTGATTCAAAAAACTCACGACCGGGTTGAGCGCGGATTGATTGGCTCCAGCGGCAGACTTTGTTTTTGGGTTGGATTCGAGGTGTCTGCTCATGAAACTCTCCGAGGCAATTCTTAGAGGTGTCCGCCAGACGGGAATCCCGTCGAAAGTCAACAACACCATACCGCCAACGGTAAAGGGTAAAGGGGGTGTGCCCAGAGATATTGGCGGTGTTAAGTTTTTGTGGTGTCGCAAGTTGACCAATAGGGTTGCCATTGATTGCTGTCGCGGAGGTTGGTCAGGGCGGAGACGGATTCGGCGTTGCGGAGATTCCAACGAGCACCAGAGCGTTTC
>CAMDEA010000122.1 GCA_945893045.1 Planctomyces sp. SH-PL62
GTTGATCTCTTTCGGGAACAGGGCGAAGCCCATCGGGGCTGGTTTGCCCGTGCTCGCGAACGGCGTCATCGACGAGGGTCGCGGGTGGTTGTGTGATGACTCGTAATAAATGCGAACCGACGATGGCATGGTCTCGGTCACCCAGTAGATCATGACGTTGGTCAGCAGCTCATCCTTGGTGAAGCTGTTGTCCAAGTTGCCGCGGTGATCGCTCCACGCCCAGAACTTGTCCACGACCCAACTCGCCAGTCCGACGGGCGAATCGTTCAGGGCATAGCCCAGTGTGAGCGGACGCGAACCTTGAATCGCCCCATAGGCACGCTGGTCGTTGATCTCTTTGACTCGTTGTTGAAAGCGATCGAACTCCGCCATCGTGACACCGCGCATTGGATCGTCCTGCGGCTGGTTGCCGGACGGAAAATTGCTGTGTCCGCCGATGCAATGCGCGCCATCGTTGGCGGCCAGCCAGCGGGTGATCCCGCTTCCCCAATCGCCGCCCTGAGCACCATAACGCTCATATCCCAACCGCGCCATCAGCTTCGCGATCACCTCGGCCATGCGCTGGGAACTCCAGCCCTTCTCGTTCGGCTTGCCGGAGAACCCGAACCCCGGCAGCGACGGACAGACGACATGAAAGGCATCCTCCGCCTTGCCTCCGTGAGCCACGGGATCGGTCAGCGGCCCGATGATCTTGTGGAACTCGTAAACCGATCCCGGCCAGCCGTGGACGATCACTAGCGGCCGCGCGGTCTTCTCTTTCGACCGCTGGTGGATGAAATGGATTTCGAGACCGTCGATGGTCGTCCGGAACTGATCGAACTGGTTCAACTGCCGCTCGTGAGTGCGCCAGTCATATTTCTCGCGCCAGTAGGTCACCAGCTCCTGCATGTACTTGAGATCGACCCCGTACTCCCACTCCGCACCGTCGATCCCGTTTGGAAACCGCGCGCGAGCCAGCCGCTCGTTCAAGTCTCGCAGGACCGGCTCCTCCACCTTGATCTTGAATGGCCTGACCAACTCGGCATCGGCCTTGGCAGGATCAGCTTTGTCCGCCGCTTCGACTTGAGTGACGATGCCCAACGTCAACGCAATCAGGGCCGCACCAACGGCAGAGGAAACCAACCGCAGCAGCGTTCCAGAGTGGTTCATGATCTTGTTCCTTTCGATAACGCTTGGTCCTTGCTGGCAATCATCGAATTCCCAATCAGCACGCGGCAAGTGCCTCTCGCAATGATGCCAGGATATCGCCCCGAACCCATTCTGGAGCGCATTCATTGATGATCCGAGTCACAGGAATGAGCCGCGCGGCGCTAGCCCCAGTTATTCCGCTTGAACCGGGGCTAGCGCCGCGCGGCTAATTCTCGGAATGCGGATGAGAACGCTTGAGGCGACGGACGCGGAATCGTCTGCCAACGCCCCCCCGAAACACCGGGGGATTGAGCAGCAATCGACAACGCCTGAGCAAACCTGATCAGCGGAGAGAGGGGGATGCGAACCCCCGGTACCCTTACGGGCACGCCGGTTTTCAAGACCGGTGCATTCAACCGCTCTGCCATCTCTCCGAGCGGGCGGGAGTCTAGGTGTCGCTCGAACGAGCAACAAGGAAATCGCTCGCGTTAGAGACTCGTGGTGGCGGCGGACCGAGCACGCTCGGCAACCAGGACCAAGCCCTGGAGCGGCAGGTGCGACTCGAATCGTGCTCGTGGCAAGTGCGCGGCCAACAGCGCGCCGCCGCCGCCGGTGACGAAGACCTCGGCCTCTGCACTCGCTTGCCGTTCGATCAACTCTTTCACTGCTCCGAGTTGCCCCCAGAACAGCCCGCTGCGAATCGCCGCACGCGTGTTGCGGCCGAGTGGTTCGGGCATGGCTTGTCCGAGTTCCAGCACCGAGACCAACGGCAAGAGCGCGGTGTACTCGTGCAACGCTTTCGCCGACAGCGCCAAGCCCGGCAGGATTGCGCCTCCCACGAATGCACCGTCGGCGGAGACCACATCCACGGTCGTTGCCGTTCCTGAATCGACGATCACGGCTGGATGATCCACGCTTCGCAGTTCGTTCACCGCGACGGCATTCAAGAGTCGGTCAATGCCGACGCGACGTGGTTCGTCGACGCGAATCGGCAACGGGAAATCGGCGGTGTTCTCGACAATGTGCGGCACTGATCCCAGCGAGATTGGCCAGTCCGCCTGCACCCGTTTCACGTCGAGGGGATTCGATCCGGCGATCACCGCGGGCTGCCAACCTCCCGTCGCCGATTGCCACTGGGCGAGCAAATCCCAGGGGATCGGCTCGTGCGACAACACCACCGCGCGTTCGATGCAACCCGGCAACTCACCGCGCGGTCGCGAGCTTGAGCACGCGAACAACCCCAGCTTGATGCGAGTGTTGCCCGCGTCGATCGCGAGTCGATGTTGAACCGCGAGAGCTGTCACGATGCCAAGTCCAATCGAAGCAGAGGCACGCACCAGAAACGTAGCAGGCACACTCCGTGGCCGTCGGTTGTCTGTCTTACTTATTTGCCACGAGCTGACGGCACACGGAGTGTGCCTGCTACTTTCTCGGTTGCCACACGAGGATCTCTCCCTTGCCGGGGACGGAAGTGTCGCCGGAATAACGCTGATAGGCTCCGTCCTGCTCGTCGATCGGAATGGGGAAGCCGAGGGTGGCGAGATGCTTGGCGTACAAACGCAAGAAAGTCGGGTTGTAGGTGCAAGCGTAAGGAAACGTCGGGAGGAGTTTGAGCGGCTTCAGAGAGATGATTGTGCCGCGAATCATCCAGGCACCGGTGCGAATCTCCGCGCCGCTGTGCAGGACGATCGTGCCGCCTTTCATTTGCAGGCCGCAGAAGTCACGCACCAATCCCTTGATGGCAATGATGCCGCGCTTCATGCGCATGCCGACTTCCAATCCGGCGGTGCCGCCGATCAGGATCGTGCCGTTGTTCATACCTGCGAGACTACCTCGGTAAGCGGCTCCGATTTGGCCGCCAGCGTTGCCGTGAACATGGATCAGTCCGCCGGTCATTTCGCCGCCGATCCAGTCGGAGGCGTTGCCGGTGACTTCGATCGAGCCGCCTTTCATGTAGGCTCCGAGGTGCATGCCGACGTTTCCGACGACTTTGATCCGGCCGCGAGTCATGGCTCGACCGATGTATTTGACCCTGGCGAGGTCGCCGTGGAGTTCGAGTTCTTCGCTCGGTTCACCTTCGACGGTGAAGAAGTCGTCCACTCGCAATTGTCGCTTGCCATGGAACACTGGCAGCGCGCGAATCGCGTCGAGACTCAGTCCGGCGAAATGATCGGGAGTGAGCATCTCGGCTTCGAGCGGAACGGTCGGTTGGTCTTTGAGCGTGAGCTTGAGCATGGGTGAGTCGAACGTTGTCTGATGTAACCCGAAGCGTCAGCGAGGGCGGGCGCTTCGTAAAACTTATTTTTGATCTGAGTCGGTGAAGCGTTCGCCCTCGCTGACGCTTCGGGTTAGTTGGGTTTCTTGTACGAGCATTCGGCGATTTGCATTCCGTGAACGCGCTCGGCCTCCACGGGGTAGTTCTCGAAGGACATCGTGTATTGCTGTTGGAACACCGGTTTCAGGTAGTCTTCGATCTTTTCGTCGTAGCTCGGCTGACAGACGAATTCGTGGCCGTCTTTGGTCGAGCGAATCTCGCCTTCTTCGACCGCGACTTCGCCTCCTTTGAGAACATAGCGCGGGTAGCGAAACATCAGCTCGCCGTCGGGATTCTGGTTGTAGATCGCGATGTCCGCGTCCGCGCCGACACCGAGATGCCCCTTCTGTTTCATACCGAGCGCTCGCGCGGGACCGGCGGATGTGATGATCGCGATTTCGTAGAGCGTGTATTCGCGGTCGAGATCGGCGAGGTAAATGCGGCTCAGTGCGGCTTCCGGCAGAGCGCGGACTCGTTCGCGGCGGATGTCGGCGTGCATCAGCAGGTGGATGATTTCGGGGTAGCGCCAGAAACACGCGCCGTTCGGATGGTCGGTCGTCAGGAAGATGCGCCACGGGTCGTTGATGAGCAGCAGCAACTCTAAACCGACGGCCCACTGCACGGCGTTGACGAGGTTGCTCCCCTTGTAGGTGTAGGGGACGATGCCGCAGCCGGTTTCGTTTTCGACGTCGAGATTGCCCCATTTGCGGCCGGTGAGCTGATACAGCAAGTGCTGCCACGGGCCGTCGGCGGTGATCGTCACGGCGTTGCCGAACAGAACCGCTCCGGCGTCGCACGTCAGGTTCGGATGCGTGTTGAAGTACTCGGCAAGTTGCACTGACTCCGACCGCATCGTGTGCCAGTCGTCGCCGCCGTAGGCGTGGAATTGCAGGTGTGCCATGTGTGCTCGGTTGCCTTCGAGCAGCTTCATCGTTTCCAGCGTGGTGGAGACGTTGCCGGGCACTCCGAGATTGTTGCAGTGCAGGTGCATGGGGTGCGGCAGGCCCAACTCATCCACGATCTTCGCGAGGTTGGCGATGATCGTTCCCGGATTGACTTTGTTGTAGCCGTCGATGGGAGAGTGAATCTGCTTGGCGTCCTTGCCAAACTTCCACGCGGCGACGCCGCCGGGATTGACCGCCTTGATGCCGTAGGTCTTCGCCGCCGAGATCAGCCACGCGACGGTGTGCTTGGCCTTCTCGTATTCGCCGAGTTCCAGCAGGTCCATCACCAGTTCGTTGTTGCCCATCAGCAGGCAGCAGGCTTTATCGACGATGGGCGTGTCACGCAGCTCTTCGTGCGTGTGCTTCGCGGACAACACCGGAACCGCCGCTTCGACGACCGTCGTGTAGCCCATGCCCGCATACAAGTAGCCGGTGGCGAACGTGGTCGGCGTCTGCCCGCCGATCCCCATGCGCGTGTCTTTTGTGCGCATGAACTTCGCGGCGACTCGCTGATTTTCCGGCGTCAGCGCGCGAGCGAAATTGAGTGCCGCTCCAGCGACATGCGTGTGAATGTCCACGCCGCCGGGAAACACGATCATCCCATTCGCGTCGATCGTCCGGCCACCTTCCACATTGGCGACGACCTTGCCGTCGGCAATGCAGATGTCCCGCACTTCACCGTTGATGCCGTTGGCCGGGTCATAGACCTTTCCGCCAGTGATCCGCAGCATGACCTCTCCTGATGTGACTCGGCGGCCACTCGCTTGTTCTCGCTACATCACGCCCGAAGCCATTGTCGCTGGCAGAGGCAACCACGCAGTTTTCTTCTCGACGGCGGCGATGATCCGTCGCACGACTTCTTCGTCGCTGGGGTACGGCGACTTGAGCACCGGACGCAGCGGCAGCGGCACCTCGTCCATGCGATACGCCGTGCCCGGCGAGCTGATGCCGGTCACGGACGTCGTGATGTGAACGCGAGCCAGCTTGCTGGTGTGCGTGACCTTCGGGTCGAGCACGATGGTCGGCACGCGAGCCAGCGTGTCGATGCCCGGCTGAGGCATCGTCGCGCCTGGATCGGCTCCCAATACGAAGGCCGCGTCGATGTCGCCGCGCACCAGCAAGTCCACCGTTGAGAACTCGCCGGGATTGAACCGCGGGAAGCCGCGGCACAAGTTGACTCCGAAGGGATAGCCCGTCGTCCAACGCAGAACCATGTCCGCACCGGCGACGTTGCCGTGACCGCGCATCGGCATCGCCACGAACTTCGTGAAGGCATTCATTTCGGCCGCCAGCGTCAACAAGGCCGCCGAGTTCATGTGCTTGCCGCGAGTCATCGACATGCCCATTCCAAAGAAGATCACACCGAACTTGCAGCGCTTCATGCGATCGACCAAGTCCTGCAACTGTTCCAGCTTCAGCCCGGTCTCTTCCACGAGCGCGGTGTCCACGCGGTTACCCTTCACGAGAGCACGCAATGCAGTGACGACTTCAAAATCCTTGCCGGGTCGCACCTGTAAGAAGATGTCCGCCGCTTTGACGCTCATCGTTTCGCGAATATCGACCAACACCATCGTCCGCCCCTTGCGGCCTTCGGGAAGGAACTTTCCCTTCTGCATGATCGTGTATTTCGTGAAGTGCCGCGGATGACACTCGGCCGGGTTGCCTCCCCAATAGAGGATGAAGTCCGCTCGATTTTTAACCTCGCCGAGCGTACACGAGACCTTGCCACCCAACTGGGCGGCGATTTCTGTTGGGCCGTGTCACAACGAGGTGTGACTGTCAATCACCGCTCCAATCTTTTCGGCGAGGGACACGGCCTCGCGCTGAGCTTCGCAGGTCACGTTGCTCAGGCCGTAGACCAACGGCATGTTGGCTCGGTGTAGGTATTCAGCAGCGGCTTCGACCGCGTCATCGACCGACGCTTCTTTGCCGTCGATCAGCGCGTCGGGATACAGCTTCTCGGCCGTGTGATTCAGGAACCAAGAAGTTCCCAGACTGCACGCGGCCTTGGTCTTGATAATCTTCAAACCGTCGTCGTGCAATTCGATGTCGTCACACACGCAACCGCAGAAGGTGCAGGTCGCGTGTTGCGTGATGGTCACGGTCATGGTGGCCTCGCATTGATGTTTTCGCCATGCAACCCGATGCGTCAGCGAGGTCGAACATTCAAGACGCTTTAGGTCAACGTCTCTTGGAGCGCCCGCCCTCGCTGACGTTTCGGGTTACATGGCTAACGAGTTATTCAGGAGTTTGACCGCCCGGACCGGGCGGAACGAAAAACGTTCAACCCAGTTCCCGGCCAGGGAAGCTCCCGCAAATGCGGCGAGGCATGTACCGGCCGTTCTCAATCATCTCCCAAGCGATCGGCTCTTCGACCGGCGTCTGCTGCAGCCGCTGGCCGACGGGAGCGGAGGCTTGAGCTTCATCGTGATTCATTGATGATTCCTTTTTTGTCGTAGGTTGGGACTCTGTCCCGACCGTTCGGTGCCGGTCGGGACGGAGTCCCAACCTACTTGGCGGCGATCGGTTCGACTTCGACTTCCCAACCTTTGGAGGTCGGCATCCCAGTGCCGTCTGTAATCTGTCCCATCAATCGGCAGGTCGGCGGCCCGTATGGAACGAAAATGATCCCCGGCGGGACTTTTCCGACCTCGCAAAGAAACACTGCCTCGCCTTGTTCCGAAATGACGCGGACATTCGAGCCAGCCGCGATCCCCGCCTCTTTCATATCGTCCACGTTCATGTGGATGGTGTTGACGATGGCCTGATATTCCGCGCCGTCCTTCCCCACATTGATCTGCTGGCCCTGTTTGGTCGTGCGACCGGCATTCATGCTGTAACGCTTTCCTGGCATCGAACCCTCACTGTAACGGTGGAAACCTGCGGACAAACTGAGTCTATCGCCGCCAGCGGAATCGTCACAAGCCGGCCAGTGATCTGCTACAAACGCGACCTCGAAATGTCTGCCGACCGCGAACAGAGATTATTCATGGCCTACTCATTTTGGAGAGCAGCGTGCTGCGATGTAACCCGAAGCGTCAGCGAGGGAGAGTGAGATGACTCCCTCGCTGACGCTTCGGGTTACATCGCGGCTATGAATAATCAAGGCGAACGGACGCCCCTCCATCTTCTTGTCTTCATTGAGGAGACTGCATCTTGTTCGTGACTCACTTAGAAAGCGCGCTGGACGGCACAGAACTGCCGTCGAATCAACTGCAAACTTTGCACAACGGCCGGCCGTTGTGGGTGCGTTACAACCTCAACGCCGTGGGCCGCTGGTTCGAGAAGGACAAGCTGCGCGATCGTGAGCCGACCATGTGGCGGTATCGCGAACTGCTGCCGCTGCCGAACGGCGTCCGGCCGGTGTCGCTCGGCGAGGGAATGACGCCCGTGCTGGAGTGTTCGCAGTTGGCCGAGAAATTCGGGCTGCGCGACCTGTGGATCAAAGACGAATCGCATTTGCCGACCGGCAGCTTCAAGAGCCGTGGTCTCGCGATGGCGATCACGATGGCGAAGCACTTTCGAGTGAAGCGTGTCGCGCTCCCCTCGGCCGGCAACGCAGGTGGAGCGGCCGCCGCCTACGCCGCGCGGGCCGGCATGGAATGTTTCGTCTTCATGCCGGAGGACACGCCCGTCATCAATCAGTACGAGTGCCAGCTCGCCGGCGCGAAGACGTTTCTCGTCAACGGGCTGATCAACGACTGTGGCAAGATCGTGCGTGAAGGCCAACAGGCAATGGGCTGGTTCGATCTCTCGACGCTCAAGGAGCCGTATCGCATTGAAGGCAAGAAGACGATGGGCCTGGAACTGGCCGAGCAGTTCGATTGGAAGCTGCCCGATGTGATCCTGTACCCGACCGGCGGCGGCACCGGCTTGATCGGCATGTGGAAGGCGTTTCAAGAACTTCGAGAACTCGGCTGGCTGAGGGGGGACCGCATGCCGCGCATGGTCTCGGTGCAGTCCACCGGATGCGCTCCGATCGTGACGGCGTTTGATCGCGGCGAACGCTTCGCCGAGTTATTCCCGAACGCGGCGACGATCGCCAGCGGCATTCGCGTCCCGGCCGCGGTGGGGGACTTCATGATTCTCGACGCCGTGCGCGCAAGCGGCGGATTAGCAATCGCTGTCGAGGAAGAGCGCATCCGCGAATGGATGGAATTGGCTTGTCGTCTCGAAGGAATCGCCGTCTGCCCCGAAGCGGCGGCGTGCGTCGGTGCGTTGGAATCGCTGACGGCACGTGGCTGGATTCGTCCCAACGAGCGAGTCGTGATCTTCAACACGGGTGCCGCTCAGAAGTACGTCGAAGCGATCCGTTCCGAATTACCGAGGTTGGATGCGACCGCACCGATCGACTGGGAACGGTTAGCGAGGGGCGAAACAATGATTCCCCGATGTAGCCCAGGCCCTTGTGGCCTGGATGATTCGGCTCAAGAGAATCAACCGACCCACGAGGGGTCGGGCTACAGTGAGGTTTCGACGATCGATTGCGACGCGATGCCCACGGACATTCCACGAGCCGAAGAATCGCTTGCCAAGGTGCCGGAGGAATCCTTCATCACTTCGGCTCCTCCCGCGGAGGCTCCGGGTAATCCGCCGGTTTAGTCTTCTTCGGCCAGCACACACCCTCGCCGAAAGTGAGGGCCTCGCGCTGCTCGTTGGTCAGCGCGACATTGACCGATGCGGCCGCGCGAGAATCCTGGTTGATCAACATCTGACCGACCATCGTGGTGCCGGGAAAGTTCGCGAGCACATACGTGTTGCGGGCATCGAAGATTTGCAGTTCGGTTTGCTGGGCTCCGCCGAGTGTTTGACCGGATGAGCTGGCGGGTTGCAGCGTCAGTTGATGTGTGCCGGCTGGGAGTTCGATGCGCCGGACTTGGATCTTGTTGGGGAGCAGCCCCCAGCAGCGTGTGTCGGCGTTCTCGGTGGCTTCCCAGGCGACACCTGCGGCATCAATTGCGAGTTCCGCGAGCGGATGATCGACCTGGCCGAATTCCTTTGCGGCGTACAGCGAGCCTTTCTTGACCGTGCGACGCACGACGGTGCGGGCAAGGACGCGCGGGAAGATCGCCGCGTATTGCTGCACTGCTAACTCGCCGACATCGGTGATCGTTTCGGTCAGTCCGGCCGGCTTGCCGTCGATGGAGACGCTGACCGCTTGCACTGGATTGCGCGGCACGACAACGACCGGCACTTTCACCGGAGCGAATGTCGGCGTGATGCTGTGCTTGCCGACCGCCGACAGGATGTGGTCCACGATCAACATCGCGGCTTGAGTCGGGACTTCGTTCCGTTCTTCCTTGTATGGCCCGCGTCCGACGAGCGTGAAGACATACAGCACTCCATGACCCGGAGCGGAATGCCGGCCGTTGGTCACTCGTTCGAGATCTTGTCTCGCCGAGCCGAACTCCGGTTCCCAATTGGCGACGAGTTGGATCGACCGCTGGGCCTCGTCGTAATCGCGCAACGTCGATTCGCGGAGCATCCCGCTGACATAGGCTCCCAGCGCGACACGCTTGTACGCGAGCTTGGGGTTCTTGTCGGCATCGTTGCCCGCCGCCTCGATGATCTGCCGCTGCTTGTCGTTGACTTGCAGGGCGTAGGCGTTCGCATCGCCGCCGTCGTGCATCAGATTGCTCAGCGCGAGGAACGCACGGATCAGCACCTTTTCGTAATCTTCGCCGGCATAGGCGCGGTGCGTGTCGTCGGTCAGGTACGACGCGGCTCCCTCGGCAAGGTCTTTCTGTTCGAGGAAGTCGAAGCGGTCGCGGACTTCGCGCAACGTTCGCTCGGCAACAGCCGGTTTGCCGGAGGAAAGCTCGATCATCGCGCGTTCGAGCTTGAGGACGTCAGCCTCTTTCACATGACGCTTCTTCGGCAGCTCTTGAGCGATGATCTTTTCGCTGGCCGCGAGGTTGCCGGAATAAAACGCGGTACGGACATCGCGCACACGATCCGCATAGGACGAACAACCGGCCGCCGCCAGCAGGGCGATCAAAGTAACCCGAAGCGTCAGCGAGGGCGAACGCTTCACTAAACTCCGGATTCGGAGTCGCTTGGAGCGCTCGCCCTCGCTGACGCTTCGGGTTACTTGCAAAGCGCGTTGCACGCACATTTCAAATCTCAGATCTCAAATCCCGCGATTAGTGAAACAGCTTGTCCGTCAGCGAGCGGCGGTAGCCTTTGCGGATCGACGCCGATTCTTTTTCGTAGTGGCCGTCGTGAATGTTGACCAACTCCAGCGTCAGCAGGTAATCGCGCTGATAATCGCCGTTCTTCTGCGTCGTGCCGGAGGTCAGCTTGGCATACAGCAGGTAGTCAAACGGCTGCTCCATTTTTTCCATGACCGCTTGGAAGTTGCGCTGATTCTCTTGGACGAACAGCTCATCCGGTCGCAGTCGCAGTTGCTTCAGCCCGTTCTCGACATAACGGCGACTGAGCTGCTCGTACTGCTGCGACTCGTTAATGGCCGAGTCGATCAGTTCGTAGATCTGCTCGCGGAAGTCGCCGATCTCTTCGGCGGTGCAGTTCTCGACGCCGATGAAGCAGATCTTTTTGCGTTGTCCGACAACCATCGAGGCGGTTTGAATCTCACTGGGCGAACACGCCCTGCCTAAGAGTTTCGAGACCGATTCTTGAATGAGCGGCTTGTAAGTTTCCGCTCCGGCCGCGTGGCTGCCGACGGTGTCCCGTTCGCTGTTCTTCATCACACGCGCGGTTTGATAGCCACGGCAGCCGGCAACGCCGCCGGCGACAAGGGTGACTCCAAGACTCAAAAAGTTTCGTCTGTCCATGAGGGAATCCCTTCCCGGAATTCGTCGCGACCCTGTCGCGCGCGACTGCTCGCCGACGCGAATCCTTTCGCGTCTGAATAGCTCCATCGTCTGACTGACCAAGAAACTAAAACCAGAGTGCAGATGACGCCGGATCGTAAGACTCTGGGCCAAGTGCGCGGAGAGGAGTTTCTGGATCACGGTCATTCAAACCGTGAAGGCAGCGAGGCATGAAAGACTGGGCAAGCCGGGTGAGTGAGGGGAAACGGCGACGTCTCACGCCAGCAGCTCATTCACGACACGGCACGGTTCGACGCCGGTCAGGCGTTGGTCGAGACCCTGATACTTGTACGAGAACCGCTCGTGATCGAAGCCGAGCAGATGCAGCACGGTCGCGTGGAAGTCGCGGATCGGGACCGGATCTTTGACGATGTTGTACGAGAAGTCGTCCGTCTCGCCGTAGATGGTACCCCCCTTGGTGCCGCCGCCCGCCATCCACCAGGTGAAGCAGCGCGGATGATGATCGCGGCCGTAGTTCTGCCGCGAGAGGCCACCCTGCGAATAGATCGTACGGCCGAACTCTCCGCCCCAGATGACCAGCGTGTCGTCGAACAGGCCGCGTTGCTTGAGGTCTTGGATCAAGGCGTAACAGGGCTGATCGACGTCGCGGCATTGATCGGGCAGTCGGCCGGCGACGTTGGCGTGTGTGTCCCAGTTGTTGATGTAGACCTGCACGAACCGCACGCCACGTTCAACCAATCGCCGCGCGAGCAGCACCGTGTTGGCGAACGAGCCGGGCTTTTGCACTTGATCGCCGTAGAGCTTCAACGTTGCCTCGGATTCGGTGGCGATGTTGGTCAGTTCCGGGACGCTGGTCTGCATGCGGAACGCCAGTTCGTAATTCTCGATGCGCGTGCGTGTCTCCGGATCGCCGATTTGTTGCAGCGTCAGTTCGTTGAGCTGCTTGAGTCCGTCGAGCGTCTTGCGGCGAATCTCGGTGGAGACGCCGGGGGGATTGTTGATGTAGAGAATCGGATCGCCGGCCGATCGGAAGGAAACGCCAGCGTGCTCGCCCGGCAAATAGCCCGCTTGCCAGAGCCGCGCGGAGATCGCTTGCACCTGCTCGGTGTTCGTCGGCTTTGCGACCATGACCACAAACGACGGCAGGTCATCATTGAGCGAGCCCAGTCCATACGAGGCCCACGCGCCAAGGCACGGCCGGCCCGTCACTTGGTTCCCGGTTTGAATGAAGGTGATGGCTGGCTCGTGATTGATCGCCTCGGTGTTCATCGAGCGGATGAAGACCATGTCATCGACCATCTTGGCTTTCCACGGCAGCAGTTCCGACAACCACATACCGCACTCGCCGTGCTGCTGAAACTTGAACTTCGACGGCGCGATCGGAAAGCGAGCCTGTCCGCTGGTCATCGTCGTCAGCCGCTGGCCCTTGCGGATCGATTCCGGCAGGTCTTTGTCGTACCAGTCATTCATCACCGGCTTGTAATCGAACAGGTCCATTTGCGGCGGACCACCAACCATGTGGAGATAGATCACCTGCTTCGCCTTCGCGATGTGATGTGTCAGGTTCGTCTTCACCAGCGAGTTGGCGGATGACGTTTCCGCCGCGCCAGCATCGCGACCCATCAGCGAGGCCAGCGACGCCCAGCCGATGGCCTGCGAACCTTGCGAGAAGAAATAACGTCGCGTGATGTTGCGTTGATATTCCTGAAGCCAGTTCATGATTCGATCTCCGAGTGAGCGGCTACAAAGTCATCGTGCCTCGGCGGGCAGGTCTACGAAATAGGTTTTGCCATCGGTCGCGGTGGCCGCGATGCGAGCACCGGCCGCGACGTAATTGCCGCCATAGGTAATGGTCGGCAGCTTCGACGTGAAGACCGGCTTACCGGCGGCGATGTCCCAGATGTTGACGGCTCCGGTGTAGCCGATGCTGAGCAACTTGTTGCCGGCGGCGTTAAAGCGGACTCGATAGACGTCGTCTTTGTGACCGTCGAGTTTCTTCACCGGATCGGGCGAGTCGATATTCCAAACAAAGATCGGCCGATTCGGGCCGAGGCCAACGCCTCCGGCTGCGATCGTACGGCCGTCGGGACTGAGGGCGACGGTGTAGACCGGGAACTCCGGGCCTTTGAAGACGCGCAGCTCAGCACCGTTTTCGAGATTCAACAGTTTGACCGTTTTATCTCCGCCCGCGATGACCAGCGATTTGTTGTCGGGCGTGACGACGACTCCGTAGACCGGCTGCTGCTGCGTGCTGATGACACGCACGGCGGCTTTCTTTTCGACGTCCCACAGGCGGACAGTCTTGTCGTTGCTCGCCGAGACGAGTTGCTTGCCGTCGTTACTAAACGCAAGACCGTAGATGTGCGAAGCATGTCCGGCGAGGTTCGCCGTGAACGTCGCGGCGGCGATGTCCCAAGTCTTCGCCGTGCCGTCGGCCGATGCAGATACCGCCGTGCGATTGTTCGGCGCGATGACCAGCGAACCGATGCCCGCTGTATGACCGGTCAGCGTTTGAGCGATCGGGCGCAACGGCGCTTCGGCGGGTTGCGGATTCGGTGGAGTGGGATCAACGGCTCGCAACGCGTTGTCGGCTCCGCTGGCGAGCAGTTTCGTATTGTCGGGACTGAAGGTCAGCCGAGTGACTTCGGCGGGAGTCTCGAAGCGAACCTGAGCCTGCGCGCTGTTGATATTCCAGACGCGGACGCTCTTGCCGGCTCCACCAGCGGCGATTTGCTGTGCGTTCGGGCTGATGGCGACGGCGATCGCTCGGCCGGTCAAGCCGACGAACGGTCGCATCAGGGTGCCGGCGTTGCTGTCCCATAATTTGACAGAGCCATCTTCGTGAGCCGTCGCATGCCACGCGCTGTTCGAGGCGATCACCAGATCGTTGAACCGCTTGTCGTCCGCGACGAACACCCCTTGCACCGAGACCGCATCGACCTTGATCGTCTTATCGGCTCCGGCCGAGACGATCGTTTTGTTGTCGGGATGAAACGCCGCGCCGCTGACGGCTCCGGTGTGATTCACGAAGTATTGCAGTTGGCGTTTCGCGGTCAGATCCCAGGCTCGCACGGTTCCGTCGGCGCTGGATGACACGAGCTTCGTCACGTCGCGACTGAAATCGACGCCGGTGATCTTGTCGGTGTGCCCGGCGAATGCGGCAACGGCCGCTCCGTCAGCCACGTTGAAGACGCGGACTTGCTTGTCGTTCGAGCCAACCGCCAGCATCGCGTTGTTGATGCTGACCGCGAGACTCGTCGCGGCATCCGGGATGTCGAGCTTGCGGACCATCGCGCCGTCGGCGGCGTTCCAAATCTTGACCGACTTGTCGTGACTTGCTGTGACGAGATTTGCTCCGTTCGGCAAGTAGGCGATACCGCTCACCGGGCCAGTGTGGGGAGCCAACGCGCGGACTTCGACACCGTCGGTGGTCTTGTAGATTTTCACGACGCCGGTCGCATCACCGATAGCGATCTCTTGATGATTCGGATTCACGGCCACGGCGGTGATCGCTCCGGCTTGGGCGGCAAACGCTTTCACGAGCTGTCCGTTGTTCGCATCGAACAACCGAGCAATCTTGTCCGCGCAGCCGGTCAGCACCCAGGCTTGATTCGGACTGAAGGTGATCGCGGTGACGGCTTCCGGATGCCCATCGAGATTGCGAATCGGCTGCCCGTTGTTGCGATCCCACAGACGCGCGGTCTTGTCGTTCGAACCGGTTGCGATCCAGTTGCCGTCCGGTCGCAGGGCGACCGCGTTGATCGCTTCGCCATGTCCCGCGATGTTGACCAGCGCCGGCAACTGCACTGGCCAGCGTTTGACGAGTCCGTCCGCTCCGGAGGTCAGAAAGAATCCGTTGTTCGGAGCGTAAGCGAATCCCGTGATCTCGCCGGTGTGTGCTCCGAGCAGTTGTTGAGCGACTCCGTCCGCGAAGTTGAATAACCGGACGACTCCGGTCGCATCGCCCGCCGCGACCTGTTGATTGTCTTTGCGAACGTCGACGCGCGTGATGGCCGCCGTGCAGCCAGCAATGTCGCGAACAGGCTTGCCGTCAGCGGCGGTCCAGACTTTCAACAGCTTGTCGGCTCCGCCGCTGACAACAAACATTCCGTCGGTGGTCATCGCGGCCGAGGCGACCGCTCCCTGATGACCCGCGAGATTCAGGACCGGCGCGTTGTTGGGGATTTCCCAGAGACGGATCGTGTTGTCGAGTCCTCCCGACGCGATCAGTTTGCTGTCCGGCGAGACGGCGATCGACAGCACCAGGCCCGTGTGGCCGAGCATGGTGCGCGTCGGTTGCAGCGAGTTTGCGTCCCATAGCCGCACGGTTTGATCAAAGCTGCCGGTGACCAGCCACTTGCCATCGGGCGAAGTCGTGATGTCGTAAACCGGCTCGGTGTGTCCGACCAGTTCGGCCGCGAAGGTGGCCGCGATGCAGAGGACGGCCAGCGATGCAGACAACCCAACAAGCAACTTTCGCATGATGAACTCTCCGGCGGGATTTTTCTTTATGGGCGGATGGAACGCTCGCCAGTCTGGACACCACCCGAAGTCACGTCAACAAACCGTCCGGCTGAAAGCTGATGGCTGAAAGCTGTTGGCTGTCATCCCAAATCCAACGATTGAGTGGATTGAGATAACGGCCATCAGCCATCAGCTCACAGCCATCAGCCGGACATTGACGGTACTAATCGACTCGTCCGACGGGCCTGATGCCACGGCCGCGTCGATTCGCGATTGAATCGCCGAGTTCTTCACGAGCCTTCTCGGCCAGCGTTTCCAGGCGACGGACGACATCGGGGTTCTGCTTCGCGACGTCGCGTGCTTCACTCGAATCGTCCTTGAGGTTGAACAGCGAGCGTTCGATGCGGCGCACCTCGTAGCCGTGTCGGCTGGCGATGCCACGAATGCCGGACTCTTCGATGGATTTCGGTTGCATCTTCTCGAAGTTGGCGGGCTTGCCGGCTCGCCCGGGCGGGCCGGCGACGGTCAGGTAGTCGTGAGAGAAATGCAGCTTCCAATCGCCGCTGCGGATCGCTTGCAGCTCGTCGCCGGAGAAAAACAGCAGCGATTCGTGCGGCGTGCGCGCGTTGGGTTGGCCGGAGAGGATCGGCCAGACATCGAGTCCGTCGATCGGATGCTTCGGAAGCGGCGCGCCGGCGAGCTTGGCGAGCGTCGGCAGCAAGTCGATGGACGCGACTGGTTCGTCACAGGTCCGGCCAGCGGGAATCTTCTTGGGGCACCACATCACGCAGGGAGTTCGGACGCCTCCTTCAAACGTGGTCAGCTTGCCTTCGCGAAACGGTGTCGCGGTGCCGGCATGTTCGCCGTAGGAGAGAAACGGGCCGTTGTCGGACGTGAAGATCACGAGCGTGTTGTCGTCGAGGCTCAGCCACTTCAACGCGGAGACGATTTGGCCGACCGACCAATCGAGTTCCTCCACAACATCTCCGTACAGGCCGCGCGCGGATCGGCCTTTGAACTTCTCCGAGGCGAAGATCGGCACATGCGGCATGATGTGCGGCAGGTACAAGAAGAACGGTTGATCGCGATGACGTTCGAGAAATTGAATCGCGTGCTCGGTCAGCCGCGCGGTGAACTGCGATTGATCGGGATCGAGTTCGGCTGTCTTCTCGCCGTTGATCCATGGCAGCGACGGGATAGTCTTCACGACCGGATGCAGCGGGCCGTTGTCGTTGGAGTACGGAATACCGATGAACTCGTTGAAGCCGTGCCGCAACGGCGAGAACTCCGGCCGATGACCGAGATGCCATTTGCCAAAGATGGCGGTCGCGTAGCCGCGCTGTCGCAGCAACTCCGGCAGCAGCACTTCGTCCGCGTGGATGCCAGTTTTGCTCGTGTGATTGAGCGCTCCGGCCAAACCGACTCGATTCGCATAGCAGCCGGTCATCAGCGACGCTCGCGAAGCCGTGCAGACCGGCTGCGAAACATAGAAGCTGGTGAAGCGCGTCCCTTCCTTCGCCAACCGGTCGATGTGCGGCGTGCGAATGTCCTTCGCGCCGAAACAGCCGACATCCGAGTAACCGAGATCATCCGCGAAGATCAGCACGATGTTCGGCGGAGTGGGCTGATCGGCCGCAAGACAGATTGATGTCATCGCCAGACTTGCGAGAAGAATCGCCAAGAGCACACGTCGAGCGAACATTGGCAGGGTTTCCTGTGAAGCGGAACGGCCGAGGGTTCGCGATGGTTTACCGATCCGCACGAGTTCGTGAAACCATGCTCGCTGGGTGACTTGCCGGAAAGGGGTCGGGAGTCTTTTTCATGCCGCACTCGCTTGAACTGTGGCATTCTCTGAAATGAGGTGCGGCATGAAAAAGACTCCCGACCCCGTCGCGTCCACACCTTTTCGGCGGCATTGTTTTGACACCGCAAACCGCTATTCTCTCGGCCCGAATCAGGAGCCATTCCACGAAGGAGCCGACGATGAGCGTGAAAGCCAAAATTGCCAAAACCGACGAACCCGCCGAGCAGAATCCCACCCTGACTAACGCACTCGGACAGATCGAAAAAGCCTTCGGCAAAGGCTCGATCATGAAGCTGTCGGACAAGGTCGGGGACATGAAAATCTCCGGCATCCCGACCGGTGCATTGTCGCTCGACTTGGCGATGGGCGGTTTCGGATTTCCCTGCGGACGCATCATTGAGCTCTTCGGCCCGGAATCCAGCGGCAAGACGACACTGGCTCTGCACGTCATCGCGAACGCTCAGAAGCGAGGCGGCGTCGCCGCGTTCATCGACGCCGAACATGCGCTCGATCCCGCCTGGGCCAAGAAGCTGGGAGTCAACCTCGAAGAGTTGCTCGTCAGTCAGCCCAGCCACGGCGAAGAGGCTCTGCAAATCGCCGAGATGCTCATCAAGTCCAACGCCGTCGATTGCATCGTGATCGACTCGGTCGCCGCGCTGGTTCCGAAATCGGAACTCGACGGCGAGATCGGTCAGTCTCACGTCGGCCTGCAAGCCCGCATGATGAGCCAAGCCATGCGCAAGCTGACCGGCATCATCTCGAAAGCCAAGACGGTCGTGATCTTCATCAACCAGATTCGCGAGAAGATCGGCGTGATGTTCGGCAGCCCGGAAACAACTCCCGGCGGACGGGCGCTCAAGTTCTACTCGTCTTGCCGAGTCGATGTCCGCCGCATCGCGACTCTGAAAGAAGGGGACGTTTCCATCGGTATTCGCATGAAAGCCAAGATCGTCAAGAACAAGGTCGCTCCGCCGTTCCGCGAAACCGAATTCGACATGCTCGGAGCCAGCGGCATCAGCTACTCCGGCGACCTGCTGGACATGGCGGCCGAGGACGGCTTCATCGAAAAGAGCGGCAGTTGGTTCAACTACGGCAAGACCCGCATCGGCCAAGGCCGCGATAAGGCTCGGCAGTTTCTCGAAGAGAATCCCGACATCATGGTCGAACTCCGCAAGCAAGTGCTCATCAAACGCGGCTACGCCCACGTACTCGGCGAAGTCGAAGCCAAAGCCGAATCGGCGTGACATCGACCAAAATAAGGATTGCCGAATAAGGATTTCAGAAGGCAAAAGTGGGGACACAGTGGTCGGTGCGATTCTGTCCGTCCTTCATCCTTCTGCACTCCTTATTCGGCAATCCTTATTTCCTCCCTCCCTTTGATTTCGGACAGGCCAATGGTTGCTCCTCGCGTGTGTGTGCTGCGTGCTCCGGGAACGAATTGCGACGTCGAGACGGCGTATGCCTTCGAGACCTGCGGAGCGATCGCCGACCGCGTGCATCTGTTCCAACTGCTGGAGAACCCGAAGTCGCTGGCCGACTACCAAATGCTGTGCGTCCCCGGCGGGTTCAGCTACGGCGACGACATCGGCTCCGGAGTCATCTTCGCCAGCCAGTTGCGCAGCCATCTGGCCGAGACGCTCGGCGAGTTCTTGCAGCGCGACACGCTGATGCTCGGCATCTGCAACGGATTCCAAGTGCTGCTGAAGGCCGGCATCCTGCCCGGCGGATCAACGACTTGGCCGCCGAAGCCCGACGTGCCCGCCGATGCGACGCTCACCTGGAACGACAACGGCAAATACACCGCGCTGTGGGTGCGTCTGAAAGTTGGCAGCTCGAAGAATGTCTTTCTGCGAGGCATCGACGAACTCGACGTCCCGATCGCGCACGGCGAGGGGAAGCTAGTCGTCCGCGATCCCGCCACGCTCGACCGGTGGCAACAGAACGGTCAGTGTGCGTTGAGTTACACATCACAAAACGCTCTTGGCGAGCCGGAGGGCGTTAGCCCCCGGACTCCTACCTCCGAACGTCCGGGGGCTGACGCCGCCCGGCTCGCCAGCAGCCAGGACCAATTGCCGTTCCCGATCAACCCAAACGGTTCAATGGCGAACCTCGCCGGGCTGAGCGATCCCAGCGGCCGAGTGCTCGGCCTGATGCCGCACCCCGAACGCTTCCTCTTCGCCACGCAACATCCCCACTGGACCCGCCTCGGCCTGCGCGGCGAAGGAGCCGGAATGCGCCTCTTCCGCAACGCCGTCGAATACTTTGCCTGATCCCGTTCACTGACCCCGATTGTTTCTGGCTGCTCATCCGCGTTGTCCGTGTCATCCGTGTTCTCGTTGATTGTCGTTGTGGTGCTGAGAACGCGGATCACACGGAGAACACGGACAAACACGGAAAGAGCAGGTCGATCATGCTCACAACCCGATGGCTGCTTGTCGCGCTTCTGGCGATGAGATTTCTCACGGCAGCTTCATTCGCCGCGCCACCGGACGAAGACGACGAAGAATTCCGTCCCGGACTCGTCGCCGAATATCGCGTGGGCGAGCGGGCGGTCGCGCGGATCGACCCGGACGTGGCGTTTGCTTGGGACGAGGCGGCTCCGGATGCGCGGCTCTCGGCCGAGCGGTTCGAGGCGACGTGGCGCGGGTTTTTGCTCGTGCGGCAGGAGGCCAAGCATCGGCTGCACGCCTTCGTGCAAGGGGACGTCACGGTCGAACTCGATGGCCGGCGCGTGCTGCATGGCTCGGCGAAACAGCCGCAGTGGATCAGCGGCGACGAGTTCGTCCCCGGCTTCGCCGAACGCCCGCTCTTCGTGACGTTCCGCAAAACGGAACCGGCCGCACAACTGAAACTCTTCTGGTCGTCCGACACCTTCACCCTCGAACCGCTGCCGCCGGAGTTGCTGTTCCACGACAAGCCGCGCGACGACCTCGCACTCATCGAACTCGGCCGTAAGCAGTTTGAAGCGTTCCGCTGCGGACGCTGCCATCAGCGCGCCGGCGAAGAACAACCGCCACCGGGGCCGTCCTTGAAGCACTTCGCGACAAGCGGGATTGTCGATGATGTTGTGTCACGACACCTGTCGATGTCTGCCGAACTGGGTCGCCTTTATCCGACCTTTGGATCCCACGATTCCGATTACGAGGCGATCGAACTTTTCCTGCATCAGCAGTCGCAGCCCGTGGAACTCGACAAGCCGAAGTCGGTGAAAGAGGCAGACCTCGAAACCGAACGCCGAAAGGGCGAAGTCTTGCTCCGTTCGACGGGTTGCTTCGCGTGCCATCGCATCGGTGAGTTGGGTGGCACGAGTCCGTCGCCGTTTGCGGGGCCTGACCTCAGCCATGTGGGAGAGCGGCGGACGTTGCCGTGGCTGGTGACATGGCTCGCGAAGCCGGAGCGTTTGAATGCCGATCACCGGATGCCTGTCTTCAACCTCTCGGATGCCGAACGGAATCAAATTGCTCTGGCGTTGTGGCACCTGACCTCGGAACCCGATGTCAAAGTTTCGCTGCGAAGTACGACCGCGACACTGGCGGCCGAGTGGAAGCACATCAACGACTTCAAGTCGAGCAAAGACGAAAAGACGCAAGCGGCCTACAAATCGCAAACCGAACGTGGCCGCAAGCTCGCCGTCGAATTGCGATGCGCGGTGTGCCACCGATTCTCCGACGACGATGCCGTGCGTCCCCAGAAGCCCGCGTCTGACTTGTCACAACCTGTCGCCGATTGGTCGAAGAGCTGTCTGGCCGACCGAGCCGACCATGCTCAGTTAGACCGTCCCATCTTCGGATCGAATCTGAATCGCGACGCGATCAAGGCGTACCTTGCCTCGCGACGCGAAACGAAGTTGTCACCGCTCAGCACGTTCGCGCGCGGTCAGAAGTTGCTCGAACAAAAAGGTTGCTTGGCGTGTCACTCGCGCCACGGCCTCGGCGGCTTCGGCAAGATGGCGGCTCAGATCGCGAAGTTCGACAAAGATCTCACTGGCCAAGCCCCATCGCTCGTCCCGCCGTCACTCAATGCCGTCGGCGACAAACTGCTCGACGAAGCGCTGAGCATCGCCGTGCGCGGCGAACGCCAACCGATCCGCATGCCGTGGCTCCGCGTGCGTATGCCGAAGTTCAAGCATTCGCCGGACGAGTTGGCGATGCTGACGCGGTACTTCGTGGAACACGATCGAATCCCGGCGAACGGAGGGCGTCAGCCCTCTGGTTCATCGGAGGCTGCTCGCGATCCGACCAGGGGGCTGACGCCCCCCGTTCGCCAGGAGGCGGCCGACGCCCACACGCTGCTGGCCGGCCAAGCGCTCACCGGCGTGCGGGGCTGGAGCTGCATCGCGTGTCACAAGATCGGCGACTACGAGCCGAAGCAAGTCGCGCTCGGCGCTCGCGGGTCGGACTTGAGGTTGCTCGGCAAACACATCCGGCCGGAGTTCTTCTTCCGCTGGATCACCTCGCCGCTGCGAGTCATCCCCGGCGTCGAGATGCCGCAATACAACCGCCCGGTCGCGGGAGTGCTCGACGGCGATCTCGCGAAGCAACACGCCGCGCTCTGGCAAGCGCTCAACGACCCGAACTTCCAACCACCGACGAACCCGAACAATGTCGAACAGCTTTGGGTGGTCAATCCTAGCGGGCGGCCACGCATCATCCGCGATGTGTTTCAACTCCCCAAAGAACTCGGCGGCCGAACGGTTCCGCGAGGATGGGCCATTGGCTTCGACAACGGTCACTCGCTGTTGTTCGATGCGGAAACGAGTGCCGTGAGGCAATGGGGCTTCGGCGATTTCGCACGTCAACAAGTGATTGGAAAACGATGGGTTTGGGAGATGGCCGGGCTGGCCATCTTGAATGACGAAGCCCCATCGCACTTCGTACTACGAATGAAAGAGGACGCTAAGGACAGAATGATTTTGGCGTCGTCCGACGGCCTCGTCCCAATGGGCAGTTACGAGCCAACAGAGCGCGGGGTCAGCCTTAGACATTTCCTGTATTTCCCCACTGAAAAACACGCCGACGGCAGCGAATCCTTCGTCGCGGTTTCGGTGGATGAAAGTTTGGAGGCAATCTCGGTCAAAGGAGGGGATTCCAATCGCGTAGGCATCAAGCGGCATTTGACGATGCACTGGTTGCTCGGTGGCGATGAAAAACAGGAACTGTGGTTCGGTCGGCCCAAGCAGTTTCGCGGTCCCGGAAAGTCCAGCATCGAAGTCACGGACAGCTTTGTGCAAATTGGTAAGAAGCGGACGCAGTGGAACAACGGCAAAACGGTTTGGAGAGATCTGATTCCAGCCACTGACCCAGGCGGAAAACTGGAATGGACACAACTTCCAATCCAAGATCGCGAGCCGGAAGTCGGAAAGAGAGTCTACCTGAATCTGAAAGATGACAACGATCCGCCAACGCCTGAAGGTCACACAACAATTCTCTACACGGCCGAACTCAATCGTCCGGCCACGTCAGTTCCGGCGAAGCCGATGCTGGTTTCAACGAAGTCGGCGGTGAGTTCAGTTCCAGGATTTAGCGGTGTCCAATTGCCGTTGGACTCGTCGATCATGCCAACCGGCTTCTGTTGGAAGCCGGATGGCTCGCTGGTGTTCTCATCGCTCAAGGGCCACGTCTTCACAGCCATCGATCAAGACGAAGATGGAATCGAAGATCGGCTCACGCTGATGCACGAAGGGCTGTGTGCTCCGTATGGCGTGCTGTTGCCCGAAGAACTCCAAGTCAAAGAGCGTCTTGGCGGAAACCTGTCTGATGGCGAAGTTCGGTATGCGAAAAACGCCGTGCTTGTCACCACGAAGCCCGAACTGACGTTGCTGGTCGATCTTGATGGCGATGGTTATTGCGAACGGCAGGAGATTGGCTCCAGCGGGTGGGGATTCACCGACGACTATCACGAATGGACCACCAGCCCAGTTCGCGACTCACAAGGCAACATCTTTTTTGGCTTGGCTAGCGACTACACCGACAAGAATCGTCCCAAAGAGAAATCTCATTGGCGAGGCAAGGTTGTTCGCCAGAAACCTGATTGGCGCAACGCCTGGATGCGATTTCGTGAACATGATCCAACCATCGTCGCTCCCGTCGGTCACGCCTTCCGTTATCCGACCGGCATCGCGATCAACGAGCGGGACGAAGTGTTCGTCTCGGATCAGCAGGGAGTGCAGAACTGCTTCAACGAGATCAACTATCTCGTCGAGGGGGCGCATTACGGGGTGCCGAGCACTCATGAGGAAGACAAGGACGCGCCGGAGACGAAGGCG
>CAMDEA010000123.1 GCA_945893045.1 Planctomyces sp. SH-PL62
ACTTATTGCGGCCACGTTGCCTAATCCACTCCGACGACCGCCAGTTCTTCGGAGACATTGGCGACGTCCGAGGCAGTCAATTGCTGGCGACCGTCGGCATAGCCCACCAAGAGAGCGAGATCGGCCAAGCGATTGATGCGGCGTGGTACTCCGCCGCTGAGTAGGGCAATCTCTTCGAGCGCAGCAGCGTCGAACATCGTCTGTCGAGCGCCGGCAACCTCCAGTCGAAACCGAACGTAGCGCGCGGTTTCGTCGGGCGAAAGTGAATGCAGCATCGCGCGGATGCCCAGACGGTCCTCGAAACGCGGCAAACGCGACAGGCGGGACAACAGCAAACGATCGCCCAGCAGAATCAGCGAAAAAACTCGTTGCGGCGACTGCTGAAAGTTCAGCAACAATTCCAGCGTCTGAAGAGTCGCGGGGTCGTCGATGAGATGCGCATCGTCAACGATGATGACCGGATGATGTCCCGCGCGAGTATGCTCGTCCAAGGACTGTTCAATGAGCCGCAATGCCGAACTGCGCGGCAACAAGGAATGCGGAGGTATGCCGGCCATGACCGACTCACCCGCCAACCGAATGGCCAGGTCGCTCAGCAAGTCATCCGCCGACATCTGCGGAAACGGGAGGTGCAGCCACGGCCCAGCCTGTTGGCTCAAGTCATGGGCGAGACGCCGTGCCACGAACGTCTTGCCAGCACCAGTCGCGCCGACCAGGACTCCGGCTCCTTTTTGGTTTTCGATCAAGTAGCGCAACTTCAACAGCGCCGCCTGATGAGTCTGGCTCGGAAAGAAGAAGTCGGGGTCGAGCGCGTTCTCGAAAGGCGGACGTTCCAGATTCCAGTGTTGCGAGTACATCTCTGAAACAACCTTAATCGTCGGGTTTCCCAACTTCGCATTTGTTGAAAAGGGCCATGAGGTTCAGCGCGCGGCATCTTTCCCATTCGATCGTCGAAGGGAATCGTCGAGCGGCCCGCCGAGCGATTCAATCTCGATTTGACCGGTCAGCCACGCCGCTTGCGAGCCGCGAGCCGCCGGCTGGGAAAAACCGCCGACTGTTTGAATGGCCGCGGATGGTCCGCGCTGCTCGGAATGATTGACGAGCCCCAAGGGAGGCAACCGCTCTCCCGAATCCGATCGAGAAGATCGAATCTTGAACGCAGCCGAGTCCGCGCCGGAAATCTCACCCAGTGGCCGCGGCTCCGAGGCTCGTCCGATTCCCGTCGTGCCGAAGTGCAGGTCATCTCGAAATTCTGAAAGGTCCATGTCCGCGAGATCATCACTCGACTTAGGCAGACTGGATCGCCGCCAGTTCAAGCCGATCAAACCGAGAACAAACAAAACACCCACGGCCGTGGCAATGATTCTCAGGCGGCGCGATCGCAACGCCTCGAACAACCGCTGCGAGTACTTCGATTGCGGACGCTTGGCAGTTCGGATGGACTTCCGAGAGCGTGGCTCTGAGGGATCGCCTGGAATGGGCTGCGGCTCGCTGACCGCAATCGGCTCCGGTTCGACATGGATCTTTTCCAAAACAGGAGTCGTGCCTCGCAGATGCAGTGCCTCCAAAGCTTGATCGATCGCCGATTCTGCAACATGCGGAATGGCCGGCAAGTTTGCCGAGCACAGCTCGTGTTCGACCTCTAAAACCGGCAGGGCATCAGCCACGGCAACCTCTCCCGAAACAGCGACAAAGTCCTGTTCGGAAGATCGACCATTGCCTCGGTAAACTTTGAGGATTCTGCGGATTAGGCAAGCAATGCCGAGCCTTTGACGAACAGACTCGAAGCCACTGCCTCCGCAACCGCTCAGCCGCCCAAATGCGTCATCTTCTTCGATGCGACACGTGTCTGGGACGCATTCTTCGGTGACGGCGTCTCTTGAGTGACCTTCGGCACGGTTGTGCGTTGTTTGGGTGCTGGGGGCGTCGTTGGCTTTGCGTTTCGGAACCATCCAGCGCTGTGTCTCAGCACATCATACATGACCTTAGCCGAGCGACCGACGTCAGAATTCAGGAGCAATTGAACGGGAAGCGTTGCCCCACGCTCTTGAAGATCTTCGACAAGGCGTCGAATGGATTGCCGCGAATTCCCGTCGAACTGCAGGTGTTCGAGAACTTCATCCAACAATCTCGGCCAGTCGAATCCGGGATCTTCTTCAGATTGTCGATCGATCGACTGACGCAACTCATCCTCAAACCGCAACGTGACTGAATCTTCGATACCCGATTCTCCCTCTGAATCAGACGGAGTCCCGCGACCCGTTGAAAACGCATTGGTCATCATGAAGAACGATGGAAATTGAGCGTCAGAAGCCGTACCCGGTGTCGGAATCGGAACCACGGTAGGGGTGCTATCACCAAAGCCGAGTTGCACCACGAAATTTGACTTTCCATCGGCGAGGGGCGTAGTGCGTGCTCCCTCCTGAGAAGCCCGTTGGACACCTGACGGTCCAACCGTGAACGCCGAAAAACTTTGTCCCAAATTGGTACCAAAACCCGCAAGACTCAAGTCAAAGAATCCGGAGGATGGAACCTGCACGATCACGACCTGCCCGAAAGTCCCCCCAGAAAAGAAACTGCCTGGAATTTCATTAACCGCTCCGTTGCTTAAACCGGTCTGGCGTTGTCCGGAATCTGTGACGCCGAATTCGTTGACCGGATCAACCACTAACACGAAAAACGTTAGCCCCGTACTCTGCAGTTTCTCGGCCGCAGCCCGGACGGCGTTATCGAGCGCGCCTGGGTCGCGATCACCGGCGTCTGCCGCATCATCGGCCAGTGACAACAACGCCGCATGTGCAGCGTTCTCCAGCGCTGTGTCGTCAGAGATTTTGTTGGCATCGAAGGAAAGAGGGAGTGTGTAGTTGACCGGCGAGTTCAATGTCGCACCAATGTGCGACACGGCGACGACATAACTTTGTCGCTGGCGAACATCGAAGGTGAATGACTCCAGCGCACTCACCCCCGTTTGTCCGGAAATTGACGCGATCTGTGTGAGATTATCAATTGAGATGTTCGATGGGTCGGATACCTCCACTTCGAAGACACGGAACTCGACACCAGTCGGCAACGAAGTGCCGACGATGGTTGCGCTTGCGTCGATGGCAGCCGTGAACACAAAGAAGTCCCGATCCTGAGTCATCTCAAGGCTGCCGCTCAATTCATACTCCGACTGATTCGCGTTCACCGAGATCAGTTGCATGTGGCCAGGGTCGTTGCCGATATCGTCAGCAACACCCGCAGCAAAGTTGACTCTCAGACGATACCCACCGACGGTTCCACCAGTGCTACTGTCAATATCGATGCCGGCCGCCTCAATAAAGAACACCTCACCAGCCTCGCGAGCTTGAATCGTCAACTGGCTGTTCAATGTGCTACTGCTGCTGTCGTCGTTACGAGCGATTGGCAACTCGCGATCATCGTAGACCGTCAAAATCGGGTCTAGTTGATTGGCGACGCTGTCAGGCCTTCGCTCAAGATTGATTGTAAATGTGCCACTCAACGGAGCGACGACACGATACCAATCGCGGTCAGACTCGAAGTCGATTTGGCTTTCAACCGTTCCAATTCCTGCGACAAGGTCAATGCGAGCATCAGACGGCGCGGCAGGCACCAAATCCGCCGTGGCATTTGCGCCCAGTAAATAAGACCCAGACGTAGTCGGGCCACCCTCTGAAACAGCTAACCCCACGAGGCGGACGAAATAGGTAAGCCCCTCGTTCACGGGCACAAAGAGATTCGTTTGCTCACCAACAGTCGCGGCTCCTGCAACTGCCAACAATTCCGGAACATTGATATTCCCATCCGGGTCGGCTTGAAAAACCGACAGCCCGGCTCGCAAATCATTTTCAAAGGCCAAGACACGGAGATTTAACGTCCCGCTAAATTCGGCGAGGAATGAGAAGACGTCGGCGTCTTCGCGACCGTCAGAAATCGGGGAAATCTGGCCAGCTTGGAAAAATGACGTTCCGTCTCGGAACGTCAAAAGCTGGGCGCGATCAAAAGTGTCACCGAAATCATCACCGTTGACGGAGTCAAAACTCAAGTTCAACGAATAAGCGCCGATGCTGAAGCCAAACCCACCGGCAATGATGTCGTAACTTTGGCCGGCCACCGTCGAGAATGTGACAAGGCTGTTCAAGCCGGGACCGCTGTCGTCGTCGAACAATGTCACGAAGCTGGCATCAGCCGTGTTTCTGATTGTTACGATCGGATCCAGAGCACTTCCGGTTGACGCATTGAGTGCGACGGTGGCGTTACCAGTTGTGACTGCGGTGAAACGAAACGCGTCGGTCCCGAAACTTTGCGAGATATCGCCCGACTGTGTCTGGTTGGTGGGAGTTAAGACGGTCGCAACACCGCCATCGTTGCCGTTATTAGCCGCGCCGGTGATGGTCAGCCGATAATTGCCCCGGCTTGATCCGAAGCCTCGTGCATCAATCTCAATGGTTTGTCCCGCGGTGACAGCAACGGACAAGAAACTGTTGAGGCTGAATCCAAAGTCATCATTGGTTCTCGGACTCCCTGCCGGAGAACCATCTGCATTAAAGACTCGGACGGTCAAGATGGGGTCAAGGACGCTACTCGTGGTTGCATCGAGCGAAATCTGAAGTGACTGAGTGGCGTCGGCGATCAAGCGATACGTGTCGATGTCTCCGCTGATTTCGAGCGATCCGGTGACCACTGTCGGAGCGGCTGACGAAAAATTGGAAAGGTTACGCCCGCCCGGAGGAACATCGTCCCTCACAACAAAAGGTTGAATGACGATCCGATAAGAACTCGCCGCAAAACCGTTATTGAAGACGGCAAAGAAATAAGTCGCCCCTGCGATCACATTGAACGTCGTGGTAATCGACTGATTGACCGTTAAGTCCCCTGCAAGGAAGTTGTCAAAACCAGGTCCGGAATAAACTTCCAAGAAAGCCGACAACTCAGACGGTTGCCCGCTGCCATCTGTTCCTGGGGACAGCTCAATCGACACGCTCCCTGATTGCTGCGCGACGAAGCTGAAGAAGTCCGCGTCAAATGCTGATTCGAGTCGGCCGTTGTTGACAGAGCCTTCATTGCCAACGCTGAGCGTCACTGGCGCTGCGGTGGCAAAATCATTGGCGAAGCCGTCGGTGACTGGATCGAGGTCTAACTGATAGCCTCCGATGGTGGCCCCTTGGTTATTCACTGATACAAAATACTGATCGCCTTCAAAGACAAAAACCGACAGACCTTCGTTGGACCGAACGGCTTGGCCGTTGACATCCGAGGCAATCAAGAACGGCGAGGCGAAAGAGCCATCAAAAAACCGGAACGATTCAAACACCGAAACCCCAAAACTCAGCGAATCCGAGTTGACGCCCACGGAAGATTGCGGAGCAGAGATCGTCACTTCTCCGGTAAACGGAGCGATAAATGTGAAAAAGTCCGAGTCCTGAGTGGTATCCAGTTGACCGACGATCTCGAACGTGTCAGCGGTTCGAGTAATCTGTTCGGGATCACCATTTGGCGAAACGGTCGTTTGAGCCGTAGCGAATGAGTCGTGCCGCCCGTCGGTGACCAGGGACTGAAGCGTGATCTCATACCGGACACTGGAAGGGCCGGCGAAAGTTGACTGCACTTCCAAAAACACCTCATCCTGACCCGTAATTGAAATCTGGTCGCCACTATCGAAGAACCGTACTTCACCGTTTGGCAAACGAACGGCTACGTCAACAAACACGTTTGAAGCGGTCGGCACAACAAGTTGGGAACCCACAGGGGCATCAATTCGAAACACGTCAACGTCAAAAAAGTCACCGATTCGCCCGGTGACCAGAGCGGTTGGATTGACTTCCACGATTGGGACACCGCTGGCGTCAATGAAGTCTGGAAAGTCGTCGGGGCCAATTTCCTCGATGAGCAACCGATAATCACCAATTCCCGAATTGCTGTCGACGACGACGACAAACGTATCTCCCGCCATCACATTAGCAATCGAAAATGTTTCTTGTCCAAAGGGGAAAAAATCACTTCTGTAATCCACGATTTCAAAATCGTTGCCGCGCCTCACGAAAATCGAAAGAGCACCGCTCAGCGATTGTACGAACGAAAAGTCGATGTTGATCTGCGAAACGTTTTGGCCAACGGTGAACTCGACCGTGTCCGTGTCCCCCAAAACGTCGATCGTTCCGGAGATCGAAATCGGACCGTCGGGCGTCAACAGTTGTGGTGCGGGGGCTGGGACGTTGCTCACCATTTGTAACGTGAGCGCATAGGTTCCGGTGGGGGCTCCAAAATCGACCGAGTTGGATGATGGGTTGAGACTGGCGCGTACAAAATAGGTCTCCCCAGCCGTCACCGAGAACTCAAGATCCGAGGAAAAATGTGGTGACAGTGGAACCGGCGATCGCTGGAGCAGTCGATGCTGATTGTTGAACACAGCCAATTGCGCATCCAGCGGAACGTCGCGCCGGCTTTGATGGCCAACTCGCACAATCCCATCGCTGGGAGCCACAAACGAAAACACATCTTGATCGGCCGGGTAATCGATGGACACGCGCGTCAACGCGAAGCCACTCGTCAACGAAATCACCTTGGGAATGTTGTCGGGATCGTTGAAGTTGTTCGTGACGGCGTCCGGGACTTCACCGGGGCTGGCGTCGACAATCAGCGAGTAGCTTCCACTGGCTGAATTGATTTGTGCGCGGGTGCCGTCGAATGGACGAACTTCGAGGAAGTAGATTTCCCCCGCAGTTGCATTGAATTGCACGATGCTTTGGCGATTGTCACCAGGAACCTGATCGTCATTAAAACCAATCACGGCTCCGTTGGCATCGGTCACTTGCAACAGCGAATCTAATCCGTCTGCGGAGCCAATGGCTCCTGTATCAACTCGAACATTGATGATGCTGTTAGTATCCGTCGGAGCTTGAATCCGGAAAAAGTCCCGGTCGAAACCTGAATCACGGGGATTGATCCGCGAATCGAACGTGGCCTGCCCATTCACCAACGGTAAGTTTGTGGCGGTTTCTCGAGCGTCTCCGACGGAATCAACGTCGAGGACGACGGAGAGTTGATAGTCGCCAGTGGAGCTAGTGAAGCCCGCAAAACGGCTCGACTCAACAGAGACGAAATACGTTTCGCCTCCCTCAATGGTGAAAACTAGCCGACTATCGAAGTTGAAGAAGTCGATGTCATCGTTGGAGGCAACGGGAGTTCCAGAGGAATCCAGCAGGCTGACGAACGTGTCGAGAAAACTGTCATCTGCGAAGAGTTCGATGATGACGGGCCCTTGAACGTCCGCCTGAAATTGAAAAATGTCACGATCAGATGCTTGCTCAATCGTGCCAGAAACATTGAGTGGCCGAGCGGCTGTGAGAAGTCCCAAATTGGTTGCGGTTTCGATGGTATCGCCGACGAGATCAACGTTGAGGACAACGGAGAGTTGATAGTCGCCAGTGGAGCTAAAGATGTCCGCAAAACTGCTCGACTCAACAGCGACGAAGTACGTTTCGCCGCCCTCAATGTTGAAAGTGAGCCGACTATCGAAGTTGAAGTTGAGAACGTCGATGTCATCGTTGAAGGCAACGGGAGTTCCAGAGGAATCCAGGAGGCTGACGAACGTGTCGAGAAAACTGTGATCCGCGAAGAGTTCGATGGTGACGGAGCCTTGCGCGTCCGCCTGGAACTGAAAAACGTCAAGATCGAATGCTTCGTCGATCGTGCCAAACACTTCCAGCGGCTGTGAGGTCGTGAGGATTCCGAGGGGTTGCGCTGTCAGCGGAGTATCACCGACCAAATCCCCGGCACCGGATAACAGGTATCGTGATTCGAGACGTTCAACCACGCTGGCATAGCGAGACGTGGTGCGACTTTGAGCCCGTCTGGTTCGCATGGAACTGCCCCTGTCACGCGTAGGTGATGAAGATAACTCAACGACTAATCCAATCCCAAAACTACACTGCTTCTAGGGCGGCTAGCCTACTCAAGGACTGTGCTTGAATCAATACGCCAGAACTTATGCCGCTCGGCCAGAAAAGGCCAATTGGATTACACATTTCGTCCGAAAGTCTCGCTCATTTCTTCTGCGGAGTTTCGTTCTTGTTCAATTCCAATTTTGCCGCTGATTCCGGATCTAGGGTTTTGAGTGCTCTGAGGAACTCTGGATGCTGTCGAATCGGGTCCAGTGCCGAATCACTTCGCAAGGCAATCAAGAACCTAGGCCGGAATTCTGGGCCGGCCAATTGGTGGGACTGAAGCAGCAAGTCGACTGCCTTTTGGCTGTATTGGTGAGCCAACTCGACACGGCGTTCCGCGGTGAGCTTCACGTCGGTCAACGCCTTGTCGTGAGCTTGCGCGTAAACCGTCGCTGGATTGAACAGGAATTCCCAAACCTGTGAACCGAGCTTTTTAGCGACTCGTTTCGTGTTGTCTGAACCCTTCTCGATTTCAGCGACCGCGCTGGCGTGGTCGCCCAGCATCACCATTGCGTACGCCAACCCCTGATAAAAACGTGGATCATCAGGATTGAGTCGGACGGCTTCCTCGAAGTCCTCTTTGGCGAGCGTGGCGGCTTCGAGAAGATAAGCCCACCCACGTTGGGCGAGCATATTGGGCGCGGGTTCGTACTGCAGTGACATCGTATAGTCATTGATGGCTTCGCGGTGCTTATTCAGAGCCTTCAGCGCGACACTTCGGCCGCGGTAGACATCGGCGATCGGACCCGCCTTTTCGAGAACCAGGGTAAAGTCCCGTACAGCTTCTTGGTAGCGTTTCGAGGCCAGCAAAGTTTCGGCTCGCTGGCGAAGTGTCGCGACGTTTTCTGGATTGGCTTCGAGCGACTGGTCATAGGCCGTCAGAGCGGTCTCCATTTGGCGGGCGCGGAAATGGATGTTGCCGATTTGTTGAAAGTTCTCGGAGCGCCGCAGCGGAGTGACTTCCAGATTGTTGGCTTTCTCGAAGTCCACCAGAGCCGCCGCCGCGTTGTTTTGACCCATTCGAATTCTGCCGCGGAAGGAGTAGATCGCCGCCTGTTGTGGTGAGCGTTCAATCGCGGCGGTCAGCGCGACATTCGCCTGTTGCAGTTCGATATTGGCGAGCACGGAAGCGTTCGGCTTCTGCGAGTCGTTGAGCAGTTGATTGGCGCGTTCCAAGCCAATCGCCGCGAGGTTGATGTACGGTGCGGCCTGATCAAGTTTCAGTCGACTGGCTTGCATGAAGTCGGCTCGTGCCGCTTCGTAGTTCTTCTCATAAGCATGAATGACGCCGCGATTCAAATGGGCGTGATACGACTGCGGCTTGAGTTCCAGTGACTTCTCGATGTCCTGGTGGGCCTTCGTGAATTCGTTGAGTTTTCCGAAGGCGACACCGCGGGCGAGGTACGGCCAATCGAAGTTGGGCCGCCGGGCAATGCAGGCCGTGCAACTGGGAATCACCGCCTTGAATTCTCCCATTTGAAAATTGCAGAGGCCCAGCATGTTGAGCGACCAGAAGTCGTTGGGGTCGGCCTGGAGCGCATCTTCAAAATGCGAGAGAGCCGCTTTGTAGTTCCCCTGACCGCGTTTGAACTCGCCGAGGAGGTAATGGTCGAGCCGTGTTTTGGGCGTGAGCGTTTCGGCCGTTCGCCGAGCGGTTTGGGCCTCGTCCGGCTGATTGAGCAATCCGAACAGATCCGCTCGCAAGAACCACATCGGCTGGGAAGAGAAGCCGAGTCGCTCGGCCCGCTGCAAGTGTCCCAAGCTGAGTCGCGCGGCCTTCTGGAGTTCCGCTCGATCGTCTCGGATCGCCAACTTGGTTTCGAGATAGGCCAAGGTCACAAGCACTTCCTGCATCCCGTCACGCCATTTGGCAATCGACTTGTCGCCCAGGGACCGCAGTTGGGAGCCAACTTTTTCTGGCTGGTCACCGTCAGTCTCAAAGATCTCCAGAGCGGCCAGAGCATGACGTTTTGATTCGCGGATGTCGTCGAGCGATTCATCTCCAGAGATGTTGCCGCCGAAGATGCGAGCCTGTTCAACTTCATTGTTGAATTTCTCGAATTGGTTGACTGCGTCCAACTGAGACCGCACCTGTTGATGCAGGTCCGCCAACGAAGGCTCGGAGGCCAACTGCGCCTCCATGCGAGTCAGGATGATTTTGGCCTGAGGAAAATCTTGCTGGTCGTTGATCGCATGTTGGACTTCGGCGCGATCCAGTTTGACTTTGTTCTGGATGTCAGCGAGGTGTGCTTGTTTCTCCTCAGCCGAGTCGAGTGCAGACTGGATGCCTTCTCGCTCGGAGGCCAGCGCGGGTTCCGCGGCCACCAGGTCCGACGCGGTCTTGATCAATCCGCCGGCCTTCTCAAACTCAGATTTCGCGATGGCTGAGTACGCGTCGGCAACCTTTGCCCGCACGGCGATTCGCGTTCTGTCGATCCGGTTAGCGGCACTCCACTGCCAAAGCGCGATACCGAGGAACAACACAACCAATGACGCACTGACAACCAGAGTGCGATGTCGCTTGGCCCAGCGGCGCACGTGTTTGTGCCAAGGCTCGGGATACGCCGAGACCGGTTGGTCCGCCAGCCATGCTTCGACATCGGTGGCCATGTCGAGGGCTTTCGGATACCGCGCCAGCTTGTCCTTGGACATCGCCTTCAGGCAGATCGCTTCCAGAGGCTTCGGAATCGTCGGATCGAGCGTGCGCACCGGCGGAATCAAGCCCCCAATCACCTTGTCCAATACTTCCTGAACTTTACCGCGTCCCACGGGTTGCTGGTTCGACAGCAGCTTGTAGAGGATGCCTCCCAGAGAATAGATGTCCGTCCGGGAATCTAACTCATCAATCTGACCCAGCGCTTGCTCGGGGGACATGTAGGCCGGAGTCCCCATGACCTGGCCCATCTGAGTCTCGCTCCCTGCGCTTCGCATTCCTGTTTGCACGGGCCGTTGTCCAGTCGCGGTGGAAGTCGAGGCGTTGAAGGTCTTGTTTCCAGCAAACTTGGTCTGAACCTTCGCCACACCCTGACCGGTCGCGGTGAACGATCTCGGCAAGTTTCCTTGTGTCGCCTCCAGGTTGGAGTGGCTCGCCGCGAAATGGTCTGCGGAATCGTTCGTCTCACCCGCATGCTCGGACTCATTCGTGATGACGGTGGCCATTTCCGACTCTCCGTCGACCACGAATCCCTGGCCTTGCGGGGTCGGTCGGCTGGAGCGGTCCGACGAGATCGAATGCTCACCGATCAAGTCCATCAACTTGGCCAAGCCCCAGTCGAGAACCAGCGTCTCGCCAAATTCCCCAACCATCACGTTCAGAGGTTTGAGATCACGGTGTAAGACACCTTTCTCATGCGCGAAACCCACCGCCTGACAAACGGCGATGAATTGACGCAACAAGCGATTGAAGGCCAGTTGCCGTTCGGAACTTCCCTGCGGCAATTTGTGCATCGCTTCGATCGCGTCTTCCATGTTGCCGCCGCGGACCAGCTTCATGGTGTAAAATGGTGCCCCGTTTTCCTGCACCCCGATGTCATAGATCGGAATGATTCCGGGATGCTCCAGTTGTCCGGAAATCTGCGCTTCTTCCACGAAGCGTTGGACCTGAGTCGGTTTCTTGAGAGCCTTGGGCAGCAGTTCTTTGTAGGCAACTTCGCGGCGGATCGCGGTGTCTTCGGCACGCCACAGTTTTCCCAAACCACCATGCGCGAAGTTATCCAGCAGCACATATCTCTCGGTGGCTTGTGGCGGTCGGTTCGTGCGATTGGCGGAGGGGGCCGGATCTGGTTTTTTCGAGCGGACTCCGGTCTTCAGGAGTTCGGCACTGCCTGGAGTTTCCAGACAAGTCTCTCCCGAAGGATTCTCGCTCGGAGCCGATGGGTTGGAATTCAAGAGTCCTGAATCCAACGTCCCCACATGTTCCTGGTTGGCATAACTCCCGCTTGGAATCGAGAGCATCGAAACGCGACTCACGGGATCGAGCGTTGGCAGACTTTCCTGCGGAACCGCGGGAGTCGAAACGAGGCTCACAGGATCGAGCGTTTGCAGACTCTCTTGGCTCTCGACGTCCGCGCGGTGTTCGACGAGCGTGGGGTTGAAGAGTTCCGCCTCGGCGGATTCCTCCGCGTCGAGTAAACGTTTCGCGCCTTGCGTTTGATCCGAACTGGGAAGTGACATGGCCGAGTCTGCCAGTATCGAAAGGGTCGAAAGGAGGTCAGTGACAGTCTCGCGAATTCGGCGTTCGCATTCGAGGGAGAATCGCGGCTTCGGCGCTTTCGCGAGCAAACGATTCGCTTGACGAATCTTGAAACCGTCGCCGAAAGAATCCAAGCACCAATGGCGTGATGCGAGTCAGGCAAAGGCATGTGGACTCCGCAATCATTCAACCGCCCAATGGCGTCATCTTCCTCGGCGCGGATTTCGCCTGACGCGGATTCTTCGGGAACGGAGTCTCTTGGGTGACTTTGGGCGTGGAAACTCGCGGCTTGGGGTTTGATGCTGGCATTTTCCGTGGCCCGTGACCAATCCAATCTGCCCCTTGCTTCAAGACTTCGTAGACCGCCTTGGCCGAACGCACGACGGGTGACTTCATCAGAACTTCCGCGGGAACACTCTCCTCGCTGACTCGAACGCGATTCCAGGCTTCTCCCAACGATGTCCGCGGCAAGCCTTCAAGCTGCAAACTCTGGAGCACACCTTCAAACAACCCTTGCCAGGCTTCGGGGTCGAGCGGGTTAAAAGAAAGTGTCGTCCTCAGATTCTCGTCGATGTCGATGTTCGCGAGAGCGACGGAGGAATCGCCAACTTCATCAATTCGATTGGTCCCGTTGAGAAAGGCGTTTGTCGCCAAGAAGAACGAGGGCGTTTGGCCGGCCGGCACGCTCCGGTTGGCAATCGCCTCGAAACCCAGAGCGAAGGTCAGTTGCACCTTGCCGTCCGACGTCGATCCGCTGCGAGAGATTTGTTGCTGAGTCAGCGACTGCGACGCGCCCGAGCGTGTGACCATCGAAGCTTGGAAACTACTTCCCAAATTGCTGCCGAAGCCGGAAATCTGCAACGTCGGGACACCGACTCCCGTGGTTGGCACGATCGCGACGACCGCAAACTGGCCGGTATTGACGATTCCGCCCGAGGGGAGTTGCGTCACACCAGAACCGGGACTGACGGCGGTCGTCATCCCTTGGCCATCCGTCAGCACGAACCCCGCTTCAGGAGCATCGTCCAGAATTAACACCAGATAGTTCGAGGTGAGCTTGCCTTGCTTCGCCAACGTCGCGATGGCTTCCACGACCGCGTTACGGATGGCAGTCGCGTTTCGATCGCCATTCATTCCAGCGCCATTTGCGATGGAGACCAAGCCTGTCGTCGCGGCTTCGAGAAACGCACGCTCGGCATTCGAGTCACCCGAATTTCCCACGGAACGATCGGTCTCCGCCTGGCCATTCGCAGGCGCAACGGACAAACGGTAGCCGCCTGTTGTTGAGCCAATTCCCGCAGCCTGCACGTAATAAACGACGCCGGCATCCGCTTGGAATGTGACGAGACTGTCGATGCGATTGGCCA
Organism: Planctomyces sp. SH-PL62; assembly: GCA_945893045.1. Classification (GTDB taxonomy): domain Bacteria; phylum Planctomycetota; class Planctomycetia; order Planctomycetales; family Planctomycetaceae; genus SXKJ01. The sequence goes on from CAMDEA010000123.1 coordinate 13,506, forward strand.
GGAAATTGACGTCGTCATTCGAAGCGATCGGCTCACCTTTGTCATCGAGGATCGTCAGCAGCGGGTCTAATCGGCTGCCGGCCGTTTGACTCAGACTGACCGAAACGAGTCCCCCCGACGGTGGTCCGACAAAACGATACACATCTCGGTCAGCCGCGAAGTTGATCAGCGACGCCATGGGGGCCGCGCTGAGTTCAATCGTCGGAGCGTTGCTAATGGAGTCGGGCACTTCATCAGCGTGCTCACCGCCGGACAGTCGATAGCCACCCGCTCCGCTCAGTCCAACAATACGGACCACATAGACTCCGAATTCATCAACCGGAATCGACAGCGTCGTCGCACCCGGCGGCAACACGTCAACCAATTCATAATCTCCGGAACCGGCACCCGTGCGTCGAATATCGCGAAACACGGACATGGCCACCCCCAGACCCGGATCTCGGCTCACGATGAGATCCAGGACTCCGGTGAAATTCGCCTGGAAGTCCAGGAGATCGACATCTTGTGTGCCTCGGCTCGCCGTGGCTGCGCTAATTTGCCCTGCGACCGTTGCGGGCAATTCATGACGACCGGTGAGTTCGAACGCCCGATCCGTCACGGTCCGTCGCAAGGTATCCAACGCTTCGAAGGAATCGGCAAAGTCGTCGACTTGAGCAGCCTGCGTCGCAACGAGGAAGTACGATCCGACCTGGAAGGCAAAATCCCGAACGATGATGTCATAGGTCATCCCTGCCATCACGTTGATTTCCAAGTGGCTATTCAAACTGGTGACGGGAACATTCGCCGCCGAAATGATCCGGTTGCTCGACAGGGGCAGGTTAAATGGGCTGTCGTCGTTGAAGCCCACCACGACGCCAGCCGAATTCACGACGGTCAACACGGGGTCTAACAACCGATCCCTGGCCACGAGATCAAGAATGACCTGGCCTGTGCTCGCTGCCGTAAATCGAAAGACATCGCGTTCGTAGGGCTGACTGATTCTGCCGGGGCGAAGATCGGAGTTCGTCAAATCGTTATTCAGCATTGCGACGTTGTCAGCCGCCGCCGCGGTGGTGCTGACGATCAACGTGAATGCGCCCGTGCTCAGCCCGAAGCCTCGCACATCGACTTCCAGGATTTGGCCAGGCGCGACAGGCACAGACAACAGGCTATTCCGTCCCGGACCGCTGTCGTCATCGAAGACCGTGCTGGTGACGACATCCGTCGCGGAAAGCACACGCACCGTGACGACCGGGTCGAGACTGGCATCCACGGCGTTGACTTCGACACGCACGAATTGGTTGGTAGGACCGACGGGAGACAATCGGAATTGAGAGATCGCACCCACCGCTTCGATGGACCCGGTGACTTGGGTGGGCGCAATGGGCGTTGGAAAGGCGATCGGGATAACGCGCTGCGCGGAAATGACAGTGGCCGAGAGGGTGTAGAAACCAATGCCGTCTCGAAAACCGGTCACGTCGATGAAAAAAGTCTGATTGGCCTGGGCACTGAAGGACAACCGGCTGTTGGTATCCGAGGGGAAGTCGATGTCGTCGTTGAAAGCGACCGGCATTCCCGACGAGTCTAAAACAGCGAGAACCGTATCGAGCGTTTGGGAATCGAGGGCCGTGAGCTGAATATCGACCAAGCTCGCAGCGTCGACGTGGAATCGGAAGATGTCGCGGTCGCGGGGAGACTCAATCGCGCTGGCGAACGACAATGGCGAAACGCTCGACAGAGTTCCTATATCCGTCGCCTGCTGAATCGTGTCGCCAACTTGGTCCGTCATCAAAGTGGCGTTCAGCCGATAGCCACCGGTCGAAATTCCAAAGCCACTGGCCTCGATGAAGAATGTTTCCTCGGCCGATACGGAAAAAATCAATCGGCTGTTCGTCTGCGTCGGGAAATGGACATCATCATTGGTCGCCACGACGTCGCCTGAGGAATCCCGCAGCGTCACGATCGTGTCGAGAGTCTGAGGTTGAGTCGGATCCAATTCGAGAACCAGGAGTCCGTCAGCGTTGGCCTGAATCTGATAGAAGTCACTCTCACCGACGTTACCAATGTCACCATTCACCTGCCGTGATTGAATGCTCGTCAGCATTCCCAAATCGGCAATCATTGGCTGCGACACGGTCAACAAATAGTCGCCGGTCGATGATCGAAAGCCCTCGGCCTGGACGAAATAAGTCTGGCCAGCCATCACGCCAAAGGTCAGGCTGCTATTGGTGTTGATTGGAAAGTCGATGTCGTCGTTGAATGTCAAAAACGCGCCGTCGGGATCCAAGACGGTGACGATCGGGTCCAGTCCTGGGGACTGACTGGCGCTAAGCCCCACCATCGCAAAGCCATTGGCTTGAGCTTGAAAACTATAGAAGTCGCTTTCACGGGAAACGCCAACGCTGCCGGGCTGCATCAGTGGATTCGCGACCGACAGCATTCCCAAATTCGTCACGGTGGGTTGCGAGAGTAAGAGGGTGTAATCACCCATCGAGGCACCCACGCCACTGGCGTCGATGTAGTAGGTCCGGCCGGCCGTCAGGGAATAAGTCAGATAACTGTTCAAACCCAGGCCGTTGTCATCGTCGGACTCAATCACCGGCCCATCGGAATCGAGCAGCGTGACCAGCGTGTCCAGCGAGTTGGAATTCGCGGCATCCAACTGAATGACGGTGAGACCTGACGATGCCGCCACGAATTGAAAGGCATCATGATCCCCCGCCACTTCGATCGTGCCGGACGATTGGATCGGCGGCTGAAAAGCGACGAGAACGTTCAGGTCCACGACCGTGGGTAATGAAATCGAGAGGGAATAACCGCCGGTGGAGGATCGAAAGCCGCTGGACACGACGTAGTAGGTCTCGCCTGCGTGGACCACGTACGTCAGCGAGCTGTCCTTCACCCGACGGCTGATATCATCGTTGCTCGCCAAAATGACGCCGGAGGAATCCAGCAACGTGACGATCGTGTCGAGGGGGGCCGTCGCGCTGGCAACCGCATTTAATTGGAAGGTCGCTGGACCATCGCTGCCCGCTTGAAACTGAAAGACGTCGAGGTCGCCATCCGCGTCGATGGCACTCAAGAACTGGCGCGGTTCTTCGGCCACCAGCAGCCCCACGTTGAAGGCACCGGCCAGGTTGTCGCCGATCACGTCACCCGGACCAGTCAGCAGGCAACGCGATTCGAGCCGCTCAATCGCGGCCACGCGATGCTGACGTCGAGCTTTGAAGCGGCGGATTCGCATAAGTCCTCCAGGTTGATCAACGCGAGACTGGCCGAGCGACTCTCGGCGAACTCCGATGCTCCATTTATTCTCGATGTAGCGGAGCCGCGCTCGCCAGAGTGCGGGACACCCGCGTCCCAATGAACGCGGCTACCCACGGACATGTCGAACAACCCAATCGCCGGTGCAATCCCGATAGTCCGCAGGCTCGTCATCTTGCCGGAGACTCTCGATCCCGTTAGTCCGGTTTCTGCGCATCGGATTTCGGAGGCATGTCGCGGTTGAGGGATTTGAGAGCTTCCAGGAATTCGGGAGCTTGCCGGATCGGATCTAGCTCAGAATCCGTGCGCACATACTCCGAGAGCTTGGATTGAAATTGGGGTCCGGCAAGTTGGTGGGCCTCCAACAGCAACTCTACCGCACGCAGAGCATATTGCTTGGCCAATTCTTCCCGTTGTTCGCGAGGCCGCTTGGTATCGAGCAAGACTTTGCCGGATGCCTGCGCGTAGATGGTGGCCGGGTTGTACAAGAAGGGCCACGCCTTGGCTCCGACCTGCGCGATGACTTGCCGAGTCAGTTTGTTGGACTCTTCCAGAACGGCGATTGCCTCGGCATGTTCCCCCAGAAGCACCCGCGCCCGGGCGAGCCCGTGGAAATGGTTGGGATTGCGCGGGTTCAACCGGATCGCTTCCTCGAAATCCGCTTTGCCCAGCTTGTTCGCCTCAGACAGATACGCCCGCCCGCGTAATGCCAGCAATTGCGCGGCCTGTTCGTTTTTCGGTGAGAGTTGCAGAAACATGGTGTAATCGTTGATCGCTTCGCCGTACCGACCCAGCTTCGTCAGCGCGGTGGCTCGTGCCTGGTAAACCTCGGCGACCGGCCCGGCCTTGCCGAGGAACGATGTGAAGCCCTGCACCGCTTCGTCGAAGCGTTCCAACAACATCGCCGCTTCGGCTCGCCAGCGGATGACTTCTGAGTCGTCCCCGTTTTTCGCGAGCGAACGATCGTAGGCATTGATCGCTTCGGCCAATCGACCGGCGCGCGTGTGGATCAAACCCATCTGCTTGAGATGCGCGGCACAGCGCACCTCGTTTTGCTCCAGCGGAATCGCCCGCTTCAGTTCGCTCAGAGCCGTGGGGAGATCACCAAGTGCCAAGTGAATGGACCCGCGCAGCGCATAAATTCCCGCTTGTCGCTCGGAGCGTTGTGTCGCGGCCGTCAAGGCGACCAGCGCTTGTTGATACTCGGCCTTCGCCAGCACGTCCGCGTTGACCTCATTGGACGTCTTTTGGATTTGGTCGGCTCGTTCGTAATGCGCCAACGCGAGGTTGATGTAAGGGGCCGCTTGGTCCGGCTTCAATTGGCTCGCCAGTTTGAAGTCTGCTTGAGCGGCCACATATTTCTGTTCCAGAAACGAAACCGCGCCCCGATTCAGACAGACGTGATAAGACTCGCCGGCGAGTTCCTCAGCCTTGGCAAAGTCCTGATGCGCCGCCGCAAACCGCTTGAGCTGGCCGAAGGCCACACCGCGCGTGAGATACGGCCAATGAAAACTCGGACGCAGCGCGATGCACGCGGTATAGCTGGCGATCGCCGCCTCGAACTGGTGGAGTTGAACGTTGCACAGCCCCAGCATATTCAGCGACCAGAAGTCTTCCGGATCGACACGCAGCGCGTCCTGATACGCGGCGACCGCCTCCGCGTATTGTCCTTGTGCGCGGGCCAATTCGCCGAGCAAGTAAAAATCCAAGCGGGTCTTAGACTCAAGCGACTCCGCGACCTCCTTCGCCTTTTGAGCTTCCGGCCGTTGGTCGAGTCCCGAATACAAGTCGGCTCGCAAGTACCACATCGCTTTCGAATTCATTCCGAGCCGTTCTGCGCGACGTAGGTCTTCCAGCCCACGTTCCGCCGCGGCGCGAAACTCGGCGGCGTTGCCCCCCAGCGCCAACTTCGTTTCGAGGTACGCCACCGTGACGAGCAGTTCCTGCATCTTGTCACGCCATTTTGAGAGAGCGACCGCTCCCAGCACCCGGAGTTGCGGACCAGCGTGGTCGGGCTGATCAAAGTCGATTTCAAAGATCTCCAATGCGGCGGCGGCATGTCGCTTCGATTCGCGGATGTCATCGAGCGACTCATCGCCGGAGATGTTGCCGCCGAGAATCTGAGCCAACTCGACTTCTCGGACGAAGCGTTCAAATTGATCGACCGCTTTGAGTCGCGCCCGTGCCGTCTGTTCGAGTTCCGCAAGCAACGGTTCCGCTGTCAGTCGCTCGGCAATCCCCGTCAGGAGGAGCTTGGCCCGTGGGAAATCTTGTTGTTCATGGATCGCCTGTTGCGCCTCGGCGAGTTCCACTTCGACTTCACTTCGTATTGCGGCGACTCGCTTACGGATCGCAGCATCTCGCAATCGTTTCACGTCGGCGACTTTGACCTGAATCTCATCTCTCTCGGCAATCAGTCTAGGTTCGGAATCAACGATCACTTGGGCCGCATTGAGCAGCTTCTCGGCCTCTCCGAATTCCAAATTGCTAATGGCGACTTTCGCGGCGTTGATCTTGGCGGTGGCGTCGAGTTGCAGCCGATTGAAGCGATTGGCCGCGGCTCGCTCGGCGATGAAGAGGCTGACGATCAAGACCAGAGTTGTGGCGGACGAACTGACAATCAAAGTCCGATGCTGCTTCGCCCAGCGGCGCGTACGCTCGTGCCACGGATCGGGATAGGCCGAGACTGGTTGATCCGCCAACCACGCTTCGACATCGGCGGCCACATCGAGAGCTTTCGGATACCGAGCCGCCTTGTCCTTGGCCATCGCCTTCCGACAGATCGCTTCCAGAGCCTTCGGAATCGTGGGATCGATTGTGCGCAGCGGCGGAATCTCGCCCTGGATCACTCTCTCCAAGACTTCCTGGATCTTGCCTCGCCTGACCGGTTGTTGATTCGAGAGCAGCTTGTAGAGGATGCCTCCCAACGAATAGATGTCGGTGCGGGCATCCAACTCATCAATCTGCCCCAGCGCCTGTTCGGGAGCCATGTAGGCCGGCGTCCCCATGACTTGTCCCGCCAACGTTTCGCTGCCAGCACTGCGCACCCCCGTTTGGACCGGCCGTTGTCCGGTCGCGGTGGAGGTCGCCGCGTTGAAAGTCTTGTTTCCCGCGAACTTGGTCTCGGCCTTGGCCGTTGCCGGCGCTTTCGAGGAGAACGGATTCGATGTTTCTGCTTGCGTCACCTCCAGACTGGCAGCACTCGTCGCGGACTTGTGTGTCGAGTCATTCGTCGCCTCGGAATACCGTGAATCGTCAGTCACGATCGTGGCAATTTCCGACTCTCCTTCGACGACAAATCCCGGACCGTCTGACGTTGTTCGCGTGGAGCGGTCGGACGAGATCGACTGCTCTCCAATGATGTCGATCAACTTGGCCAGTCCCCAGTCGAGCACCAGCGTCTCGCCAAATTCGCCGACCATCACGTTCAGCGGCTTGAGATCACGGTGCAAGACACCTTTCTCATGCGCGAAACCGACTGCCTGGCAAATGGCGATGAACTGCCGCAACAACCGATTGAAAGCCAATTGCCGTTCCGAGCTTCCACGCGGCAACTTGTGCAACGCTTCAATGGCATCTTCCATGTTGCCGCCGCGGACGAGCTTCATGGTGTAATACGGCGCACCGTTTTCCTGGACCCCGACGTCATAGACCGGAATGATTCCAGGGTGCTCCAGTTGCCCAGAAATCTGTGCCTCTTCCAGAAAGCGTTCAACATGAATCGGCTTCTTGAGAGCCTTGGGCAACAGTTCCTTGTAGGCGACTTCGCGGCGGATTGCCGTGTCTTCCGCTCGCCACAAATTTCCCAAGCCACCATGCGCGAAGTTATCCAGCAGCACATACCTCTCGGTCGCGCGCGGCGGACTACCGCTGCGATTGGCCGAGAGGACCGGCGCTGAAACTTTCGAGCGATCGACCATCTTCGCGAACTCGTCGCCCCCCGGAGTCTCCAGACAAGTTTGTTCCGACGCCGCCGCGCTCGGAGCCGATGGATTGGAAATTGGGCCTCGTGAATCCAGCGTCCCCACGTCTTCCTGATTAACTGAGCGGGCGCTCGGAACCGAAGGGATCACAACGAGGCTCTGAGGATCGAGCGTTTGCTGACTCGCCTGACTCATGGCCTCCGCGCTCTGCTCCATCATCGTCAGGTTGCCACGTTCCGCCTCCTCCGATTTGTCTGCGTCAAAAGCAGGATTTCCAACTTGCGTGTGATCCGAACTGGGAAGCGACATAGCCCAAACCTGCCAGAGCGCAAAGGGTCGAAATGCGGTATCAGTCCGCCGCAGTCTCGCCGATTCGTTGTCGGCATTCGAGGGAGAATCCCAGCGTCGGCGACTTTGCGCAAGCGTGCGGGCGTCGCTGGTATTTCCGAGGTTCGCTCCGGGGAACGAAAAGGTGGGAACGAAAAGGTGTCAGGAACCGTTTGTGCCGCCGGAAATCAGTTTGGGACGTCCGCGCGGGCGAATAGTGACTTCCAACCCCAGACGTTTGACGATGCGTTTGGTCCAATCGGGCTGACCGAACGGTGCGCCACGATTGACGCTGCGTCGCCCGAACCCTCACCGAACAGTACGGAAGCGAACACAGAGCAAAAGCGGGTTACGTTGCTAATTTCTCTGCGACTCGTTCACGGACGAGCGACAGTTCGTCGCGAGTGAATTTGTCCAATGCGGCAAGGAATGCTGGGAACGGGATTTCTCCACGATCCGCCAATTCTGTTCGGAGCCGGTTCCGCAGAACTTGGGCAAGTGTTTCTGAATCTTCCCAGACGTCCGTGGCACTCATCACAGGTGCGTTGGGTTCGTGAGGTGTTTGGTGGGTCATGACTGTCTCCAAACCATTTGGGCCATCTGATAGACGTCTTCGATCAATTGCTGGCCGTAATAGGTTCCTTGGTCGCGGCAACTTTCCAAACGTGACTTCAGATCATCGGGGCTGATGACCTTGGACCGCGTGGCCATCAACAAGATACCAGGAAATCCGACGATTCGCAGGCCCATTGTTTTAGCGCAATTCCGTGCCGCCAACTCGTCAACCAGTATCAATTCGCAGGATTCGCTGCGACGACTCGCCAATACGATGGCCTCGGCTTCGCCACGATGCTCCAGAGAATCACTCGTCCCAATTGCCTCAGCGACTTCTGTGACTTTCGTTTGTTCGTCAGGTGTCAATTCGACGATGCGAATCTTCTCACTGGCAGTAGCCAATTCGTGCGACCAACCGTGCTGAACGATCTCATCGGCCACGGCCTGCGGGACAACAACGTCGCCGATCAGCGCGTGGAGCAACGGAAAACTCCCCGATTGAAAGGCAGAAATCAGCGGCCCCGTATCGCTCACAATCATGATTCAAAGCTTACTTGTCTTCGATCGACCAAACCACTCCTCAGTCGGTTCTGCGAAGCGACTTCCATTCGCGGGCGAATTGCAGTGCGCGTTGGCGGACGGGTTCGTTGAGGGTTTGGTCGGACGAGAGGGCGTTGAGCCATTCGGACTGCGATTGGACCTGGGCTCGCAGGAAGTGAATCAGACTCAGGGCCTCACGCTGTTGTGGCCGGTCTCCTGACCGAGCCACGGTTCGTTGACCGGAGGTCTCCTTGTTCGAGTGACAAAAATGCCTCGACTTCAACGCGACTTGACCGTTCGGGGAGACCTAACGGTCGGGCGAGGTGGCTCGGTCAGGAGACCGGCCACAACGCATTCATTTCCATTCGCGGGCGAATTGCAGGACGCGTTGGCGGACGGGTTCGCTGAGGGTTTGGTCGGAGGAGATGGCGTTGAGCCATTCGGACTGCGGTTGGCCCTGGTCTCGCAGGAAGTGAATCAGACTCAGCGCCTCACGCGCAGCTCGCAACGCCGCAAACCAAGACACAACGAAGTTTCGCGATTTGCTAAACCTGAACTTGTGGCCGCGTTTGGCATATTGCTAAAGTCGTCACGGCACCAACTTCCACGGAACCCGATGAGTCATGCACATCATTTCTCAAAAGAGCTTGCGGGCATTTTGGAAAGAGCATCCGCCAGCGAAGAGTCCCTTGCAGGCATGGTTCACGCGAACCAAGAAGGCGAAATGGGACAGCTTTATGGACGTGAAGGCGGACTTTGGCTCTGCGGATCAAGTCGGCCGCCTCACGGTCTTCGACATTGGCGGAAACAACTATCGCCTCATCGCTCACATTCACTTCGATCGAGGAAAGGTCTATGTCCGGCATGTGCTGACCCACAGCGAATACGACAAAAATGCTTGGAAACGCGATCTTTAAGGCGAACGAAAAGGAAAGGAGAAGCAGTTCGCTGGTCGGCCAATCAAATCGTAAAAATGAGTCATGAAATGAAAATGAAAATGGAAATGAAAATAGAGACTAACAAATGCCATTAAAAACCAAGAGACGTACCAAAGCGGGTCCGCGTGACAGCTATTTGGTGTTGATCCACCGATTTCCGTTGCGAGCGATTCGGAATGACCGCGAGCTTGACGCTGCGATTGCGCTCGTCAATGAATTGCTTGATCGGCCC
>CAMDEA010000124.1 GCA_945893045.1 Planctomyces sp. SH-PL62
CTCAACTGGGCGGCTACAACAACCGAGCCACCGAAACTCCACCCGGCCCCCAACCCCTTTGGATCGGCCTCCGCAGAATGACCGACTTTGCCACCGCCTGGCTCGCCTTCGGTCCGAAAGACTGATCGCGTTGTGTATAAATGACAGGGTCCAGTACCCACGCTCCGCGCAGGATCGGTGAGGTCGTGGTGCCGTTGGCGGTCACCTTCAGCACGCCGGCCATCGTCAGGACTCCGCCGCGGTGGCTCTCCGGCGGCAGCGACACTTTGTGGAAGTCCAGCCCCTCGACGTTCGGGATGCCATAGAGCTTGGCCAGCCGACTGTTGAGCATCGTGAAGTCGGAGGCCACGAAATTCGTCAGGCTCAGGTCGTCCTTCAACACTTCATTGAAGAACAGCAGCACCTCTTTGACCATCGACACCTTGAGGATGTCGTCGTACTCCGGATAGAGCATGCGATCGGGCACCGTGGCGTCGATCGCGCGGAGACCAAGCCACTGGCCGACGAAGTTGGTTGTGAACTGTTCGGCCTTCGGATCTTTGAGCATGCGTTCGACTTGTTCGCGGAGCACTTTGGGGTCGGACAGTCTTGCCCCACTAGCCCGACGCGCAAGCGAGGGGTTATCGGTGGCATCCCCTCGCTCGCGCGTCGGGCTAGTATTTTCGGCGAGCTTGAGCAGCTCCTCATCGGGCATCGAACTCCATAGGAAATACGACAGCCGGCTGGCGAGCGCGAAATCGTCGAGCGTTCGATTCTCGGCCCCCGACTTCTCGCGGAAAAACAAGAAGTGCGGTGAGACCAGCACGGCCTTGAGGCCGACGCGCATCGCCTGCTCGAACGATTCTTTTTGTTCCAGCTTGGCCCGCACGCGAGCGAGCAACGGCTTGATGTCTTCGTCCGTCACTGTCCGCCGAAATGCGCGGCGTGTGAAGTCGCGAAGGATTCGCTCGGCATCGGCCAGTGGCTGCGACGACACCACCTCGCGGTGGTTGGGATTGTCGGGGAGCGGGACGGTTTCTTGCTTCAGGTCTCCGAAGATTCGTCGGTGGCTGGCTGGCGGCCACGAGTCCATCAGCGGTCCTTGGATTTCGACCCACTGCACGACCAGACCCGGTCCTTTGTAGTTCTCCGCGCCGACCTTCTCGACTTCGGGTGGGAGCGCACCCAGCCCATCGGCGACGATCCGAATGCAGTTTTGTGGTTCCAGTTGTTCGACAAATTCGATCACGGTCGGTTTGTCGGCGGGGACCGAGTAGTAGTCGAGGATTCGCTCTTCGGTGACCGCGGTCAGCGTGCCGGCCGTCACATGAAAGTTGACCGGCTTGTCTGTTTGCAGACCGTGGGCCGAAATGCGGAAGCGATACTTGCCTCGAAAGCGCGTCCGAAAGTTCCACAGCGTGACTTGGATATTGGCCGAGACCCACGAGCTGAAAATCGCGACGCCGTCTTCCTCATGACGATAGACGCTGCCGATGGGTTTGACCGATTTTTCGTCTTTGATGTCGAATCGCTTGTCGATCGTCCAAGGCCGAGGCCCGTTGGCAATCGCCGCGTCCACGACCCTGTCGGCCGCTTCCAGGTAGGTCTCCATCAAGTACGAGGAAACGTGCAGCGCCTCGGCGCTGTTATCAAAGCCGTTGGTCGAGGTGTCCAGAGGCAGCAAGTCTTTCAAATCGACATCCACACCCAGCAGATCGCGCACCGTGTTCGCGTACTCGGCCCGGTTCAAGCGGCGCAACACGACGCGGCCCTGCGCCGCACTGCGAGCGGCCTCCGCAGCGGCCGCGTGTTTGCTGATCCAATCGGTCAGGACTTTCACTTCGTCCGCCGCCGGACGAGGTTTTTCCTTCGGAGGCATCGTGCCTGCTTTGACCTGTTCCAACACGGACAACCATCGCTTGCGGTTCGCGTTGTCGGAGAAGTCTGGCGAGAGACTCTCCACGAGGAAGTCTCCCTTGGGTTTGTCTCCGCGATGGCAACTCTGACAGTGCTTCGCCAACAACTTTTGGGCCGGACTGTCAGTGGGTTTGGTGTCATCGGCCGCTGCCCGAGTCAATGATCCAATTGGCGAAATACCAACAGAAACGACCTCGGCAATCAGCACGCTGATCCAGACAATTCGGCTATAACGCGGCGTGAATTCACTGTTCATTTTCCGGCCCTGCTGTTTCGGGCTTGAGGTTGAATCAAATCGACACATTGCATCGACGCTGTCACTGACGAGTCTGCCGAGCGGGATTGCAGCGTCGGATGCGGCTACTTTGCCTCGATGCACCACAAATGTTTGTACGTGCGAATAAAAATCTGCCCGTTGCTGATCGCCGGCGTGGAGTTGCTGTGCTCGCCCAAATCGTTCTTGGCCACGAGGTCAAACTTTTCGGGGTTGGGCTTGAAGATCAGGGTCGAGCCGTCCTGATCGGTGACGTAGGCGCGGCCTTCGGCCATCACGATCGAACCCCAGTAGCTGCCGGCTCGTTCTTGCCATTTCACTTCGCCGGTGGCCATCTCGATGCAGCGGATCGTGTTGGGTTGGGTGTCGGGAATGTACAAGTAGCCGTAGATGATCACGCCAGTGCCGATGCTCTGCGGATTCATCGGCTTGTGCCAAAGCTGATTCTTGCTGATGTCGCCCGTGCCGCCGAGCTTGAACGCCGCCCCGCCGCCAAGGTAGCCACCCTGAGCCATCAAGATTCCGTCGCTGATGATCGCCGATGAATAGGCCAGGTCGCCTTTCTTGTTCTCCACATGACAGAACCAATTGATCTCGCCGTTGTCGGGCCGATAGCTCACGACGCGGCTGGGCTGAAAGTTGACGATCTGCTCCTGCCCGTCGAGCTTCACGACGATCGGCGTGCTCCAGGTTCCGCGAGTGCCGCCGTTTTTGGTGTCGGGTTCATCGGTCCGCCACAGGTCGCGGCCCGTCTTCAGATCGAACGCGGCTATGAACGCCTTTTTTCCAGGTGCGCAATTCTGGATCACGCGATCTTGATAGATGATCGGGGAAGCGGCGTAGCCCCAAACATGAATGAACTCGCCGAGGTCGTCGCGCTTCCAGAGTTCCTTGCCGTCGAGGTCGTAGCAGAACAAGCCCGCCGAACCATGCCATACCACGACGTGCTTGCCGTCGCTCACTGGCGTGGGGGAGCAATACGGATTGGTGCCGTGCGTCGACAGCACTTTGCCGAAGTCGATGATCTGCGACCAACGCTCGCTGCCGGTCGCGCGGTCGAAGCAGTACAGGCCCCGCTTCTGCCCCTTCTCCTGAGCACAGGTGACGAACACACGATCGCCAATCACGATCGGGCTGCTGTTCCCGTCATCGGGCAAGGGGACTTTCCATTTGACATTCTTGTCCCTGCCCCATTCGGTCGGCACGTTCTTCTCGTCCGACCAACCATTCCCCTGCGGCCCACGAAACGCCGGCCAATCTCCACAGACGGCGACACTCAACACTGAGACCGACACGACCACGAACAGGCACAACAAACGACGCATGGCAGGATCTCCTCTCAAGGTGGGAAAATGATGAGGGTTGAATTCAAAGTGTGGGTGAATCAAAGGTGGGAGGAACCGTTGACGTTTAAGCCGTCGTGCTCGGCGTGGAACGATCGACGTCACGAAGCATCGACCAACTGATGAACGCCGTTCGCTTGCAGCACATCGCGATAGAGCTGGTCGGGACAGAGATCGACATTGTTGGGCCAACAGAGCGTGCCGGATTCTGAATCGACTCGAACTTGCCGGAAGAATTCCAGGTCGTGCAGCGGCTCAAAGACTCCATGACGATTCATAATCCGCGGCCAAAAATCGAGCACGCCGGAGACGTCATTGGAAAACGTGATCTCCAGGCGAAAGTCACTCAGATGGCGAACATCAGTGACGCGCGGACTCATGAGGGGAGACTCCTAATCCAGTGGATCAATCCAGTTTGGCGGTTGATCGTTCCGCATCAAGGTCCAGTTCTCCTGAAGTTGCGGTTGCCGCTCGGCCGCCCATTCCACCACCAATCCCAACGCACGTCGAGGGAGTTGTCCCTCCAACAACGAGATCGGTGTGATTCCAATCTGTGCTTCCGACTCGGCATAGATCGCGTGAAAGTGCGGTGGGTTGTGCTCGTCGTAATACATGCGAATCGAAATCCCGAAAAATCGGCTGACTTCTGGCATGTCCTGACTCCGTGAAGAAACGGCATGAATCTCTGGCTAAACAATGTTCACTTCTTCAGAGCCTCGCCGACGAACTCGAACAATGCCTTCGTGGAGGGATCGTCGGGCAGGCCCAACTCCGCGTTGATTCGCGTGTGGTTGGTCTCTTTGGCACCGAAGACCGTGACGGGAAGTCCCGCGTCCTTCATCACGGCACCGAGCCGTTGCGCCTGCGCCGCGTTGTCGGGATGGTCGGCAACGTGCAGGATCAGGAACGGTGGGATGTTCTTCCCCTTCGCCACATGTGTGACGGCGGAGAGGTCGCGATGCTTCTCAGGGGTGATGCTAAACTTTTCGCGGTGGCCAAACTTCGCCTGCGGCTGACCATGCACTCGGCGTCGCGTCTCGGCGGTCTCAATGATGGCCGGCACGTCGTAGGTGTCGCCATCGACGGGGACGCAACCTTTGAGGACGTTGAATGGAACACCTTCGGCCTTCAAATAGCGATCGTCGATGCTGACTAACGCGGCGAGCTGCGCTCCGGCGGAATGGCCCATGACGAAGATGCGTTTCGGATCGCCACCATGCTCGGCGATGTGCTTGTGGACCCAGCCCAGCGACTTTGCCACATCGCGAATGATCGTCTCCATGTCCACGCCCGGCAGGAGTCGGTAGTTGGTGGCGACAAAGACGAACCCCTTCTCCACAAACACCTGCGGCTTCAATTGGACGCTGGTTTTGTCGCCGGCCTGCCAGCCGCCTCCGTGAATCCAGAAGACCACGGGCAGGTTCTTCGCACCAGCCGGCGAATAAACATCGAGCACCTGCCGCTCGTGCGCCGGCTCGGCGTAGGGGATGTTGCGTTTGACGTCCTGAGCCTGTGCTTCGGACAAGAGAGTCAAGGCGATGAGGAGCAGGGTGAGGTTTTTCATGCGGTGCCTCCAGCGGTGAGGAACGATCAGCCAAGAACGCGGGAGTATCTTACGAGACCATCTGTTGGGCGGAAGGCAACTCGTTCAACCCGGCGAGGGTGTCCAAGATTCCCAACACTCATGAGCCGCAGGGCGCTAGTTCGGATTATTCACGGCCGCCATTTAACCCGAAGCGTCAGCGAGGGAGTCATCACACACTCCCTCGCTGACGCTTCGGGTTACATTGCAGCACGCTGCTCTCCCCAATGAGTAGGCCATGAATAATCTCGGCTGGCCCCGGTTGAAAAGCACTGAACCGGGGCTAGCGCCCTGCGGCTCATTACTTCGGAAAAGCCGGCTTACGTCTTTCCACGAGCCGAGGGGGCGTGACTTCCGCCAGCGTGGTGGCTTCGATGACGTGGTCGATGAGGATTGTCTCCGGGACGTCGATCGTGTCGCGCATCAAACCGATCTGAAAGAAGGCCACGTTCTCGTCAAGCAGCGTGGCCGTCATCGCGCGCGGTACGACTTGCTCACCATCGAACCACACCTCGACAAAGCCCTTCGCGGGATCGCGCGACCATAAGATGTGAACTGCGAAATCGTGCCAGCGACCGGGCGTGAGTTTTCCCTTTCCGGCCCAGCGGCGAGCGTACGGCACTCGCGTGCTGTAAAGGATGTCCTCGCCGCGAACCTCGAAGGACATCAACTGTCGCCAGCTATTTCGTGTCTCGAAGTACCCGACCGCGTGCATGTCGTCCGTGAGCTTCTTGGGGACGAAGACGCTCCAGCCGAAATAGCGTTCGGTTCCCTCGGCCGTTCCGGGTGGTTCCGGTTGATGTTGGAATTCGATGCGATCCAGTTTCCCCCGTTGCGCGGCGTTCGTCCCGTCGATCCGCAAGGCGTACTTGCCTTCACGCACGGGATCTTCCACGACCTTGATGCTGTCGGACTTGGGCCCTCCGCGCCATTGGGCCGTGGTGCCGGTCTCGAAGTCTCCGCGCCAGATGACCTCGGCGGAAACCGGAGTCGCCGACAGCAACAAAATCGCCGACAGGAAGCCGATTGGAAATTGCATGTTTGACTCGGCGCGGCGAACGGAGAATTGTGATTGCAGCGGGACAAATTCGACTGTCTGGCTTTCAAGCTGAAGACCCCATCCGGCTCGCCCGGATGGTGAAAACGATGGAGAGCTAAAGCAAGAATCCACCACCCCCCTCCACCTCTCCCATTCCTCCGCCTTTGGCGGAGGAATGGGAGAGGTGGAGGGTGGTGGTATGAGATCAACTAGCTCACCATCTCCTTCACCAACGGCACGAGGCCGTTGGGGTCAAAGTAAGACAGTCAAAATCAGTTCGAGATCAGTTCTTCGACCACGTCATACGTCGTGACCGGAACTTGCTCGATGAACTGCTGCGGGACCATTTTCGTCACGGGGACTTGGACTTGCCTGGTGACGGTGTACGGCACTTGCACGTTGACGCTCTCGGTCCTTTGTCGTGGCACCGAGCGTGTCCCGTTGACTTGGTGCGTGCGGAGTTCGACTTTCGGGACATGCACAGTTTCCGGAACAGTGCGGGTTTGGAGTTCGGTGCGGTAGGCGGTTTGCTTGACCATCCGCGTACACATTTTCGGTCGATTGACTTGGACGTCGTAAGCGATGGTTTGCTCGAAAAGCTGCGGGCGCGTCTCCGTGACCAGTTCTTCCGTTTTAGAACTGCCGTGGATTTCGAGGTGCGCCCGCACGCCACCCAGTTCGGATTTTCTGGAGCGTTTGACAACTTCAGCGTCGGCGATGGTGGTCCGCAATTCCGTGCTGGGGACGTCGCGGCTGACCAATTGTTTGCGGGTGCGCGTCTCGGTCTGGATGTTGTCGACGGCGTAGGTTTCCCGGACCAATCGCTCGTAGGGGACTTGGACGCTGACGGTTTCGGTACGCTGGCGCGTCGTGGGAACCAGGACGGTGTGCTCGGTCGTGACCTGCTTCGTTTCGGGAACTTGTTCGTAAACGGTGACCGATCGCTCGCGGACTTCGTTGCGGTACTCGACCGACTCAACCTGCCGAGTCTCCATGACCGTCGTCGGGACCATGCTGGTTTTGATCACAGTTTGATACGTTGTGCGGGGTACGATTCGCCGCACGATCTGCGGTGCGGGACACGCGATGACCGGCGTCTCGCACTGCACGGGGATAGTCGGGCAGTTGTTTGTGGCGAACGAATTCAGAATGACAAGGTTCTGTGGAGACTCGTTGTCGGCCTGCACCGCCGGACCAAAAACCAAACCAGGAATCAAGGCGAGAGTAAAGTAAGGCTTCATGACATTCTCCAGATGGACATCATTGGGGCATCATCGAGAGAGGACAGCAGGCTGACCATGCTTTTGAAAAAAGTCCAGTATTCCGCAGACAAACTTCGAGAATTTGTCGGTTGTCTGTTCGTTGCTGCGGGTGTTGCCGAGCCAGAAGCGGCCCAGGTCGCCGCGAGTTTGATCGAGTCCAATCTGCGCGGTCACGAATCGCACGGAGTGCTGCGTGTCGGAGACTATCTGGCCGCATTGAAAACCGGCGAGTTGTGCGGCGGTGTCGAGTGGCAAGTCCTCACCGAGACCCCGGCCGTGCTGGTGGCGGATGGCCGTCGTGGCTTCGGACAAGTGTTGGCTCGACGGCTGGTGGCAGCTCTGGCCACGAAATGCCGCCCGCTCGGAATCGCGTGTGGCACGCTGAAGAATTGCGGTCACGTCGGACGCTTGGCCGAATGGGTCGAACTGGCGGCGCACAGCGGCTTCGCGGCCATGATGTCGGTCAACGACAACGGAGTGCTGCGCTGTGTCACGCCTCCCGGAGGACTCGACGCGCGCATCAGCACGAACCCCTTGGGCCTCGCCGTGCCGACCGGTGACGAACCGCTGGTGCTCGATCTCTCGACGAGCATCGTGGCGAACGGCAAGGTCAAAGCGCGGTTACTGGCCGGTGAGTCGTGTCCGCCGGGATGGCTGCAAGACGCGGAGGGAAATCCGACGACCGATCCCGCCTCGCGCTTCAGCGATCATCCCGGCACGTTGCTGCCGCTGGGAGGCGAGTCGCACGGTTACAAAGGGTTCGGCTTGGGATTGCTGCTGGATGTCTTGATCGGCGGGCTGTCGGGCGGATCGTGCCCTCCGGCGGGACCGTCCGAGATCGGCACGAACAACGTCCTGATGGTGCTCTGGGATCCCACGCGATTCGCCGGCACGTCGCACTTTCTCGGTGAGGCGGACAAACTGATCGACTACGTCCGCTCGACGCCGCGCAAGCCGGGAGTGGATTCCATCACGCTGCCGGGTGATCGCAGCGCGGCGATTCGCCGTGAGCGGTTGGCGAACGGGATTCCGCTCGACGCGGGAACGTGGTCGATGTTGTGCGAAGCGGCCAAACAACTCGGCGTGATAGAACCGTGACAAATTGCCGGTGATCGCGCCGCAGAGTTTTGCGAGGTGATTGTTTATTGGGGTCTCATCCGTGTGTGAGTTCCGATCCGTGTGCGAAGTGCGTTCATTTGATTTCGAAAACGCTTCGCACACGGATCGGAACTCACACACGGATGAAATTGGGTATGTTTCATGTTTTACCGATCCACAATTCGGAGCGAGTCGTTCACCTTCGCGGACCTGCGCGAGTTGCTGGCGAAGGCGAACGAAGAGAAGTCCGGCGACCAGCTCGCCGGCCTGGCGGCGGCGAGCGTTCGCGAGCGAGTCGCGGCAAAGTGGGCGCTGGCCGACGTGACGCTCGGAGAGATCGTCGCGAACCCGGTGATTGATCCCGATCAAGACGATGTCTCGCGGCTGATCCTCGACACGCACGATCGCGCCGGCTTCGCGGAGCTTCGATCGCTGACCGTCGGCGAGTTCCGCGAGTTCCTGCTCTCGGAACGTGCGGACGAAACAACGCTGCAACGGTTGCGATTCGCGATCACACCGGAAATGGCGGCGGCGGTCGCGAAGTTGATGAGCAATCAAGATCTCGTGCTGGCGGCGTCGAAGATTCGCAATGTGACACACTGCCGCAACACCCTCGGCGAAAGAGGCGTGTTGGCGATTCGCGTCCAGCCGAATCATCCCAGCGACGACTTGCGCGGGATCGTGCTGTCCGCGCTCGACGGTCTGCTGTTCGGCTGCGGCGACGCGGTGATCGGTGTGAACCCGGCGGCCGAATCGGTCGAGAGCGTTGCGGCGATTGAGCACACGTTGCAGCGGCTGATCGAAACGCTGGGCGTGCCGACGCAGTCGTGTTGTCTGGCTCACATCAGTACGCAGTTGGCGGCGTTGGAACGTGGTGCTCCGATCGACTTGTTGTTTCAGTCGATTGCCGGGACGCAGGCGGCGAATCAGTCGTTTGGTGTGTCGTTGTCGTTGCTGCGCGAGGGGCGGGAGCGGGTGTTGGAGCATCATGCGATTCGCGGGATTGGTAAAAACGGTATGACGGCTATCGGCTCTCGGCCATCGGCTTTCGGCCGGCACAATGTCATGTATTTCGAGACGGGGCAGGGGAGTGCGCTGTCGGCGGAGGCTCATCACGGCGTCGATCAAGTCACATTGGAGGCGCGGGCCTACGGAGTGGCTCGCGTGTTCGAGCCGTTTCTGGTCAACAGCGTGGTCGGGTTCATCGGGCCGGAGTATCTCGCCAACGAGCGGCAGATCATTCGAGCGGGACTCGAAGATCACTTTCTGGGCAAGCTGCTGGGGCTGCCGATGGGCTGCGATGTCTGCTACACAAATCACGCGGACGCGGATCAAAACTCCGCCGACAATCTGCTGATGCTTTTGACGGCGGCGGGCTGCAACTATTTCATGGGCGTCCCCTGTTCGGACGACGTGATGCTGAACTACCAATCGACCAGCTACCACGACGCGGCCGCGATGCGCCGCCTGTTCGGCCTGCGACCCGCACCGGAGTTTGAAGCCTGGCTGCAAGCAACTGGTATCTTCAACGGTACTCAGTTGGCGCTGACTGGCGATGAGTCACGACAACGATTGATTGGCCAACTGGACCGAGTACTTCAAAGTTAGCCGTTCCGCGACAGTCAGGGAGCGGCCCGCCCGGTCGATCGACAGGCCGCTCCCTGACGGTCGCGGTACGGCCAGGGACACCATCATGCGAATCGCCTTTGACTGCGAACAATGCGGAGCCAACTACAAAGTCGAAGCCGATCGCGCCGGGCAAAAGGCGATCTGTCGAAGTTGTGGCGCGGAGCTGCGTGTGCCGGTCCCTCCGCCGCCGAACGAATCCCCCGCCACTGTCCTGCGACACGAGGAACGGACGAAGCCGTTCGAGTTAGTCACCGGCGACGGCGAACAGATCGACGCGATCGTCGAGCACATCGAAGCGCATGTTGGGCAGGTGACGATGGTCTTTCACGAGATCGTCTCGGACCTCGTCCACATCGACGTGCATCACGTCCCGCCGGAGCCGGGCCGCGAGTTTCATACGCTGATCACGACCGGCATGAGCGACAAGCCGATGAATGTCCCCGACGGCGCGGAGGATTTTCGGTATGCCGAACTCGTGATCTGCCTGCCGCCCGATTGGAAGCTGACGAAAGAAGACTTCGCCAACGAAGAAAACTACTGGCCGATCCGGCTCATCAAATCGCTCGCACGGTTGCCGCACGAGTACGACACTTGGATCGGACCCGGCCACTCGATTCCCAACGGCGGCGACGATCCGCAGCCTTATGCGGACAACACTCGGTTGTGCTGCGCGATCATCGTTCCCGCGGTGCGGTTCGGCGAGAAGTTTCTGCGTCTGGAAACTTCGGACGAGCGAGTCATCAACTTCTACTCCATCTGGCCGATCCTGCCCGACGAGACGGAGTTCAAACTCAAACACGGCTACGACGAACTGATGGACCGGCTGCTCTCGCGCGAAGTGTCCGATCTGATCGACGTGCAGCGTCGGAGTGCGGTCGCGCGCCGCGGCTGGTGGCCGTTCGGCAAGTAAAGCGGCTACCGATCCTGGGAACGCTCGCGGGCCAATTGACGAGCGATGTAGGAACTCGGATCGTGGCCGCCATCGCCGCAGGCGCAGGGCACCTTGCCCTCATCCAGTCGCTCTTTCCATTTGCCGGTTCTGCAATCCCCATCCTCGATCGCCTTCAGCGCCTCTTTGATCGTCTTTTCATTCTTGACGTTGGGATTCTTGAGTTCCTTGGCCAGGGCATTGCCGTAGTGATTGCGCTTCTTCTTGTTGTCTTCTCCGGCGTGACAGAGGTTGCAATTGACCTTGTTGGACTTGGCGACGTTGGGATACGTCGAATCAAACACCTTCTTGTATTGGGGTCGCGCCTCCACGCGGGCACAGAGGCTCGCAAGCACCAAAGCCCCAATAGCCAGTGAGGCTGCCGAACTTCGGACTGGAAACTGTGAGTTCATGATCTGCTCCTGATGCCGAGTGGAATTGGATCGCTTCATTCAGCGTCACCGCCGCTCCGCCTGAGTCGAACGGCACTCCTCGCTGCCGCAATCGCAGGGAGGCAACCCTTTCGCGAGCCGTTCACCCCATTCGCCCGATTTGCATTTTCGCTTCGCCGCCGCCTTGATCGCGGCAATGATCTTCGCGTCGTCTTTGACGTTCTTCTCGCCCAGCTCCTCAGCGACCGCTTTGCCGAAATGGTTCAGACGTTTCTTGTCGTCGGTTCCGGCGACATGGCAAACATTGCAGTTGGTCTTGTTGTTTTTCGAGATGTCTTTGAAGACGGTGTCAAAGCATTTCTTGTAGTTCGGCCGAGCATCTCCAGGACGCTCCGAGGCCACGAGAAACACAACCACCAGCGAACAGACCAGCCACAAAGGGCGAAACACAAAACGTGTCGGCATGATTGGCTCCTTGGGGGTGAGAGTCGGAACCGGGAGGGCGGGCAAGAGTTTACCCCAGTCGTTCGACGATCAACAACGGCGTGTCGGTTGGCTCGTCACCAATCGTGATCGCCACTCGCACGCGCGCCGCAACTTCCTCGAACTTGGTGGGCGGCGCGAAAACTCGGACGAGCGGTTGACCGGACTGAACTTTGTCGCCGATGCGCACCAGCATTTCGAGTCCGACGCTGTGGTCGATGGCATCGGTGAGCTGACGTCGTCCGCCGCCGAGGTCGATGATGACCCAACCGAGCGATTCTGTGTCGATGGATTCGACGATCCCGGATCGTTCGCCGCACAGGTCGTGAGCCGGCGCAATCGGACGGGGGGCATCGAGCCGACCGCATTGAGCGACGACCATCCGCTCGAAGCGTTCGAGAGCGCGGCCGGAGTCGAGTTCGCGAAGCAGCTTCGCTCGCGCAGCCGTGCGCGTGGCCGCGACTTTCGCGTTGACCAACACGTCTTCGGCCAGCTCCAGCACAAGTTCGCGCAGGTCGCTCGGCCCGCCTCCGCGCAAGCAATCGAGCGACTCTTCGATCTCGACCGCGTTGCCTGCCATGCGGCCGAGCGGTTGATTCATGTCGGTCAACAAGGCGGTTGTGGCGACTCCCATGCGCTGGCCGACCGCGACCATGCCGGCGGCCAGTTCGCGAGCGATCGTGCGCGATTTCATGAACGCGCCGCGGCCGAACTTCACATCGAGCACCAGTGCGTTCAAACCTTCGGCCAGCTTCTTGCTCATGATGCTGGCGGTGATCAACGGCACGGAGGGAACGGTCGCGGTCACATCGCGCAGGGCGTAAAGCTGACGGTCGGCCGGCACCAGTTCGGGCGTCGTGCCGGTGATGACGCAGCCGACTTGCTCGGTCAGCCGATGAATTTCATCGAGCGATAAATCGGTGCGAAACCCCGCGATGGATTCCAGTTTGTCGAGCGTGCCGCCCGTCGGGCCAAGACCGCGGCCGGAAAGCATCGGGACACAGACATCGCAACACGCCAGCAACGGAGCCAGCGGCAACGAGACCTTATCGCCAATGCCACCCGTCGAATGCTTATCGACGCGCGGCAAGCAGGTCTCCGGCCAGGTCAGCGTCACGCCGGAGCGCAACATGCTGTCGGTCAGCGCGGCGGTTTCGGCGTCGGTCAATCCACGCACAAACATCGCGATCAGCAGCGCGGCCATTTGATAATCGGGAATCCGACCATGCACATGGCCGTCGATCAGAAACGCGATCTCTTCGGCGGACAATTCGCCGGCGTCCCGTTTCTTGGCGATCAGTTGAATGGGATTCATGGCAGAATTCAGCCGTTGTGGGGTCAGGTGTTCTGATTTCTGTTTTGCTGCTCCGAATCGGAACAAATCGTCGATCAAGCGACTCTCTGCGAACCAAGGTTGGGGTAGATCGCGGGAGCAAAACAGAAATCAGAACACCTGACCCCGGCCCGTGAAGTCCGAGGTCAGAAGTCTGGTGACGAGCCGGCGCAATTGAGGTTCAGCATTGGCGGCGGCGCTGACGACTTCTTCGCTGGTGGTTGGCTGAACGTCTTCCGTGCGGAACACGTTCGTCACCATCGAGAACGCGACGACCGGCAAGCCGAGTTCGTGAGCCACCAACACTTCGGGAACGGTGGACATGCCGACGACATCGCCGAGCGTGTGCAACCAGCGGTACTCGGCGCGAGTTTCGTAATTCGGGCCGAGCATCGCGACGTAGGTGCCGCGACGAATTGGAATGTGTTCCTCGGCGGCGAGGCGTTCGGCGAGTGAAAGGAGTCGCGGGTCGTAGAGCGGGCGACCGTAGGGCAGGTTTTCAACCTGCCCGGCTGGGACGGGCAGATTGAAAACCTGCCCCACGCATGGCCCCATCAAATTGACGTGATCGTCGATCAGCAGGATGTCTCCGGAACGCAGCAACGGATTCATCCCACCGCTGGCGTTCGACACGATCAAGAACTCCGCACCGAGCGCGGCCAGAACTCGTACGGGAAACGTGATCTGCGAGGCGGAGTAACCTTCGTAGGCATGAAAGCGACCATCCATGGCAATCAGCGGCACGCCAGCCAAGCGACCGGCCAACAGCCGGCCGCGATGACCGTCGGCGGTCGAACGCACAAAGTGCGGCAGGTCGCGATAACTCCACTCGGCTTCAATCTCGATGTGCTGAGCCAGCGAACCCAAACCCGTCCCCAGAATGATTGCGGCGCGGGGTCGTTCGACCCAGCCGGCGCGAATCACGGCGACGGATTCTGCAACAGCGGCGGAGATTTGATCGGCGGACAAATTCATCACGAGCGTTCCCGTCAGCCTTGGCCATTCTGCCGATGCCAGTGTTGTTCCATTTTGCGAAGCTGCGTTTCGAGCTGTCGCAGTTCGTCGGGCGGGAGCGATTCGCCTCCGAAGCGGACTCGATAGAAGCGCGCAACGATGTCGGTCGGAACGCTCGCCAATGGTTGTTCGGCGAGTCTCTGCGACCAGGTCGGTTGCGAGGCCAAAACGAATTCACGCGCCGTTTGAGTTGGCAACGGTTCGAGTCCGGCGGATCGCAGCAACCGCAGGAAGCGTTCATAGAACTCAACCCGCACCCGCTGCTCGGCCGACTCGCCGCGCAGCCGCCGCAGGAGCGCAATCCACCAGCGCGACCAGCGACTACGCCAACCATCGCCGTTGTTCGTCGCCGCTTCACGGGGCAAGAGCCAGCTCAAAAATCTCCGACAACGCACGAACCATCCACTTCGCGAACCGGTCTCGCGGCGAGGTCGCACCAAAAACAACCACGACACGCTGCTCGCCATCAACAACAAACCCAGGAGGCTGTATCGCAACAAGAATTTGCCGTCGTCGGACAATTTGCCTTTCGCCATGTTGTCAATGTCTTCGTGAAACGTATCCCACATTCGCTGGGCCAATTCCTTCAGCGGCGTGTAGAGGTTGCTGCTCTGCTCGGAAAACGACAGGCCCACCACGCTGTGCGACCAGGTGTCGGCGAACAGATTCGCCAAAGTGTTGAAGAGGCCAGATTTCGGAGCCAGCGATTTCACACTATCGGAACGGCTGGCAGGGGTCGCGTCGAGAACCCGCCAGTTGCCATTGAGATACGCTTCGACCCACACATGCGCATGCCGGCCTAGCACCACGAAGTAGCCGGTGCTGCGCTTCACGTCGCCCCCTTTGAAACCGCTGACCAACCGTGCGGGAATCTCGACCGCCCGCAGCATCAGCGCGAGCGCCGAGGCGAAGTATTCGCAATGCCCTTCCTTGCGGTTGAACAGGAAATCTTCGACCGCGTCGATCTTGGAGTCTTTGATCGACATGTCGAGCGTGTAGCCGAACTCGCCCGAATCGCGGAGGAAATGCACGAGCCTCTGCGCCTTCTCGGTGGGAGTTGATGTCGCCGCGTTCGGCGGTTGAGCGACCTGCCGCGCCAGGCTTTGCAGACGTTCGAGTCCACGCTCCGGAAGCAGACCGTAGTATTCAACCTCGTTGCGCAACGTCAGGCTCGGATGTGTGCCGCGCGGGAAGGGCAGGTCGCCTCCGGGCCGCGGCTTGTCGGAATAGATCGTGTACATCAGCGTTTCACGTCCTGTGATGTTGTCGCTGCGGTACAGCGTCGCGGTCAAACGCCGCTCGATGATCTGCGATAACCGATGCTCCAGCCGCCCCGCCACGTGCTGCGGCATGGCGAACAGAATGCCGGAGTCCATCGGCTCAACCCGAAACTCCTGCCGGACGACGTCGCTGGTGGTGGGCGACGATGGCACGGTTTTCAAATTGTCGTTCCGCCCGGTGGTGCCGACACGCCATTTGCCCTTCTCGTATTCACCCATCACCGAGCCACGGAACAAGGGTTCGTCAAAGCCCAGCCGCGACGCATGTTCGGCGATGTCCAACGGCTGATCGGTCGCCTGATCGAACATCCGCACCTCCATCACTGTCTGCGTCCCTTCCAGAATCTGGCCGATGTCTCCCAGCCGCACCTCTTCGGCAAACCCGCTCTGCAAGATGCGCAGCGGCTGATCGGGCCCCTCGCCAAACGCGGCGAAACTGCCGACCCAAATCCGCGGCGTGAACATGAAGAACAACGCACCCACCAGCGCTGACAATACGACGTTGGCCAGAACGCCGGACGCGAATGGTCCGCTGATCCAGCGCAATCGCGGATCAATCTGCACGGTGCTGACAGGTTGGCTGTTCTGATTCCACAGGAATGTCACGACCGAAACTCGATCCGGCTCGGCGGGTGCCTCACCCTCCCCATGCTTCGTGAACAGCATCTGATCTTCGGCGGCGTAGCGCTCTCGTGCGCGGCTGAGTGTGAACAGCGTCAATGTCCAAACCGCGAGAACCAGGAACATCCCGCACAACGCCCCGAAGATTCCCGTCGAAGTCAGCACCGCTCCCACCGCGACATGCAGCACCGCCAGCAAACACAAAGTCCAATACATCCGCGCCGTCTTGGACAGGAACAACACAATCCACGTCAGATACACCAGCAAGTGCGCGAGCGAAAGTAATCGCGCTTCGATCTGGCCACTGCTCAATTCCCATCCCGCCAGCACAAATGCCGCGATGCCCAGCACGTTGGCCCAACTGACTCGCAGCCAAAACAACTTCCAACGCTCGGTGACAAACAACGCCAAGATCGCCAGCGGGATCGTGAACGCATCCGGGAAGCTCGAACCTTCGGCAAACGCCAACATGCCGCTGCCCAGCATCACCAGGCCATACAGACTGACTTGCAGCACCGTCGTCATACCAGGCCCTCCAGCGCAAAGTACGGCGACAAATCTCGCGCCTCGGCCGACAGGCACAGCAACTCCACAGGTTCCATGACCTCGCGTGTCCGCGCCCGCAAGTCGCTACGCGGCCGCGACGACACAACCACCACGCGCGAACTGCTCGAAATCCGCTGCATGGTCTCTTCCAACGTTCGGCGAACATCGGCACCCGGTGCGGCTTCCGCCAAGGCCAGTTGATCGAGCGCCAGCTCCATACTCGATTGATGGTCCCACGCCACGGTGTCCGCGCCGATGATGATGATCCGCAGCCGCGCCTCACGCGACTGTCGCAAATTTTCGTACAACACGGACGCGGCAAAGCTGACTGCCAGCTCGACACGATCCAGGTCCGACGCCACCGGCTGCGCGGGCTGCCACAACTCGACCAGCAAAATCAGGTCGCGGTCTCGCGTTTGCTGATACTCGCGGACCATCAATTCGCCGCGCCGCGCGGTGGTCCGCCAATGAATGGCCTTCGGGTTGTCTCCTGAGCGATATTCGCGAATGCGCTGGAACTCATCGTCGAACAACCCGGCTCGCATCTGCCGCTGTTCGGCCAATTCGGTCGCGTTCCACAGGTCGCTCCGCCAGCGCGAAGTCATCCGGCCGACTCGCGGATGCACGATCAGCTTGCCCATGTCCTGGCACACCAAGCCACGCTCAATCAGACCCAGCGGGAAGTGCGTCGTCAGCTCGATCGGTCCGAAGGAATACTCGCCGCGCTGGCTGAATCGCACAAAGTAATGCCCACGCCGGCTCTGCCGCGCCGGGATGCGCACAAACAAGGCCGACGCCTGAAATCGGTCGCGAGCATGCACCGCTCGATCGCGAGCGGCCAGCAGCCAAGAACCCAACAGCCACTTGTGGTTCTCAACTTCGATTTCCACCGAGACCATGTCCCCCGCCATCGCGCGCTGTGGCAACGTCCGTTTCGCATTCGTTCTCCGCAACATGGAAAACGCGATCCAGCCGTTGAGCACCCAGGGGCCGATCATCATCGCGAAGACAAACATCAGCATGTTGGTCCGCCCCAAGATCGAGCCGATGAACATGACGCTCATGATGCCGATGTAGGCCATCCCTTCGCGCGTCACCGCCATCCGATTCCGATTCCAATTGGCGAATCGAGTCCAGCGCCAGTCCGGCTTGGCCGACGCGAGCAACTGGCCAAGTCCCCACAGCATCAAGAAGACCGACGCGGCGAACAGCACCCAATAACTCGCTTCGCCCCAGTCCTCCGCGAACGACGGTGATCGCTTGAGAACAATCAGTAAGCCCGCTCCGCTGAAGACCGCCGTCGCGCCGAGCAGTGGAAACGGGCGCGAGTAGTCGTCCGTTGAGGCGAGTCCAGCCATGAATGGAGCCAGGAGAAGTGAAACGAACGGAGAGCGGCCGCGAACGCAGTCGAAGTCTAGGCCGCTCAGCGTCGGATGCCAGTGACGAATGACTCTCTCCTCAGCCGGGTTCAAACTGCCGCACCTGCCGACAATCCCGATTGCATGGAAAAAATCGGCCAACTAGACTGCGTAACGTGAGCAATCTCGGAGGCTCAGCAAAGAGACGTATGCGATGCCGCAACTTCTTTTGCCGACCAAAGTTTCGAGTGAGCTGCGGTTTTCAGGCGAGTCGGTTTCCCGACTGTGGAGCGATCTGCGGACATCACAAGTCGGCACCGGTCTTCCGAAGCGAGCGTCGATACAGAGGGAGAACCGATCGCGGCCCTTCGCCAACATGCGATCAAATAATTCTTGAGGGAGTGAAACCAGTGGCTGAACGACAAATTTTCCAAGCGACTTTCAAATCCAAACGGCGTTGGATGGCGCTGTGCGGCACCTCCGTCTTGGCGTTGGGGACCACTTTGGTTTCCTTGGCGTTGGACGACACCAAGCCGGCCCAGCCGGCCGGGTTACGCGGCGTCCTGCCGGCGGAAACTCCTGCTGCGGTGAACGATGAGGCATTCGGTGCGCTGGACGGGAATTGGAAGGAATGGGGCGAAACGACTGCGGCTGAAGTCGCCAAGCTCTACACCGCTGAAGGACTCGATATTGCGGCACAACGCCAGCAGTTGGAAGTTCTCAAGCGGAAGTTGCTCACGATGGAGACGTCCCTCAAGGACGTGCGTTATCGCAGCATTCACGAATCGCTCGGCAGCCTGCACGCCGCGCTCAACCGCCGTGTCACGATCGCCGAAGCGGTGCTCGACACGCTGACGCTCGATCCGCAACAAGCCGCCAGCGAGCGGCTCGACGGTCCCCGTCAAGAAGTCGCGAATTCGCTCAAAGACTTGGAAACGGAACTCAATGCCGTCACGAATGGCAAAGCTTGGTTGAGCTACGTTCGTTCCGCCGAAATCACCAAGCTGGTCAGCGACAAGAAGGGTTCCGAAGCGGTCCCGGTCCTGACCGCCGTGCATCAGAAGCTCTCGCCGTCGGAAACCACGTCGCCAGAACTTCGCACGTTCTTGGCGGGTGCGAAATTCGTCGCACTCCGGCAATCGTTGGACAACTTCGTGAAGCTCGCGGCCACCGTCGATCAACCGATCAACCCGGAAAAGTTGCGGGCCGAATTGGTGACCTTGGTCAGCTCCGTCGAAAAGTTTGAGGAAACGCAGTCAACGACGGACGCGGCAGCGGTTCGCAAGTCGTTCGAGACGATCCGCAAATCCTCGCCGGACCAGGGCAATCGCATCGCTGCGGCGATGGCCACGCATTACTTCAATTTCAACCTCCGCGTTGTCGCCAGCGAGAAATTCCTGTCGAAGCTCATCGGTGAATCGACGACCAAGCAGGGAGCCGTGCATGACAATGTTCTCGGCGCGAGCGTCAGCGGAAATCAGACGACAACCGTGTCCGTGGGGATCGACCTCAAGCCCAACAACAACGGCATTCGACTGAACCTCGTGGCGGATGGCGTTGCCCGCTCAAACACGGTCGGTGTCACCAGTGAAGCCAACGTTTACACGTCAGGTCATCACGTCTTCAAAGCCTCAAAACCAATTACCTTTGACGGCAACAAGTTTGCGACCGGTGCCGCGGAAATTTCCGTGTGGCCCAGCAACACGACCACCGGAGTCTCGACGAAGTACAGCGGTATGTTTCTCTTCGGCGGCATCGCGGACTCCATCGCGCGGGACGAAGTCGCCAAGCGGCGCGGTCAATCCGAAGCGATCGCGGCGGATCGAGTCCGCAGCAAAGTCTTGCCGGAGTTCAATCAAGAGGTCGATACCAAAATTGGCGACGTCAACAAGGACTTGGAGGAGAAGGTCAACGCCAAGCTGCGTGAGAAGGACTTGATGCCTTCGGCCACCAACTACCGCACGACCGAAGACGACCTGCGCGCGAATTTGCGGCTGATGGCCGATCGTGAATTGGCCGGCGGCGACGGACCGTTTGTCACCGTCCCCAGCAGCGGGTTCGTGGTGGCGTTGCACGAGTCGCTGCTGAACAACAGCCTGGACCGGCTGAAATTCGCCGGTCGCACCATGACGGACAAGGAACTGGCCACGGAGATCGAAAAGTCGTTCTCCGATCTGCTCGGCCGTCAGTTCAACGCCACGCAGAAGATCGAAGCGGCTGGCGAAGGTTCGAAGGAACCAGCGACTTTCATCTTCCCTGAGAAAGACCCGATTCGCATTCGCCTCAACAACGGCCAACTGACGCTCGCCATCCGAGCCGGCCTGAAACAGAAGGCCGGCGAAGAGGACATCCCGTTTCAGGAGATTACCGTGCCGCTGATGTTCCGCGTCGAAGGCACCGAACTCGTCATCGAAAGTGGCGATATCGGAGTCGCGCCGGTGGAACCGCCGGCCAATGCGGCGATCCAGATCACTCGTGCATCCGTCGTGCGGACGAAAATCAAGAACGCCCTGCCGACTCGCAAGTTTGACCGATTCATCAGCATCGACAAGAACCGCCAGACACCGATTCATCTGGGCGTCGCGCAGATCAAAGCGGCAGGCGGCTGGCTGAGTCTCGCGTTCGAGTAACTCGACAGCGTCTCACGAACTTGTTGACATCTTGCAGGACCGGAACCGCCAATGGCGATTCCGGTCCTGCTGTTTTTTTTGACGAGTACTTCCCGGCCAGAGCGAAACGAAATGTCGAACGTCGAATCGGATTTGATCGTCACGGACTTGTGCAAGGAGTATGTCACGGCGGCCGGTTCATTGACCGTGCTCAAGGGGGTGAACCTCACGCTGCACGGCGGAGACGCGCTGGCGGTCACCGGCCCATCCGGCTCTGGCAAGAGTTCGCTGTTGTTCGTGCTCGGCGGCTTGGAACGTCCCTCGCAGGGTTCCGTTCGCCTGCGAGGCCGCGATGTCTTTGCCGCCAACGAAACAGAACTCGCCGCGTGGCGACAGCAATCGGTGGGCTTCGTCTTTCAGGAACATCACTTGCTGCCGCAATGCACGGTTTTGGAAAACGTGTTGATCCCGCGCCTCGCCGGCCCCGGCACGACGGCCGAAGATGTCACCCGTGCGACGAAGCTGCTCGATCGAGTCGGCTTGCAGCAGCGAATCGAACATCGCCCCGCTCAGCTTTCCGGTGGCGAACGACAGCGCGTCGCCGTCTGCCGAGCACTCATCAATCAGCCCGCACTCTTGCTGGCCGACGAACCGACCGGCAACTTGGATCGCGAGAACGCCGACTCGATCGGCAGCCTGCTGCTGGAACTCAGCCGCGACGTCGGCAGCGTGCTGATCTGCGTGACTCACAGCGCCGACTTGGCCGCTCGTTTCCCACGCCGCGCGGAACTGCGTGACGGCGTGCTCACTCCGATCACCTAAAACGCCACCGAGCTTGCCTCGGTGGTTCCCGCGCTTCCGCACTACCTCCGAAAGAACGCCATGTCCGAGACCTCTACCGGCCGCCGCCACTTCGCCAGCGACAACTATTCAGGAGTCTGTCCCGAAGCCTGGGACGCGATGGCCCGCGCGAATCAGGGACACGTCCCGGCCTACGGCGATGACGAATGGACCGCCAAAGCCGCCGATCTGCTGCGCGAACTCTTCGAGGTCAACTGCGAAGTCTTCTTCGCGTTCAACGGCACCGCCGCCAACGCGCTGGCGCTCTCGGCCATGTGCCAGTCGTACCACAGCATCCTCTGCCACGAATTGGCTCACGCCGAAACCGATGAATGCGGCGCGCCGGAGTTCTTCTCGAACGGCTCGAAGATTCTGGTGGTCTCCGGCGAGGACGGCCGCATCCAACCCGACTCCGTCTCGCACATGGTGCAACGACGCTGCGACATCCACTATCCCAAGCCGCGAGTGCTCAGCCTGACGCAAGCCACCGAACTCGGCACGGTCTACACGGTCAACGACCTGCAAGCGCTGTTCGAGACCGCTCGGCGTCACGACCTGCGCGTCCACATGGACGGCGCACGCTTCGCCAACGCGGTCGCCGCGCTCGGCGTCGCTCCGAAAGAGATCACCTGGAAAGTCGGCGTCGATGTCCTCTGCTTCGGCGGCACCAAGAACGGCATGGCCGTCGGCGAAGCGATCATCTTTTTCAAGAAGGAACTCGCCCACGAGTTCGCCTACCGCTGCAAGCAAGCCGGCCAACTCGCCTCGAAGATGCGGTTCCTCGCCGCGCCGTGGGTCGGCATGTTGGAGTCCGGCGCGTGGCTGCGCAACGCCGCGCAAGCCAACCGCATGGCCGAGCAACTCGAACTGGGCCTCCAACAAATCCCCGGCGTCGAATTCATTTCCCGCCGCCAAGCGAACTCCGTCTTCGTCCGACTGCGTCCGGAAGTCGCCACCGCACTACGGACACGCGGCTGGCGGTTCTACACATTCATTGGAGCCGGCGGCGCACGCTTCATGTGTTCGTGGGACACCGCCGAGACCGACGTTGCCACCCTCATCGCCGACATCCGCGAACTGACATCCGCGAAGTCATCAACGTAGTATTCGCCCAACAGATCAGGGGTCGGGGTGGTTCCCGCGCTCTGCCGCGACGGGCCACGAACGCTCAGCAACGCTTCCATCGCAGAGCCTTTTTGCCATTCCACGCCGTAACTACAGCGCGCGGGAACCACCGGGACAAGTCCCACGGCGAGCTTGAAATCCGCAGTTCATCGTTTGGTCGCTCGCCAGTCATGGACT
>CAMDEA010000125.1 GCA_945893045.1 Planctomyces sp. SH-PL62
GTTCAAAATTCAAAATTGGCGTGCCAATTTTGAATTTTGAACGCACGACCCCTTTCGCCAACGTCGCAGAATAGCAAACAGCCGCGCGAAACCAGCCACCATCCCCCAAGAACTTTGAACCCATCCCAGAGGCAGCCAATTTCGCGCGGCAAAACACTTTTCCGTAGGTTGGGACTCTGTCCCGACCCGTATGGTCGGGATGGAATCCCAGCCGACAAACACTAACAGCGAGCACACTTCATGACCCGCGTTCCGGAGCACGGCTGGCGAGGCTGAGATGGAACCTTCATCGTCAGTTCCTCACGCAAGACCGGAACCTCGGAAGGAGCCACAATTCCCAATCGCACTTGATTCCCTTTGATGCCGATCACGCGCACCACGATGTTCTCGGCGATGCGGATTTCCTGATTCAGTTTACGCGACAGAACTAACATGGCCGTGCTCCTTGCTGTCGCGGATCGGCGAAGGCACCGGCTTCTTCCCTGAGAGCCTCGCACCTTCCAAGCCGGGGAACCGAACCGCGTGTGGCCTGGCAATAACTGCCGGTTGCGAAGGATGTGCCGAACCGGAAATCTCTTGGGAAAATCTCGCTCTCGTGTCCGTCGGAGTCGCAGGTACGTGGAATCGCGTCACGGCAAGACTGTGAAGAAATTACGCCACTGGGCTTGCCCCAGTGGTTCCCGCGCTTTTGCACTACCCAAATCTTCGACGGTAGCGCAGAAGCGCGGGAACCACCCCGACAAGCGGGGTGGCGTGATTCTTTCACAAACTCGGCGCGTCTGTGCCAATCTCGCTCGCCGGTGCGCGGACTTGCACACGTCTCGCGCAACTTCGTCGCAGTCCTGGCATGGCCTTCGCAATCTGGCGAACACCCTCCTGAAAACTGCCAAATCCGGCAGACCCGCCTGACCCGCCTGACCCACCCCCATTTCTCCTCCCCCTTTGTGACCCCAACACTCCCATTGTCCTCTCGCCTTGCGAGTTGTTGTCACGTCGTTGAGTAGTAACATGCTCACCGTGACGGCTCGCATCAACCAGATTGTCCTCCCATGAACAACCCACTCGCGACGCCTCCACGGCCGACTCGTTTGCTGGTCGTGGATGACGACCTCGACACCTGCGCCAATCTGGCGGACATCCTGTCCGACATCGGCTACGACGTGCGGACTGCTCCCGATGGCACGACGGCACTGCGCTCGCTGGCCGAGCGTGCCTTCGACGTCGTGTTGCTCGATTTGAAGATGCCTGGCATGGACGGCCTGCAACTCTACCGCGAACTGAAACGCCGCTCGGCGTCCACCGTTGCGATCTTGATCACGGGCTTTGCGGACGCCGAGACGCGCGAACGGGCCGAAAAACTCGGCGTGTGGCGTATCCTGCCCAAACCGGTCGATGTCCCGGCGCTCTTGCCCCTGATTTCCGAAGCGGCGGGGCAACCGCTGCTGCTGATCGTGGACGACGATCCCGACTTCTGCGCCAGCATGTACGACGTGCTGCGCGAACGAGCGTTCCGCGTCAGCATCGCCGGCTCGGCCCACGAGGCGGCCGAGCAACTGGACCGCCAGGAATTTCAGATCGTGCTGGTCGATTGGCGACTGCCCGACACCGATGGCCTGAAGCTGCTGGAACAAATCCACGTCCAGCATCCGCAGGCAAGAACCATCCTGTTGACGGGACATCGCCACGAACTGAGCGAGCAATTAAAGAACAACTCGCTTCCCGGCGCGGACGTCTTTTTCTACAAGCCGCTCGAAATGAATGCCTTCCTGGGTACGCTGCAACGCTGGACGGCCCGTTCCGTTTAACCGCTACGCCAACGGCGTGCGCGATCGAAGGTCGGTATTCGACGTCGCGCGCACGCCGTTGGCGTAGCGGTTAAACGACTCACTCCTCCACGACGGATTTGCCACATGCCTCAACACACAGCCGAGACCACGGATCGCGACGTCTTGGGGCCGTTGTCGCTGCTGGTCGTGGAAGATGATCCCGACACGCGCAGCAACTTAATCGACATTCTCGAAATGGACGGCTATCGCGTGCAGGCGGCCGAGACGTTCGGGCAGGCGTTGCGCGAAGCGCACTGGGACGAATACTTCGCGATCGTGCTCGACCGTAAATTGCCGGACGGCAACTCCGAAAACTTTCTGCCGCAGTTGCGACAACTCGCGCCGCAAGCGGCGATCGTGATCGTCACCGGCTACGAAGATTTGACCGGAGCGATCGCCGCGCTCCGCAACGGAGCCTCTGATTATCTCATCAAGCCGGTCGATGCCGACACGCTGCGGGCGCGGCTGCGGCAACTGGCCGAGAAGCGACAAGCGGAACTCGCCTTGAAGACCGCGAACACACGCATGTTGCAAGCCGAACGGCTCGCCGCCATCGGCCAGATGATGACCGGCCTGGTCCACGAAAGCCGCAATGCGCTGCAACGCAGCGAAGCCTGCTTGGAGATGCTCAGCCTCAACCTGCAAGGGCAAGCGGACTCGCTGGATCTGGTGGAGCGCGTCCAAAAGGCTCAGAAAAAACTGCACGGACTCTTCGAGGAGGTCCGCAACTACGCTGCTCCGATCAAACTGCAACGAACCGAACACGATCTCCGCGACTTGCTGGAAGAGACGTGGGACAACCTCGTCTGGACGCGACAAGGCCGCAAGGTCGCGTTCGAGCTGCCCCAGTCGGGTCCGTCACCGCGCTGCTCGGTCGATCCCAGCCGTCTCGAACAAGTCTTCCGCAACATCTTCGAGAACTCGCTGGCAGCGTGTGCCGATCCGGCGCGCATTGAAGTCGCCTGGAAACGGGCCACGCTCGAAGGTCGCCCGGTCTGGCAGCTCTCCATCGCCGACAACGGCCCCGGCATGTCTCCCGAACAACGCCAAAAGATTTTCGAGCCGTTCTTTACCACAAAACCGACCGGCACCGGCCTCGGCATGGCGATCAGCAAACGCATCATCGACGAACACGACGGCACGATCGCCGTCAGCGAGTCGCGCACGGAAGGCACGGAAATCGTAATCACGCTGCCGGCAGCGTGATCCGTTTCCCCGGAGTACTACGGTTCGACTCAGCCCTCCCGGTTGGCGGAACGCAGTTTGCCAATTAGGCTGCGAAACATCGTCCCGCCATCGAAAGCCAACCGTCATGTTCCGTTTCGCACTCTTTCTGGTCATCGCCGCCGTTCCACTGTCCGCTTCCGCACAGTTCGACATCGAACGTGAGCCGGTCAACTATCTCAAGTCACCGTTGTCCGATCCGATCAGCCTGTTGCAGAAACGGATCAACGCCAAAGAAGTCCGGCTGACGTTCGACGACAAGAGCGGCTATCTGGCGTCGGTGCTCAAAACGCTGAACGTTTCCGAGACCTCGCAGATGCTGGTCTTCTCGAAGACGAGTTTTCAACGGAATCGCATCCACCCGCGCACGCCGCGCGCGATCTACTTCAACGACGACGTTTACGTCGGCTGGTGCGTCAACGGCGATGTCATGGAGGTCTCGGCGGTCGATCCGCAACTCGGCGGTATCTTCTACTCACTCGATCAAGAAGAAGTGGACCACCCGAAGTTCGCGCGGCACACCGATACTTGCACGCTGTGCCATGCCTCGTCGGTCACGCAAGGAGTCCCCGGCCACTTGATTCGATCCGTGTTTCCCGACGGCGTCGGCAATCCGATCCTCAGCACGACGACCTACCGGACGACGTCGCAAAGCCCGTTCAAGCAGCGTTGGGGCGGCTGGTATGTCAGCGGCACTCACGGCCAGCAGCGGCACATGGGCAACATGATCGCCAAGAGTGTGCGCGAACCGGAAGCCTTCGACGTCGATGCCGGAGCGAACGTGACCGACCTTTCCAAACTCATCAACGTCGAGC
This sequence comes from Planctomyces sp. SH-PL62, assembly GCA_945893045.1. Classification (GTDB taxonomy): domain Bacteria; phylum Planctomycetota; class Planctomycetia; order Planctomycetales; family Planctomycetaceae; genus SXKJ01. Next base: position 3,866 of record CAMDEA010000125.1, read on the forward strand.
CGTATCTCACCCCGCACAGCGACATCGTCGCGCTGCTCGTCTTCGAGCATCAGGCTCCGGCGCACAACGCGCTGACGTTGGCCAACTATCAAGCCAAGCTCGCGCTCCGCGACGAAGAGATCCTGCGGACGATGAGCAAAGAGCCAAACCTGCCGCGCACGGAAAGTATTCAGCGGCGGCTCGATCATTCCGCTGACCTTGTGCTCAAGCATTTCCTGTTCGTTGAAGAAGCTCCGCTGACCGACCGTGTGCAAGGGACGTCCGGCTTCGCCGAACAATTCGCCCACCGCGGCCCGCGCGACAAACGCGGCCGCTCGCTGCGCGATTTCGATCTCCAATCGCGCATCTTCAAATACCGGTGCAGCTTTCTGATTTACTCCGCGGCGTTTGATGGCTTGCCGGCGGAGTTGAAGGCGATCGTCTATCGCAAGCTGCACGACGTACTCACCGGCATCGACCAATCCTCCACGTACCAGCACTTGTCGAACGAGGATCGTCAGACAATCCTCGCCATCCTGCTCGACACGAAGCGAGACTTGCCGCGAGCGTGGCGTGAGTGATCCGGGGTCTGGAGTGGCAGGTTGCAATCAGTCTGGCACTTGAAGGACTGATTTTCGGCGGCTCTTCGGATACGTTTCTTGATCCGTGTGTCAGCTTCAATCCGCGTGCGAAGTGCGTTCGAACTGAGGACGAACGCACTTCGCACACGGATCGAAACGCACACACGGATGAATCAAACAAGAATCACGCATCTCTGCGATTCCTCAGAAAACCTCGTGACGATCGCGTCACCGCTGTCCTCAAGCCACTTCAAATCCTGAAGAATCATAAACGCACCGCGCTCCAAAGCCCGACATGATCGCCAGCAATCCAGCATCCACCGCTACACCCGCGCCGGGCGACGAACACCGATTCGATAAATGGATCGCGTTGCTGGCGTTGATCGCGATCGCATTGCATCTGGTCGTGAGATTCGGCGGCCACGCCAATGACTCGCTCGGCCCCTTCACGTTGACCGAATGGCCTTTGATCCTCGCGCTGGCCGGAGGCGGCCTGCCGCTGGTGGCCGAGCTGTCTTGGAAACTGTGGCATCGCCAGTTCGGCTCGGACCTGCTGGCCGGCATCTCGATCGTGACGTCAATCGTGTTGGGCGAGTATCTCGCGGGGACGCTCGTCGTGCTGATGCTCTCTGGCGGCGAGGCGCTCGAAGCCTACGCGATGCGGAGCGCATCGTCGGTCCTCGCCGCGCTGGCCCGGCGCATGCCTTCCAAAGCTCATCGCAAATCGAATGAGACGATTCACGACGTCGCGGTCGATCAAGTCGTCGTCGGCGACACGCTGCTGGTGTTTCCGCACGAAATCTGCCCGGTGGACGGCACGGTGCTCGACGGACACGGCACGATGGACGAGTCGTTTCTCACCGGCGAACCGTACTTGATGCCGAAGTCCTGCGGCTCGACGGTGATCTCCGGAGCGTTGAATGGCGAAGCCGCGCTGACGATTCGCGCGGACAAGCTCGCGGTCGATTCGCGGTACGCTCAGATCATGCACGTCATGCGCGCGGCCGAAGAACGTCGCCCGCGCCTGCGTCGCTTGGGCGATCAACTCGGAGCGTTCTACACGCCTCTGGCGGTCGGACTCGCGCTGTTGGCGTGGGGACTGAGCGGCGACGTGCATCGTTTCCTGGCCGTGTTGGTCGTGGCGACACCCTGCCCGCTGCTGATTGCGATTCCGGTGGCGATCATCGGTTCGATTTCACTGGCGGCTCGGCGCGGCATCATCATTCGCGATCCGTCGGTGCTCGAACGGATCGAGACCTGTCGCACGGCGATCTTCGACAAGACCGGCACACTGACTTACGGGCAACCGGCGATGACTGAGATCATCGTTGGATCGGCGACCGCCAGTGAGCGGCAGGGCGCTAGCCCCCGGTCATCACCGCCGGCTAGCGCCCTGCCGCTCACTGCGGACAAAGCGTTGTCGCTGATCGGCAGTGTCGAACGGTACTCGAAGCATCCGCTCGCGGCGGCGATCCTGAACGCCGTTCGCGAGCGACGCATTGCGCTGCAAGACGCCACTGAAATTCACGAGCTTCCCGGCCAAGGATTGACCGGTGTTGTCGCTGGTCGACGCATTCGCATCACGAGCCGTGGCAAGCTGGTCGCAGCCACAAACGACGGTAGGGTGGGTCGAGTCATCGAGACCCACCAGTTCTCCGCCAACGAAACGACTGCTGGTGGGTCTCGTGCCTCGACCCACCCTACGTTTGATCTTCCGCCGCAGGCGGCAGGCATGGAGTGCATCGCGATCATCGACGACCTGATCCCGGTGACGTTGCGGTTCCGCGATCAGCCGCGAGCCGACGGAGCGTCGTTCGTGAAACATCTCGCGCCGAACCATCACTTCCAGCGGGTAATGATCGTCTCCGGCGACCGTGAGTCGGAGGTCCGTTACCTCGCCGAGCTCGTCGGCATCCACGAAGTCCACTTCAGCCAATCACCGGAACAAAAACTGGCGCTCGTGCGGGCCGAGACGCAGCGCGCGAACACGGTTTTCGTCGGCGACGGCATCAACGACGCGCCGGCTCTGACGATCGCGACCGTCGGCATCGCGTTTGGTGGCAGCAGCGACATCACCTCCGAAGCCGCACACGCCGTGATCCTCGACAGTTCGCTCAAAAAGGTGGATGAGTTGCTGCACATCGGCCAGCGTCTGCGGCGGATCGCGCTGCAAAGCGCGGTCGGCGGAATGTTGCTGAGCCTCGTCGGAATGCTTCTCGCCGCGTCCGGTCATTTGCCGCCGGTCGCCGGCGCGATCGGTCAAGAAGTCATCGACTTGCTGGCCGTGTTGAACGCACTGCGGGCGGCGCGGGCGTCTGGAAGACTGACGGATTTCGGCGCGTAGCATCGACACTTTTCAGGCTCGGTCAATTAGGCTACGACCACGTCAGCGACAACAACTCACCACGAACTGCCACGCGAACCATGCTGAAACGACCTCTTGCCATCTTCGTCTGCCTGTTGCTGACCCTTCCGTTAGCAGCCGAGGATCGTGTGCGGTTCAGTCGCGACGTGCTGCCGATCCTGACCGAGAACTGTTTTGCATGTCACGGCCCGGATGAGTCGCAGCGGAAGGCCGATCTCCGGCTCGATACGCGCGAGGGGGCGCTGACCGTGCTCTCGCTGGAGAAGCCCGCCGAGAGCGAACTGCTGGCGCGAGTGCTTGCGGTGGATGACGAAGTGGTCATGCCCCCTCCGGCGTCGCACAAGAAACGTCTCACCAAGCGACAAGTGGAGACACTGCGACGCTGGATCGAAGCGGGGGCACCGTGGGGCAAACATTGGGCGTTCGAGAAACCGGTGCAGGTCGATCCGCCGAAGATCGCTGCTCATCCGATTGATGCGTTCGTCCGCGCGCGGCTGGCGGAGGAAGGACTCGCCCTGTCGGCTCGCGCAGCGCGGCACACGCTCGCGCGGCGCGTGTCGTTCGATCTGACGGGGCTGCCGCCATCGACGAGTGAACTCGATGAGTTCTTGAAAGACGACTCTAACCTCGCCTACGAACGGTTCGTCGATCGTCTCCTGGCATCGGAGCATTTCGGTGAGCGGTTGGCGATGTGGTGGCTGGATGCGGCTCGCTATTCCGACACGGACGGGTTTCAAGGGGACGCCACGCGGACGAACTGGCCGTGGCGCGATTGGGTGATCGGTGCATTCAATCGCAACCTGCCGTTCGATCAATTCACGATCGAGCAATTCGCGGGTGATCTGCTTCCGAATGCGACTCCGGAGCAACGGCTGGCGACCTGTTTTCATCGCAACCACATGACGAACGGCGAGGGGGGCCGCGATCCCGAAGAGTCGCGGATCGACTATGTCATCGACCGAGTCAGTACGACCGGCACGCTCTGGCTGGGGCTGACGCTCGGCTGCTGCCAGTGTCATTCGCACAAGTACGACCCGATCACGCAGCGCGATTTTTATTCGCTGACCGCCTTCTTCAATTCGATCGACGAAGACGGCAAAGCAAGCACGGCCGCGAAGCCGTATCTGTCCTATCAATCGCCATTGGCCGCGTGGGCTGTTCAGGAGGCGCAGGAACTCGTTGATCAACGCAAGCCGCGCGAAGCGCAGGCTCGAACTGCGGCGGAGGCACCGTTCGCGGACTGGCTCATCGCACGGGCCGCGGAAGTGAAGGGGGGCTTCCAAGCCTGGCATCCGCTGGTAAATGCGGAACTCGAATCCATCGAAGGGACGCAGCTCTCGCAGATAGCCGATGGAACAGTACAGGCCAGCGGAGCCAATCCGCGTCAGGACGATTATCGACTCGCGGCGGCGGTGAAGTTGTCGCGTGTCACGGGCCTGAAGTTGGAGGTGCTGCCGCACGACTCGCACTCCGGCGGCGGCTTGTCGCGCGGTCAATCTGGCGAGTTCATTCTCACCGACATCAAGGTGCAGGTCCGCCGGCGCGGGAGTTCGCAGATTCGCGATCTGTTGGTCGCCAGCGCCGTCGCGAATGTTTCCACGGAGCAGAAGGATGCTCGCAGCTACGGCGACATCAAAGGAGTGCTCGACGACGATCCGCGCAACGGCTGGACCACCAAAGGCCACGATTCCAAGCAACCGCACGTCGCCGTGTTTGCGCTGGCCGAGCCGCTCGAATTAGAGACGGATGAGGAACTCGTCTTCGAGTTGCGTCAGCGTTCGACCGACGGCGACGCGAACATCGGCCGGTTCCGCGTCTCCGTCACCGACCAGGCCGGAGCAACCGTGCGCAGCATCGACACGCCGCTACTGGAGCAACTCGCAGCGGTAAAACTCAGCGAACTTGCGCAACTGGATTCCAAGTTGCGTGAGAAACTCTTCGATCAGTTCCTCGCGGATCACGAGCCGTATCAAGTGGAGAAGGCCGCATTGGATCGCGCGACGCGGCAATTGAGCGAAGTCCAGAACGGAGCGAAGAAGATCGACGTGATGGTGCTCGCCGAGCGGGCCGAACCGCGTCCAACGCATGTGCTCTTGCGCGGCGTGTGGGACAAGAAGGGCGAAATCGTCCCGCGCGATGTGCCGGCGGCGATCGCGGCCTGGACGGCCGAAGAACCTCGCACACGGGAACAGCTCGCGCGGTGGATCGTCTCGCGCGACAACCCGCTGGCCGCGCGCGTGATCGTGAATCACTTCTGGCAGATGCTGTTCGGCACGGGGTTGGTGAGGACTACCGAAGACTTCGGCTTGCAAGGAGAACGGCCGACGCATCCGGAACTGCTCGATTGGCTGGCGGTCGATTTCATGGAACACGGCTGGGACATCAAGCGGCTGCTGAAGCTGATCGTCACCAGCGAAACGTACCAGCAAAGTTCGTCGGTCTCGGCCGCGCTGTTGGCACGCGATCCAGAGAATCGTCTGCTGGCTCGCGGGTCTCGCTTCCGTCTGCCGAGCTGGATGCTGCGCGACGCGGCGTTGAAGTCGTCGGGACTGCTGAACCCGGCGCTCGGCGGCCCACCGGTGAGGCCGTATCAACCGGACGGCGTCTGGGAAGAGATGTTTATGGGCCGCTTCAAATACGAACCCAGCGAAGGCGCGGCGCAGCATCGCCGCACCCTCTATGCCTTCTGGCGGCGAGCGATCGCGCCGACGTTCTTGTTTGACTCGGCCCAGCGCCGCGTTTGCGAAGTCCGGCCCTCGCGCACGAACACGCCGTTGCAAGCTCTGACGCTACTCAACGATGCCAACTACCTCGCGGCGGCCCGCGCGCTGGCCGGTCACGCGCTGCAAGCGGGCGCTGATCCGCCAACTCGCCTGACCGAGATCACACGCCGAGTTGTCTCACGCCCACCGACGCCCCGCGAGACCACGATCCTCGAACGCGAACTGGAACGCGCGATGACCTATTTCCGCACGCATCCCGCCGACGCTCGCAAGTTTCTGAGTCAGACAAACTATCAACGGACTGAGCAATCTCAGCCTGATGCCGAATTCGCCGCCTACACGCTGGTTGCCAGTTTGATCCTGAACTTGGATGAAGCCCTGAATCACGAGTAACCAATTCACTGACCAATCTTGCCTTTGTCCCGTTAGGGACACGCGAAAATGGCCCAGCACTTGAGTGCTGGGGAAAGGAGTCGAAACCACCATAAAGCCCCGTTAGGGACGACAGAATCTCCGCGATCGTCTGTCGTCCCTAACGGGACTTTGAAGGAGGGTTCATCCACCAGCCCAGCACTCAAGTGCTGGGCTATTTTCGATCCGTCCCTACCGGGACTCAAAAACCACACACCGAACGATGTCCAACAACCTGATCAATTCATCTCTCGAAGCCGCGATCGACGTGACGCGCCGACACTTTCTCGGTCGCGGCATTGGTCTGAGCATCGGCGCGGCGGCGCTATCGCAATTGCTTGCGCGAAACGGTCTCGCGGGCAACGCTGCGAATGAGTCGCTGGCGGTCGGCCTGCCACATTTTGCCGCGCGTGCCAAGCGCGTGATCTTCCTGACCCAATCCGGAGGACCATCGCAGATCGAACTCTACGATGAAAAACCGGGGCTGCGGGAATGGGCCGGGAAGGAGTTGCCCGATTCGGTGCGACAGGGCCAGCGGCTCACGACGATGACCGCCAGTCAGAAGCAACTGGTGATGCCCTCCCGCGCGAGGTTTCGCCGCTGCGGAGAAAGCGGTGCGACCGTTGGCGAGTGGCTGCCGCACTTGGCGAAAGTTGCCGACGAGTTGTGCTTCATCAAGTCGATGCACACAGACCAGATCAATCACGCGCCGGCGATGACACAGTTCCTCACCGGTAACCAGATCCCAGGGAAGCCGAGCATCGGCACCTGGATCAGTTACGGACTCGGCAGCGAGAACCGCAACCTGCCGGACTACCTGGTGATGATCTCAAAGATGCAGCGGCCGAGCGATCAGCCGCTCTACGATCATTACTGGGGGAGCGGCTTCCTGCCGTCGCGCTATCAGGGAGTGAAGCTGCGCAACGCGCGCGAGCCGGTGCTCTATCTGCGCGACCCCGACGGCGTGCCGCGCGAACTGCGGCGCGGGATGCTTGATGGCCTGGCGGAATTGAATCAGCAACATCTGGCCGAGACCGGCGACCCGGAAATCGCCACTCGCATCCGCCAGTACGAGATGTCTTATCGCATGCAATCCAGTGTGCCGGAACTCATCGACCTGAGCGACGAGACCGACGCGACGTTTCAGCTTTACGGTCCCGACTCGCGACGTCCGGGGAGCTACGCGGCGAACTGCATACTGGCCCGGCGACTGGCCGAGCGTGACGTCCGCTTCATCCAACTCTTTCATCCCGACTGGGATCATCACAGCCGTCTGCCGTCGTGGTGTACCGCTCGGTGCCGCGATGTGGATCAACCGACCGCGGGCCTCATCACCGATCTCAAACAGCGCGGCTTGTTGAATGACACGCTCGTGATCTGGGGGGGCGAATTCGGACGCGGCGTCGCGGGACAAGGCCAATGGGACAGTCCCGAAGCCGGACGCGATCATCATCCGCGCTGCTTCACGATGTGGCTCGCTGGTGGTGGCGTGAAGCCGGGCCTCACCTACGGATCGACGGATGACTTCAGCTACAACACGGCCGAAAACCCAGTTCACGTTCGCGACCTGCACGCGACCGTGTTGCATTTGCTCGGCATCGACCACGAGCGACTGACGCACCGCTTTCAAGGACTCGATTTCAAGCTGACCGGCGTCGAGCCAGCTCGCGTGGTGACGGAACTCTTCGCGTGACGTCGCTTCCGTAGCCACGTTCGCCAGAACGTGGGTGATCTCTCAAACGCCCACGTTCTGGCGAACGTGGCTACGACTACAAGAACTCAATCATGAAACAACTGTTGTTTGTGGTGATGCTGTTGGCGATCAGACCGATCCTCGCCGAGGAACGCCTGGATGTCTGGCCGAACCTCGCCCCCGGCGAAACGACGCGACTGGTTGGTGAAGCGCAGCCGCGACTGGCCAATGAGAATCCTCCGGTCACGCGCGTCATCAACATCACGCGGCCCACGTTCACAGTTCATCTGGCTCCGAAACCCAACGGGACCGGAGTTCTGATCCTGCCCGGCGGCGGTTTCGGAAAAGTCGTTCCCGATAAAGAAGGGACGGAAGTGGCCGAGCGGCTGAACGGGATCGGAGTCTCCGCGTTCGTGCTGAGCTATCGCACGAAGTCCGCTGCCGACGATCCCGGTTGGTCGCGGCCGTTGCAGGATGCTCAACGCAGCCTCGCGCTCCTTCGTTCGCGAGCGGCCGAGTGGAGCCTCAAGCCGGATCGCATCGGCCTGCTCGGCCTCTCGGCGGGAGGAAATGTCGCCGCGCGTCTGCTTAGCGCGTCCGGGCGGCTGACCTACGAGCGGATCGACAAGACCGACGACGTGCCGCATCGTCCCGACTTCGCGCTGCTCATCTACCCGTGGAATATCTACGACAGCGAGCGGGGCGAACTGATCGAAGGCGCGTCGGTTCCGAAGAACTGCCCGCCCGTGTTTCTGGTCCACACCGACGACGATCGCTCGTCATCGCTGGGCTCAGTCCTGTTCTACGCTGGCCTCAAACGGCACGGCATTCCGGCGGAGTTGCACGTTTACGGAAACGGAGGTCACGGCTACGGCCTCCGTCCCGTCGCGGGTTCCCAAATCTCGACTTGGCCCGATCACGCTGCGCACTGGCTCGACACCAGAGGTTTTCTGAAGAACTAAAGAGCGATCTTCGTCAGGTCGATTCCTCTACGCCAAGATTCCCTGGACCACTTCGCCATGCACGTCCGTCAGGCGGTAGCGGCGACCTTGGAATTTGTAAGTCAGGCGTTCGTGGTCGATGCCCAGCAACGACAGGATCGTCGCGTGCAAGTCGTGGATATGCAGACCGTCGCGCGCGATGTTGTAGCCAAACTCATCGGTCTCGCCGTAAACCGTGCCGGCTTTCACGCCACCTCCGGCCATCCAGAGGCTGTAGCAGCGCGGGTGATGGTCGCGGCCGAAGTTCGGTTGGATCTTCCCTTGGCAATAGTTGGTCCGACCGAACTCGCCGCCCCAGACGACGAGTGTGTCTTCCAGCAAGCCGCAGCGCTGCAAGTCTTTGACCAGCGCGGCGGCCGGTTGGTCGGTCTCTTGGCAGATCTTGGGCAACGCTGCGGGCAAGCCGCCGTGATGGTCCCAGTCTTGGTGATAGAGCTGGATGAATCTCACGCCCCGTTCGGCCAGTCGTCTCGCTTGCAGGCAATTGGCCGCGAACGTGCCGGGCTTGGTGACGTCCGGGCCATACGATTCGAGGACCGCTTTGGGTTCGCGCGAGATGTCGGTTGCCTCCGGCACGCTGGACTGCATCGCGAACGCCATCTCGTAGTGCTCGATGCGATTCTGAATCTCGGCGTCGGGCGTTGTCTTGAGTTGGTGCTCGTGCAGCTCGCGCAGGCGGTCGAGCATCAAGCGGCGACTGCCGCTGCTCACCCCCGCCGGGTTGCCGAGATACAGCACCGGATCCTGCGCCGCGCGGAACAGGACGCCCTGATGCTTCGTCGGCAAGAAGCCGCTCCCCCAGAGATGCGCGCCGAGCGGCTGCCCTCCTTTGTCTTTCGTGATCAAGACGACGAACGAGGGCAGGTTCGCGTTCTCTTGTCCGAGTCCATAGCTCAGCCAGGCCCCCATGCTCGGCCGGCCCGCGATCTGAGTTCCCGTTTGCAGAAACGTCACGCCGGGACCGTGATTGATCGCTTCGGTAAACATCGAGTTGACGACGCACAGCTCGTGAGCGATGCCAGCCGTGTGCGGCAACAGTTCGCTGAACCAGGCTCCGCCCGGCCCGTGTTGCTGAAACTTGAACGGCGAACCGACCAGCGGAATCGAGGATTGATTGCCGGACATGCCCGTCAGTCGCTGCCCGCCGCGAATCGAGTCCGGCAGTTGCTCGCCCTGTCGCTGGTTGAGCAACGGCTTGTAATCCAACAGGTCCAATTGCGACGGAGCTCCGGACATGAACAGGTAAATGATCCGCTTGGCTTTCGGAGGAAAGTGCGGCTCGCCCAACACCCCGCGCTCGGGCGCGGCGGCGCTCGCGGTGTCCTGAGCGAGCAAATCGGCCAGCGCGATCCCGCCGAGCCCGAAGCCGGTGCGAGTCAGAAATTCGCGACGAGGCCACGTCGTTGGACTCTGCGATGGTTGCCGTGGATGAGACATGGTTCGTGCCCAGAGGGATTGGAAACTTTGTTTAACCCCAACGCCATCGGCGTGGGCGCGAGGAGCCAACCGGCCCACGCACGCCGATGGCGTTGCGGTTAAACGTCACATTATCGCTTCACGACGCACTCGTCGTGATTCAGCAGCGCTTGAGCCAGCACCGTGGCGGCGGCGGCTTGAGGAACTGGAATCGTGGCATCGCGCGGAGTCTGTCCGATCTTCAGAAGTTGCTCAGCCTCAGTGGCGTGCTGCGTGAAGTGATCGAGCTGCTCGCGATAGAGCTTGGTCACGATCTCCCTTTCGCGTGCATCGGGACGGCGGCTCAAGCAGCGCAGGAAACCGAGTTCGATCATCGCCGGCAGTTCGCCCTTCGCATCGCGATGCAAAGCTTCTCCGAGCACGCGGGCGGCTTCGACGTATTGCACTCCGTTGAGCAAGATCAAGGCTTGCAGCGGCGAGTCAGTCCGTTCGCGTTTGGCGATGCAGACCGCTCGGCGCGGCGCATCAAAGGCGACCATTGCGGGTGGCGGTCCGGTGCGCCGCCAGTTCGTGTAGAGGCTGCGTCGGAAGACGCCGTCACCGGCGGTCGGCGCGGCGGGCTTGAACGATTCGCTCATCTCATAAGGGTTCACCGGCGGGCCACCGAGCTGTCGCTTGAGCAGTCCAGCGGCCGCGAGTGCGTTGTCGCGAATCATCTCCGCCGGCAAGCGGAACCTCGGCCCGCGCGCCAGCCATTCGTTATCGGGATCGTCGGACATCGTCTGTGCGTCCGCGAGACTCCGCTGCCGATACGTCTGGCTGAGGACGATCGTTTTCACAAGCCGCTTCAGATCCCAACCGCTGTCGATGAAGTTGATCGCTAGCGTGTCCAACACGTCCGGATAAAGCGGCCGCGCACCTTGACTGCCGAAGTCTTCTGACGTCTTCACCAGTCCGCGGCCGAAGAGGCTCTGCCAGACGCGATTGACCGTCACGCGAGCCGTCAGTGGATGTCGTCGATTGGTCAGCCACTTTGCCAGTCCGAGCCGATTGCGGGGCGCGTCATCGGGGAACGGAGACAAGGCCGCGGGCGTGCCGGCCGGCACTTCCTCGCGACGTTGCGTGTACTCGCCACGGAAGAGCACATACGCCTTCTTCGGCTGCGGCAGCTCGCGCATCACCATCACTTCTTTGATGCTGTCGTTGAGCTTGTTGAACTCAGCCCGCGCGGCTTGTAACGCAGCGAGGTGCTCGGCCCATTCGGCATCGGCGGTCGCGAGGTAGAAGTCGAAGAGCTTCTCGCGCGTCGCTTGGCGATTCGCGACCTCATGAATCGCACGATCACGCGACACGGCTTCGACATCCAGGTCGGTCAGCTCACGACCAAAGACCCGGAAGTCGTCGATCAAGCCCCCCTTGAACCCGCGATCCCGGAACCGCTCGCCGAGCGAGATGTTGTCACCACCGCCGCCGGTGATCTCTTTGGTCAGCTTATCCTTGACGACCTCGACGCCTTGTTGCAGGGCCAACCGACGGCCGTTGATGAACATCTTCAGTCCGTCCGCGCGGCTGCTGCCGTCCGACGAAACGACGACGTGCATCCATTCGTTGAGCGGCAGCTTGTCCGTCGCCGCGATCGAGACCGCATTGCCCGGCCAAAAATGGATCAGCGACCACTTCAAGCGGCCCTCTTCGATCAGCAGTTCGTAGCCTCGGCTGGCGGCGTCGGTCCAAGCTCGCGAGCGATGAAACACAACGGCGCGTTCCTTCACATCGGGTGTCTGCAACCACAACGCCACCGAGAACGGCTGATGCCGGCCGAAGTTCCCCAGCGGCAGATCGACGGGATCATCACCGGTAAATTCGATCGCCTGCAGATCGTGTCCAGGCACAAGTTTGTTCTCGCCGCGCAGATTCGCTGGTTGATCCGCTTTGATGTCATTGGCGAGCTTCCCCTGATCGACCATATCAAATCGAAAGCGAGCAAGTTCGCCGATCACGCTGCCATTGTCCGACTTCGTGACCGGCACGGCGCTAGCCGCCGGTGTTTGCTGAGGACCGGCGGCTAGCGCCTTGCCGCTCACAGGACGGTTTCCGCGATCAACCCGAAGATCAATGAACCACTTGCCGAACGCCTCGCGCCGCGACTCACGCAGCTTCGGAGTTTTTCGCTCTAACTCCTCAACCTTTTCTCGCAGCGTGACCAGGCGCTGCTTGGTCGGCACATCGGACAGCGCCAACGTCGGTGTCGGCGGCGACTGCGTGAAGAACGAATACAGTCCCGCCTCGTCGATGTTCTGGAACATCGCGAAGAGCTGATAGTACTCGCGCTGCGAGATCGGGTCGTACTTGTGATCGTGGCAGCGGCAGCATTCAAAGGTCAGGCCGAGGAACGTCGTCGCAAACGTCTGCACGCGGTCGGCGACGTACTCGACTCGATACTCCTCTTCGACGCTGCCCCCTTCCGCCTCTTGCTGGTGCAGCCGATTGAAAGCGGTGGCGAGGATCTGCTCGTCAGTGGCGTTGGGCAGCAAGTCACCGGCCAGTTGCCAGGTGATGAACTGATCGAACGGTTGATTGGCGTTGAACGCCCGCACGACCCAGTCGCGCCACGGCCACATCTCGCGTTCGCGATCGACCTGGAAGCCGTAGCTGTCCGCATACCGCGCCGCGTCGAGCCAATCGGTCGCCATGCGTTCGCCATAATGCTCGGACGCGAGCAGCCGATCGACGAGCCGTTCGTCAGCGCCGGGAGCCTGATCATTCAGAAAGGCTGCGACCTCGGCCGGTGTCGGAGGCAGCCCGGTCAGATCAAAGCTGAGTCGTCGAATGAGCGTCGTGCGATTCGCTTCCGGCTGCAACTTCAGCCCGCGTTTGGCGAGGCTCCCCTGAATCAATGCGTCGATGCCCGTCGCCGAACTGGGCTTGAGCGGAATGAACGACCAATGGTTCTCGTACTCGGCCCCTTGCTCGATCCAGAGTCGCAGCGCCGCGATTTCCCGTGCCGTAAGTTTGTCGAGCTTGGACGACGACGGCGGCATATGTTCGTCGGCATCCGTACTGAGAATCCGCCGCACGAGTTCGCTCTCGTCCGGCTTTCCGATCACGATCGCTCGCGCCTGGACCGCCACGTCACGATCATCGAGGCGCAGCTCCGCCTTCCGTTTCTTGGCATCGGGGCCATGACAGTGAAAACACTTGTCCGACAAGATCGGCCGCACGTCGCGATTGAACTGCACTCGGTCGGCCCCCCAGCCCGTCGCTTCAGCCAGCATGCACAACACGACGCAGAGCATCTTGTGACAAGTCGAGTTCATGCGAGTGTTCCTGAGGTGGAGTTTCTCGGCGAGTCGAATGTGAATGTTCGCTGACACTAACGAATTCCAAGTGCTTGTTTTGGTCCCCATCCAGCTTGTCTGGATGGAACCAGAGATGGAGTGCTCTCTCTCAGCAATCATGGTCCACGTCGGACCCCATCCAGCTCGTCTGGATGGTGAATCAGATTCTTTGGCGTTCGCTGCCCCAATGATCTGCTTCACCATCCGCACGAGGCGGATGGGGTCTGACGCCAAGTATGTTTGCCATTCTTTAGCTCACCATCGTTCGCTCCATCCAGACAAGCTGGATGGGGGCGGAAACCTTCGTGCCTGGAATTCACTAATGTCAGAAACTTCGAGTCGGAAAGATTAAGCACCGTCTGGTTGGGGTCTTGGCGATTTCACGCATGTTTTCTTAGATTGGCTGTCGGAACAAGGAACCTCAGGAAACAATGACCGGTCGAAAGTGAAACGGCGCGGCCATGAGTCGGGTGTGTCGAGTCAGTTGCTGAAAAACCGAGAACGAATTGGAAGACAGGGCCATGAAACGATCCTCGCTGATGATATTCACTCTCTTGATTGCGGCGTGTGCGTCGGTGCGCGCGGAAGAGATTTCGTTCAACCGGGATATTCGGCCGATCTTGTCGGCGAATTGTTTCGCGTGTCATGGCTTGGATGCCAAGCAACGGAAGGCCGACTTGCGGCTGGATGTGGCGGACGGCGCTCTGGCGGAACGGGACGGTCACGTCGCGATCAAGCCGGGTGACCTCGCCAAGAGCGAAGTCTGGCGGCGGTTGATCTCGGAGGATGCCGATGTCGTGATGCCTCCGCCGTCCACGAAGAAGAAACTCACGGCCGAGCAAAAAGCGACGATTCGGAAATGGATCGAACAAGGCGCTCCGTATCAGCAGCACTGGGCGTTCGAGACTCCGGTGAAGACAGCCGATCCGCCGGTGAAGAACGGGGCGTGGGCAAAGAACAGCATTGACCGCTTCGTTCTCTCGCGACTGGACAAGGAAGGGCTGGTGCCGCGGCCGGAGGCGAATCGTGCGACACTGATTCGCCGCGTGGCGTTCGCGGTGACGGGGTTGCCTCCGACGCCGAAAGAGGTCGCGGAGTTTGCAGCGGACTCGTCGCCGCAGGCTTACGAGAAGATGGTTGATCGGTATCTCCAGTCGCCGCGTTACGGAGAAGAGATGGGCCGGCATTGGCTGGACGTCGCGCGGTATGCCGACACGCACGGGTTGCATCTCGACAATGAACGGTCCATGTGGGCGTATCGCGATTGGGTCATCCAGGCGTTCAATGCCAATCAGCCGTTCGACAAGTTCACCGTCGAGCAACTGGCGGGGGACTTGCTGCCGAACCCGACACAGGACCAGCTCATCGCGACGGGGTTCAATCGCTGCAACGTGACCACCAGCGAAGGAGGAGCGATCGAAGCCGAGTGGCTCTATCGCTACGCCGTGGATCGGACCAGCACGACGGTGCAAACCTGGATGGGGCTGACCGGCGGATGTGCCGTCTGCCACGACCACAAGTACGACCCGCTGACGATGCGCGAGTTCTATTCGTTGTATGCGTTCTTCTACTCGGCCGCCGATCCCGGCATGGATCGCAACACCAACACGACCGATCCGTTCTTCAAGCTCTCAACCGCGGAACAAAAGGCCGCGCTGACGAAGTTGCAGGCCGATGAGACGGCCGCCAAGCAACAGCTTGAAGCGACGGCCGCGCGGGTCGCGTACGCAGACCCGGCCGAGGCTCAACCACCGCCGGCCAAACAACCGGTCAGGGATGTTTGGCTCGATGACGTTTTCCCATTGGGCTCGAAGGTGACTTGCTCTTCGCGAAACAATTCCGTGTGGGCCACGGCTCCTGAAGTCGATCCGCCGCTGGGCCGCCGAGCTCTCAAGCAATTCGGAGCCGCGAACTATCACGACAAGTTTGAGAACTCGTTGCAGCCCTTCGTGATTCCGGAGAATCCGAAAATCTTCGTGTGGGTCCGTCTCGACGAATATGAACCGTCGCAAACCCTGTCGCTGGAATTGATCACCAGCCGCGGCAACCGCCGTTTCCTGTGGGGCGATCCAAAGAATTACGGGATGGCTAACACGGACAAAAGTTGGCTCGGTGAAACGCCGCCACCAAATCAGTGGTTTGAGTTGGTCATCGCCGCCGACAAATTGGACCTGCAACCGGGAGACACCGTTCGCAGCATATCCCTCGCACAATTCGGCGGTGTGGCGTGGTGGGACGGTTTGATCATCACGGGTGACACAAATCCGGCGACGGACCTGCGGTCGTCATTCACCGCCTGGTGGAAGGAACGAGCCGGCAAAGAGACCCCCGGCATCCCTGCTGAATTGGCCGCGTTGCTCAAAGCCGGCCCAACACCAAACCGAAGCGCCAGCGAGGCCAAGCCCGACGACAAAAAGTCCGAAGAACTCCGCGACAAGTTGCGACAGTTCTACTTGGCATTCGTCGCTCGCGCGAGTGACGCGGAACTTCAGAAGAGTCAACAAGCGTGGCTCGGTGCGAACTCGGCCAAGACGTTGCTCGAAGAAGCGATTCCCGGAACATTTATTTTCAAAGACCTCGATAAGCCACGCGAAGCCTTCGTGATGCTGCGTGGCCAGTACGACAAGCCGGGTGAGAAAGTCGAGCCGAACGTCCCCGCCGCATTCCCACCCCTCAAAGTAACCCGAAGCGTCAGCGAGGGAGCGGACTCACCGACTGCCCGCCCCAATCGGCTCGACCTCGCGAATTGGCTGCTGGCCCCCGATCACCCGCTGACTGCTCGCGTCACGGTGAATCGCTTCTGGCAACAGCTCTTTGGCACAGGCTTGGTGAAGACCAGTTATGACTTTGGTTCTCAGGGGGAACCGCCGAGCCATCCCGAACTGCTCGACTGGCTGGCGATCTGGTATCGCGAGAACGGTTGGGACACGAAGGCTCTGGTTCGGCTGCTGGTCACGTCAGCGACGTTTCGCCAGGACACGCGAGTCACTCCGGACCTGCTGCGGCTTGATCCAGAGAACCGGCTGTACGCTCGCGGCCCGCGCTTCCGGCTCGATGCCGAGCAGATTCGCGACAACGCGCTCTACGTCAGCGGACTCATCAATCTGGAGATGGGTGGCCGGGGCGTGAAGAGTTATCAACCACCCAATCTCTGGGAACCGGTCGGCTACTCGGACAGCAACACGCGCTTCTATCTGCAAGACCACGGCCCGGCGATTTACCGGCGGAGCATCTATGCGTTTCTCAAACGAACCGCTCCGCCGCCGTTCATGAGCAATTTCGACGGACCGAACCGCGAACAGTTTTGCACGCGCCGCGAACGGAGCAACACGCCGCTGCAAGCGCTGCAACTGCTGAACGACACGCAACACTTTGAAGCCGCCCGCGCGTTCGGCGAACGCATCCTCTCGGAAGGTGGCGCGACGGCGGACGAGCGCATCACGTTTGCGTATCGAGCAACATTGTCCCGCTCACCGAAGCCGGAAGAACTGGTTGTCGTGAAGCGTGCGTTGGACCAATACCTCCAGCGCTATCGAGATGATTCGGCCGCCGCCAAGCAAGTGGTCTCAGTCGGCGAATCCAAGCGCAAGACGAATCATTCCGATACCGAACTGGCAGCCTACACGTTGATCGCCAACTTGATTCTGAACCTCGATGAAACCGTGATGCGAAACTAAATGTAGACGAGTCACTCCGTGACTCGAACATTCCGGTCACGGAGTGACCGGTCTACTTTGTGGTAAACCGATTCAACCTTTCGGAAACTCAGACATGAACCCATTTTCGGAATTTCAGCGACTTCAAACACGACGCCAGTTCTTCGGCTCGACCGGTCTGCGTCTGGGTGGCATGGCGCTCGCCGGGATGCTGGCCAACGCGGCGACTCGCTCGGCCAGCGCGGCTCCCCAGATGCTGCCGCCGTTGCCGGGGCTGCCGCACTTCGCTCCGCAGGCGAAGGCCATCATCTATCTCCACATGAATGGTGGGCCTTCGCAAATTGACTTGTGGGACAATAAGCCGGTCTTGAAGGAGCACTTCGACAAAGACTTGCCCGACAGCATCCGCAAAGGGCAGCGGATCACGACGATGACCAGCGGGCAGTCGCGTCTGCCGGTCGCTCCGTCGAAGTTCAAGTTTGCTCAGCAGGGTCAGTGCGGGACATGGGTCAGTGAGCTGTTGCCCTTCACGGGGCGGCACGTCGATGACATCGCGGTGATCAAGTCCGTGCATACCAACGCGATCAATCATGACCCGGCTTGCACGTTCGTGATGACCGGCAGCGAAGTCCCCGGCAAGGCGAGCCTCGGCTCGTGGCTGGCCTATGGCTTGGGCAGCGAAAGCAACGATCTGCCCGCGTTCGTGGTCCTGACGCCGATCTGGTCATCGGGCGCGGCGGCGCAAGCTCTGTTCACGCGAATGTGGAGCAGCGGCTTTCTGCCATCGAGCTACAACGGCGTCGCGCTGCGCAGCGTCGGCGATCCGGTGCTCTATGTGCAGAACCCGCCGGGGGTCGCCGCTCGCGATCGCCGAGTGATGCTCGACGCGCTGGCGCAACTGAATCAACGCAGCTTCGAGGAACTGGGCGATCCCGAAATCCAAACGCGAATCGCTCAGTACGAGATGGCGTTCCGCATGCAGTCGAGCGTTCCCGATCTCACCAACCTGGCGACCGAATCGAAAGAGACGCTCGACATGTACGGCCCCGAAGTCCACAAGCCGGGGACGTTCGCCGCGAGTGCCTTGCTGGCGCGACGCATGATCGAGCGGGGCGTGCGAGCGGTGCAGATTCTGCATCGCGGTTGGGATCAGCATGGCAATCTGCCGCGCGATATCACGTCACAATGCTACGACACCGACCAGGCAACGGGCGCGCTGCTGACGGATCTCAAACAACGCGGTCTGCTCGACAGCACGCTGGTGGTGTGGGGCGGCGAGTTCGGTCGCACGGTGTACTCACAAGGGACGCTGACCAAAGAGAACTACGGCCGCGATCATCACCCGCGCAACTTCTGCATGTGGCTGGCCGGCGGCGGCATCAAAGGGGGCATGACTTTCGGCGAGACCGACGACTTCAGCTACAACGTCGTCGCGAACCCGTGCCACATCAACGACCTCAACGCCACGCTGCTGCACTGCCTGGGCATCGACCACGAACGCTTCTCGTTCAAGTTCCAGGGACTCGACCAACGCCTGACCGGAGTGGAACCGCAACGAGTCATTCAAGACATCCTGGCGTAAAGAAAAGGGGTCGGGCCGAAGCCTTCTCGGACAGCCTCTTAGTTCGACTTTTGCACTTTAGGTGGCCAAGGCCACCGCGTTTTCTAGGAGTTGGCGGATTTTTCGCGACCCTGGTCCTGCGAGGGCCAAGGTCAAAACCTGCTGTCGGACGCTGAGTCGGCGGAGCGTGCCGAGCATGTCGGCGAACGA
>CAMDEA010000126.1 GCA_945893045.1 Planctomyces sp. SH-PL62
AGGTCTCGCAGGCTAATCAGCCCAACCGAGTTCGCGAGTTTCCAGCCGAGGGAAGAGTTTGGAGGGAAGCTGCGAGTTCCGGTCGGACTCGCGGAGGGAGGTCATACGACGAGCAAAAGCTCGGGCGGGACGAGACCTTTCGAAGCCAACCTCACCGCTTCAATGCTGCGAGGTTCGGCAGGAAAAACGTTGTCAGCCACCATGCTGCCAACGCCATTCATCAACGGGGCGAGATTAAATCAACCCCCCCTCGAAATTTGCAATCCCCCACTTGGATATTTCCCCTCGGCGAAGCCAGAAACCAATCAGGCGAACGGAGCGCTGACCAATCAGGCGAGCGGGGCGGCGTCAGCCCCCCGGTTGAATTCGCCACAGGATCAGCGGTTATGCCACGGAACCGGGGGGCTGACGCCGCCCCGCTCGCCGGTCTGGTTCGTGGCCGTGCGGGAGATGGGCTATAACGCCGCCGCACCGGCGTTTCGCCCGCACTTTTCCGTCCTGGAGCCCCGCATGGAACCACTTCGCCGAGCCGTCGCCTGTCGCTGTCTGCCCCCCCCGATTCGCCAGTCCATCCGGGCCGCGGTCGAGATCGGGGCGGTCGGCATTCAGTTCGACGTCCGCAAAGAACTGCGGCCCGCTGATTTATCCGACAGCGGCCGGCGACAGTTGCGGCACGATTTGGAGATCGAAGGGCTGACCATTTCGTCGCTCAGCTTCCCGACCCGGCGCAGCCTGTACGACCCCGACCAGCTTGAAGCTCGCATTTCGGGCCTGAAGCAAACGCTGGAGTTCGCGTACCAACTGCGTGTGCCAATCGTGGTCGCCCGCGTGGGGACGATCCCGCAGGACAAGGAATCCGAGGAGTTCAAGTCGCTGATCGAAGTGCTCAACGAAGTCGCTCGCCATGCCAACCGAGTCGGAGCCACTCTGGCAATCACCCCGACACGCGAGTCCGCCGCCGACCTAAAAGACATGCTTGACCGAGTCAAAGACGGGCTGGTCGGCATCAATTTCGACCCAGCCGTCTTCGCGATGTGTGGCCGAGACGCGGTCGCCGCATTCCGCGAGTTGCACAAACACGTCCTGCACATCACGGCTCGCGACGGTGTGCGCGACATCGACGGCTCCGGCCAAGAGGTCGCGTTGGGACGCGGCGATGTCGATTGGCCCGAACTGCTCGCGCTGCTGACTGAAGCAGACTATCGCGGCTGGCTCACCGTCGATCGCTCGCACAGCGATGACATCACACGCGATGCCGAGCGGGCGCTGGCATACCTCAAGAATGCCGTGACGTCGTAGCCCGAAAAAAATTGGCGAGCGGGGCGGCGTCAGCACCCCGGTGATCACGATGTCGGCGAACAACCGGGGGGCTGACGCCGCCCCGCTCGCCTGAGACTTCGGCTACGGCTGCTTCGCGAAGTCTTCTTCGAGCGACTTCGAGATCTTGAGAACGTACTCGCCGTACTGCTGATCGAGATCGGCGAAATCGACGCCGGTCAGGTCTTCCAGCGATTTGGGCCGACGGCCAGTTTCTGCTTGCTGATAAAGTTCGCGAAGGTGTTCGATCAAGTTGTCTCGATAGCGGCCGCCGTCGTAGTGCATGAAGAAGTGAGCCAGCCCGGATGCCTGGCTGTAATTGTTCTCGATCTGCGGATGTGCCTGGAAAGCGTCTTTGCCCATCGCCGTGAATTTCTCCATCGGCAAGTAATAGCGATCGACCGTCTTCCGATACCGCGCGGCTTGAAAGCGTTCGCAACGTGGATCGCCCAGGCTCACTTCACCGTCCTTCACGCGGAACGATTCGATGTAACAAGCGATCCCTTCGATCAGCCAAAAGTTTTCGTCCTTCGCGATGATCGGACTGGGCTTGAGATTCGCCGCGAGCAATTGATGCGTCGCTTCGTGGTAGAGCGTCGGCTCAGCAGGCGATTGCGGATTGTGAAAGCTGTAGACCGTCAAATCGTCCGTGTCGTACAGGCCGTTCGTGATCGTGATCCGGTCGCCGTACTTGCCTCGCAGCCGAGCGACGTACTCATCCTTCGAGCGAAAGAAATGAATGTGGTATGGCTTCGCCAAAGTTCGTGCGGCGGCGGTCGGGTTGTCGAACAGCAGTTGCATCCGCTTCGTGTCGTTGAAGAAGCCGGCAAACGTCTGCTCGAAGAACCGCTGAAACTCCTCCAGCGACGAGGCCAAGGCCACGCCTTGTTCCAGGCTGAGGTTTGTCTTGAGCAAATAGTGCTCGGTCCGAATCTCCCAGCCCTTGCTGAAGTCGCGGCGCAGCTCGGCATCTTTTTCCGCCGAGACCCAACGGATGCCATTGAGCCGTTCCCCTTTCTGATACCGAGCGACATGCGTCCCCGGCAGCCAGCCCCATTGCGGAGTCCAGATCTCGTTCTTCTTGAGCTTTCCCGCCTCGAACGGCGACAGCCATTCCTCTTTGTGCCGGACAAAGCCCAGCAGCCGCCGTGCCCGCACATGATCGGAGTCGTGAAACGCGGTCTCGCGAACCAGTTGATACGCATAACTGGGTAGCCCCGCCTTCACTGCTTGACTGGCGAACCGGTCCAAATCGGCGGCGTATTCTTTGCGATGTGCCCGCAGTTCCGTCTGCCAAGAGAACTCATCCGCCGCCGGAGCCGGAATCGCCGGCTGTACTTGCCGAGGCAACGGCTCGAACCGCAACACGTCCGGATCAACGGGCTCTGCGAGTAGCCGAATTCGCGGCGCGATCCCTTTCAACCCGTTCGCCTCGCAAGTCTGAGCGATCCGCTCGAGATCATCCGCGAACAACCGGTGTGCTTCGCGATGCTGCGTCTGCAAATTGGCAAGAGCGCGTTCGGTCTTGGTGGACTTCGGCGATGAGCCGAACGCCGCCGCCGATTCCCAGCCTGCCAACGCGAACGGAGCCATCAGGATGAGAACCACCGCACGGGCGAACCAACGTCGAGAATGGATACTTGGGCAACGCATGTGAGCAATATGGCAAACTTCGGGCAGCAAGGCGATGCGAATTTGTCGTGCCGTCACTTGATCCGGTTCGATGCGCGGCGTTTGGCTTGATCGAACAGTTCGGCGGCTGAGATCGGTTTCGGTGCGGGGGTCGGAGGAGCCGTGCTGGTGGTTGCAGTCATTGTTGGCGAGGTGGCGGTCACAGGAACGGGCGTGACTTGGCGACGAGCGCGGGCGGGGCGGAAGCTTTCCCACCACGATGGACTTCGCGCGGGAGCGAGTTTGATTTCAGCAACAGCTTCGGTCGCGACCTGCGAGCGTCGCCACCACGGGAATGAGTCCCACCAACTCAAGCGGCGTCCGGCAATCTCCAACATCAGGACGGCGAGACTCAGCGCGAACAGCCACGGCAGCAGCGAGCGTGTCTGCACGCTGCGTGGCGGATCGGCGAGTACCGACAGGATGTCTGTCCGCTCGCGACCGTCCGACAGTTTGGCGACATCGCTCAACAACTCGCGACCGGAGGGCAAGCCTTGTCGCGGCGCGAACTCCGGCGAGTACGGCAGCGTGACCGTCGGCCCGCGCACGAATTCGCGCGAGTTCTTGCCGGCCGAACGGACCAACGTGCGATACGTCCCGGTTTGCTCCAATCGAAACCGTGCCTGCAAGGAGTTCGGCCCCGTCCACACGAAATCGGGAGTCGTCGGCTGTGTGCGTTCGTCGCCCGGCGGAACCACGAATAAAGTCGGCGCGGCGGAGCGGTGTTTCTCTCCGCGATCGGGATCGAGTTCCACGTTGACGACCGCCTCTTGTCCTTCTTGCTGCATCGTGACGAAGACATCGTCCGGCGACGCGCTGTTGAGCAACCAGCGGGTCTGCGTCACCAGGAAGTCGGCGTAGTTGTCCCAATCTTTGAATGGGCCGGAGTGCGGGCCATCCACCTCGATCGACAGCGCGGCGACTCGGCCCAGGCCGCGATACCAGAACGCCAGCCACGGCGCGTTGTATTCGTCGGTCGAGATCACCGCGCCCGTTGCGTCTGGCTTCAGATAGCTGAGGTTGTATCCCAGCGTCGGCGGGAACGGCCCGCGGCCGAGTTCTCCCATCAGCCGCGCGTCGGGCAGCAGCTTGCCGTGAATGCCGTCCGGCGGATGCACCTCTTTGTCATGCTTGATGAACGTGTTCCGAGCGATGCTCATCGTGTCCTGCGTGAAGAGCCGCGGCAGCTCGACCGGGTCGTCGCTGAACATGATGTTGCCGCCCCCCAACTTCGCGATGTCCTTCAGCAGCGGAGCATGCACGTCATGATCCGTGCCGAGTCCGATCACGCTCACGGTGATCCCCGCTTCGGAGTATCTCTTCAACAAGCTCGCATAGGCCCCCGGCTCTTCGCTGTCCTGAGCATCCGAAAACAGAATGATGTGCCGCGTCGAGTACTCGCCCGCCTTCATCAGTTCATTGCCGGCCGCGACGAGCGCCTCATACACAAAGATGCCGCCCCCCATGCTTTGAATCCGCAGCACTTGCGAGACGATCGCTTCTGGATCATCCACGTTGCGAAGCGACTGGACGACATGTGGCGAACTATCGACCGCGATCACGGCGACTTTGTCTTGTGACGACAGCAACCGGATGCACTCCGCCGTGCCGAGATTGGCGAGATCCATCTTCACTTTCCCCCCTTTCACCGGCACCGCCATGCTGCCCGAACGGTCGAGCGCGATCGCAATCGCGACGCGGTTCTTGCGATGTTCCTCACGCAACTCCATCGAGACTGGCAAGACGTCGTCGAGCGGACTCTTGAAGTAGCCGCCCACGCCGAAGCTTCGTTCGCCGCCAGTCACCAGCAAGCCGCCGCCGAGATCTTCGACCCACTGCGCCAGCCGCTCCATTTTCAGCCGCCCGAAGTCCGCCGCCGGCACGTTCTCGACAATCGCCGCGCGATACTTGTCGAGCGAATCCTGCGTCAGCGGATGCGACTTGCTGCTCGCAACATCGACCGGCAGCCGCGCCGCCTGCAACGCGCGGACGAGGTTGTCCTCTTTGCCATCCGAGTTCAGCACCAGCACGCGCGGAGCCGTCTCGACGCGAACGACCCCCGCGCCGCGATTGTTCTCCTCCAGCGGGTCGCCTTCGACCAGCAACTCCGCCGAGTAATTCGTCAGCCCCCCCTCTTCCAGCAGATCGCGAAACAGCACGCGGTTCAGACCGGTGACGAAATCCCGATCGAGCTTCGCAATCTCGGTTCCATCGCGGAGCACGCGCACAGTCCCGTGAGCTTCACGGCTGGCATGAACCCAGACCGCGAACTGAAACGGCTCGCGCGGCGAGACCGTGTCCGGCAGCGTCAGAGATTCAATCGCGAGATCGCCGATGCGATTCCGCTCGAACAGCCGGAAATCCACCGGCACTCCGACTTCGCGAGCGCGCCGCGCCGCCGACAACGGGGACGCTCCGTTCGCCTCACCGTCTGACATCACCAGCACCCGCCCCGGCCGAGTTGGCTCAATCAGATTCAGCGCGGCCGAGATCGCGTCGTTCAAGTCCGACCCGTCCGGCAACACATCCCGTGTGTATGCTCCGAGTTCACTGTTGCGTGACAGCGTATGCTCGACCTCCGCTCGGCTGCCGAATGTCACCAGCCCAATCCGATCGCCGCTCTTCCGATTCTTTTCGAGATCGCGCACCAACGCCCGGATCGACTCATCCGCCTTTGCCGGCAACGAACGCGACCGATCCGCAACGACGACGATGTCGATCCCCTCGCCACCCAGATTCCAACGCGGCCCCGTCAACGCCAGCAACAACAGCGACAGCAACGTCACTCGCAAGACGCCGGTGAAGCCGCGCGCGGTCCCCCATCGCCGATAGCCGAACGCCAGCGGAATCGCCAGCAAGAACAGTTCAGGATATTGGAACTGGATCATCGCCTGCTCACATCGTCGGCCTTCAACATCAACTCGACCGCTTCGCGACCAGTCATGCCGACATGAATGCCGAATGACTCAGCTTTCGGCGTGAGGCCAACGATTTTTGAGTCGAACAAATCTTCCGGCTCGGTCAACGGGTGCGCGGGCGTCCCTTTACAGATTGCGATAGCCTGGCCGAACTCGGCCGGCGTTTTCAAATCGTAGATGCCACAGCCGACGATCCCGGCACTCGTCAGAATCGAACAGTATTGGCCTTGATGCCAACGATTGCTGATGCCGATCGCGGAACCGTTCTCGAAGTGCAACTCGCGGCTGGTCGTGCTGGGCAGCGATGCGTTCATGGGTAAGACCATTCGATAAAGTTCGTTGGTAGCCCGGACGCCTACGTCCGGGCGTTCGGACGTAGGCGTCCGAACTACGCCACCATCCGGGCGGCCGAGTTAGAATCTCCGCCCGTGCAAACTGCAACCAAGCGATTGCGAGAAGCTTCATGCGGCGACGAGTTCTGATTCTCAGCTTAGTAGGCTTGTTGCTGGCGGCGGCCGGTCTTCGTTGGTGGCAGACGCATTCCAACGACGCCGAAGATTCCATTCATTTTCGGCCGCCGAATGCTCAAGAACGGCTGGCGGCGATCGGCGATCTCCAGTCGCTGAGTCCCGAACTGCAACGAGCCTTCGATCCTGGCCAAGACTTCGCACCGATGCCGCTGCCGGGCAAACGGGACTGGCTGGCCAATTATTATGAAGGGGGGCAGACGTTCGCGCAGTTTCTCAGAGAAGAGCCGAACAAACCCGATCGCGAACGCCACACGATTTACTTGCAGCCACTGAACGATTTTTCGGTCGAGCGTGCCCCGTCGCTCGAACAACTGCGTGAGTTCACCGAGGCGTACTTCACGCTCGAAACCAAACTGCTGCCGACGCTGACGATCCCGGCCGACCAGATCACCACGCGAGTTCGCGAAGGGACGGATCGCCCGCAATGGTTCGCCACTCATCTCTTGCAGATGCTGGAGCCGCAGCTTCCCGCCGATGCCTATTGCCTGTTGGGAATCACGCTGGCCGATATGTATTCGTCGCAAACGCCGACCTACGTCTTTGGCCAAGCCTCGCTGCGAAATCGAACGGGCGTGTTCAGCTTCGCGCGGTTTGATCCAGCCTTCTACGACGACCCCGATCCGCCGGCGGTCGAGACGCTGATCCTGCGACGAAGCTGCCGCACGCTGGCTCACGAGATCGGCCACATGTTCGGCATCACGCATTGCACCTTCTTCGCGTGTGTCGTGAACGGCAGCAACAATCTCGACGAGAACGACTCGCGGCCATTGCACGTTTGCCCGGTCTGCCTGCGAAAGCTGCATGCGAGCCTCGGCTTTGATCCGGTCGAACGAGACAGAAATCTCTTACAGGTTTATCAGCAACTCGGACTGGACCGCGACGCGAATTGGGTGGAGAGACGATTGCAGAAAGTGGTTGGATCGCAGCCGTAGCCCGGACGCCTACGTCCGGGTTGTTCGGACGTAGGCGTCCGAACTACTTGTCTGTCGGCGACGCCCGCTTGAGAACGATGAAGTGGCCGTCGGTGTCATCCGGTAGCAACTCCCAACGGTCGGGTTCCGAGCGCAGCTCGCGAACTTGATCCGGCGATTTGATCTCGCTGTAGGGATGCCGCGTGTCGATCACGATGAAGTCGGTGTCGTCGGGGACGCTGTCCTCGTAACCGGCAATCTTGCGGCGATAGTGGCTGTAGTCATACGACCGCTCGTGATGCGTGAACCGCGGATGCACATAGTCGGTCGAAGCGACACGCGCCGACGGCGGGATCTTCTCCAACACCTTTGCGATGTGCTCCGAGCGAGAATCGTGTGCGTACAGCCGCCAGATTGAAAGCGAAGCGTACGGATCCCAGAACGTGATCCCGGCGGGACTCAAGCTGAGGAACAAGCCACTGGTGAAGGCGCTGGCCCAGACGAATTGGCGAGCAAAGGAGTCGGCTGTTGAAGGAGAGGAGGAGAGGGGGATTGAGGGAGAGGGGGAGACGAGTGATTTCAGTTTGGCGAAGAAAATGCCTGCGTTGCCGACTCCGACGGCGGTGGCCCAGAAGAGGACGGGGACCAGCGGTGCGTGGAAATGATGTCGTGGGTCGGCCGCGAGTTCGTTGAGGCACAAGATTCCGAACAACGGCAGCCCGACAGCCAAGCGTCCGGGAGACAGCAGCGCGACGAACCCGACAGGCAACAGCATCGACAAGGCATAGAGCGCGGTTCTTCCCGTCAGCAATTCGCCGAACAACAGACTGGGATTCGTCAGCATGTTCCAGGCGACTTCGCCCATCGTATTGCCGAACTTGCTGAAGTATTTGACGTAGTGCAGCTCGGCCCCGCCACGAAACCAAGGAATGACCACGCGAGTCGCCAACAGCAAATACGCGACCCCAAACACCGCGAGTCCGCACCCGATGCCAAAAGCCCGCTTATCGGCCGAAAGCCGAAAGCCGAAAGCCGAAAGCCGTTGTCCCACTTTCCCCGCACGCCACCAAGTCGCCGCCGCGATCCACACTCCCAACGGAGCGATGATGATTGAGTAGTCCTCCTTCGCCGACAGCGCGATCGCCAACAGGATCAACGCGCGACGCAGACGCTTCTCTTCCAGCGCATCGAACGCAAACAAAAAGAACGGCACACAAAAGCTCTCCGGCCGAAACGTCTTCAAATCGACTTCGATGTCCAAAAAGTGCAACGGAAAATACAGCAGGTAAGCGGCCGACATCAGCAGCGCCGCTCGGTCGCTGCCGGTCGAGCGACGTGCCATCCGAAACACCGGGATCGCACCGAGTGCCAGCGCGGTCGATTCGCACAACTCCATCAGCAAATGCGACGGCCACAACAAATGCAGCGGCAGCAGCAGCACATGGATCACTTGAATGTGCTCGCCCAGGAACAGCCCTTGGTCGAGGTAACTGCGAAAGCCTTTCCCATGCCACAGATTCCACAAGTGCTCCTCGTACATCGCCGAGTCCCCATGCGGAATGCGGAGGTTGTGCCACAGCCGCCAGTTCATCGCCGTGAAGGCGACGATGTAGATCGCGATCAGCGCGGCAAGCGCCTTGAACGCTGAAGAGTTCAAGGTTCGAGGGGCGGAGGGGGGGAGGGGGCGAGGGGGAGTCAGGGCAAATGTCTGCGCGAGCCAGCCGGCCAGTGCGGTGGTTTGCCAGAATTGCGGGGTGACGAGCAGCAGGTCAGCGAGACTTTCCCAGCCGATTCCAAAGGCCAAGATCCGAATCAATTCCCACGCTCCCATCAGCCACCACCAGCCGAAGGCGAATCCGGCGGTCGCGAACGAGTCGCTCCAACTGCCTCGCGTGCTGCGTCTCACCCGCAGTGTGGCGAGCGGCCAGATCAGTCCCGTGGCCAGCAGCCACAATCCGAAGAGCGGAAGCAAATCCACATCGGCAATCACACGGCCTTGTCCGTCGTGTCCCAGGCGGCCTCCAAGAACGCCGACGATCCACTGAAAGAGTTCTCCGCTGAGAAAACAGCTCGATGTCGTGGCGGACGTGAGGATGGACTGACTGCTCAACGCCTGTGCGACGACGCCACTCAAGACGATGAGCCACGACCACAACGACCGACCAGAAACCTGCGCCGAGGAATTCATGGCGGCATCATAGTGGCCGCTTGAGTGCCGCCAACTTACCCGCCACAGTGCAGCCCTCGCTCGCCAAACGCACTGGGTGGCACGTCCCTGACCATCGGGAAGGGCGTGGTCGTTCGGGATTGTCAAACCTCCCACGCCCTTCCCGATGGTCAGAGCGTGCCACCCAAGTTCACGACTTGGCCAACTGCCACACTCCGACGCTGATGGACTCGATATGCCGCATCCCTACAGCCACATCCCGGAGTTGATGAACCTCGAAGCGGGCCGAGGCCTCGTCCGCATCCCGGTTGAGTTGGATGTGCCCTTCACGCCGCGAGTCCGAGCGCTCGTCGATACCGCCGAGTTCCAACGGCTGGCCCACATCTCACAGTTGGGCTTGGCCGCGAAGGTCTATCCGGGAGCAACTCACACACGCTTTGAGCACGCCCTCGGCGTCTTCTTGAACGCGCTGAAGTATCTTTGGCAGTTGGGGCGCGACCCGCGATTTACCGCCGTGGTCGATTCTCACCGCGCCGAAGTCCTGATGGCCGCCGCGCTGCTGCACGATCTCGGACATTGGCCGTTCTGCCACCCCATCGAAGACATGGACCTGCCTGAACTCCAGCATCACGAAGCCTTCGCCGCCGAGTTCCTGAAGCCGCATCGCGAACTGGCTCAAGTGCTACGAAACGAATGGCAGATCGACCCGGCCGAGGTGCTGGATGTGCTCGAACCGCAGACCGACTCGGTGCCGCTGCGGTTGATGAGATCGGTGCTTTCGGGGCCGATCGACATCGACAAGATGGACTACCTCGACCGCGACAGCCTGCACTGCGGCGTCCCCTACGGCCGGCATTTCGACAAACAGCGGCTGATTCAATCGCTGCTGGTCAACGAAGCGGGCGACGGACTGGCCCTGAGCACGAAAGGTAAAACCGCCGCCGAGTTGATGGTCTTCGCCCGGTATGTGATGTTCAGCGAAGTCTATTGGCATCACGCCGTCCGCTCGGCAACCGCGATGTTCGCTCGCAGCTTCTTTGAACTGCGAAGCCGTTTCGACCTGCGAACATTCTTCGAGCTGACCGAAGCGGAAACGATCCGCGAACTCCGTGAAGCCGCACGCGGCACCGATTGCGAAGTGCTGACCGAGGGAGTCTTCGGCCCGAAGCGGCGATTGTTCAAGCGAGTTGTCGAGTTCACGCACTCGCAGCATCCCGACTTGTACGCTCAGCTTGCCGGCCGGCCCTACGAATTTCTGGTGCGCGTCAGCCGCACGCTGTGCGAGTCGCTGTCGCGTACGCTGGGCCGACGCCTCTCGCCCGTGGACATCTTGATCGACGCCCCGCCGCCGCATCGCGAGGTTGAGTTCAATGTCGCGATCTTCGATCCGAAAGAGAAAACGTATCTCCCGCTACACCGCGTCTCGCCGGTGGTCGATGCACTCGCCAAGACGCAGTTCGACGACTTCGTGAAGCGCGTCCGAGTGTTTGCGTCTGCCGAGATCGCCACCGAGTTGTCCGAGTTGCCAACGTTTCGAGACGTCTTGGAGAAGACGCTCGCCGGATTCGATCGCTCTGCCTCGACCCTTCAGGAACCGTAATGTCTTCCACAATCGACCTGTCCGCTCATGGAATCACCGTCAAGCACGTCCTGCGGAATCCGTCCCCCGCGACGCTTTACGAAGAGGCGATCCGCCACGATGCCGGCACGACCATCGCCGACTCCGGTGCGTTGATCGCGTACTCCGGCGAGAAGACGGGACGCTCGCCCAAGGACAAGCGCGTCGTGCGGCACCCAGATTCGGAAGCGAATATCTGGTGGGGGCCGGTCAACTTCCCGCTCGACGAACCGACCTTCATGATCAATCGCGAGCGGGCCAAAGATTACCTCAACACGCTCGATCGGCTGTATGTCATCGACGCCTTCGCCGGTTGGGATCCGAAGTCGCGAATGAAGGTCCGAGTCATCTGCTCGCGCGCGTACCACGCGCTGTTCATGCACAACATGCTGATCCCGCCAACCGACGCGGAACTGGTGGAATTCGGCGAGCCGGACTTCGTGATCTACAACGCCGGCCGCTTTCCCGCGAACCGCTACACCACCGGAATGACGTCACGCACGAGCGTGGACCTCTCGTTTGAGCTGCGCGAACTCGTGATCCTCGGCACCGAGTACGCCGGTGAAATGAAGAAGGGGGTCTTCACGATCATGAACTACTTGATGCCGGCTCGCGGCGTGTTGTCGATGCACTGCTCGGCAACGTGCGACCCGCGCACCGGAAAGTCATCGGTCCTGTTCGGCCTCTCCGGCACCGGCAAGACGACGCTCTCCGCCGATCCGAACCGGCAACTCATCGGCGACGACGAACACGGCTGGAGCGATGACGGCATCTTCAACGTCGAAGGCGGCTGCTACGCCAAAGCGATCTATCTCTCACGCGAACGCGAACCGGAGATCTTCCAAGCCCTGCGCTATGGAGCCGTGCTGGAAAACGTCGTCTACGATGACGCACGCCACCACGTCGATTTCGACAACGCCACCATCACGCAGAACACGCGCGGAGCGTACCCGATCAGCTACATGCCCAACGCCAAGATCCCCTGCGTGGCCGGGCACCCCAGCGAAGTCATCTTTTTGACGTGCGATGCGTTCGGAGTGCTGCCGCCGGTGTCCAAGCTGACTCCCGAACAAGCGATGTTCCACTTCACGATCGGCTACACCGCGAAAGTCGCCGGCACCGAGATGGGCGTGACCGAACCGCAAGCCACCTTCAGCCCCTGTTTCGGCGGCCCGTTCCTCGTCTGGCATCCGAACAAATATGCCGAACTGCTGGCCGAGAAAGTCCGCCAGCACAATGCCCAAGTCTGGCTCGTCAACACCGGCTGGACCGGCGGACCTCCCGGAGTCGGCAGCCGCATGAAGCTCGCCCACACACGAGCGATCGTCAACGCGATCCACTCCGGCACGTTGTCCTCCGCGCCGACAACCACCGAACCAATCTTCGGACTGCACGTCGTCACGCAATGCCCCGGCGTTCCCGACGACCTGTTGCAACCCCGCCGCGCCTGGTCCGATCCAGCAGCCTACGATGCCTCCGCGCGTAAGCTGTTTGAGTCCTTCGAGCGAAATTACGGAGCCTTCCAATCGGGCGGTTCGATCGGTGTCATCGACGGGTAGAAGAGGGATCAAAGTTTGAGCCGCAAGGGATTTCTCGATGATGTCTGATTGTTCTTGGCTGTTGGGATTGGTGTCGAACTGCTGGAAGGTCCAATTGGATTCCGGCACTTCACTCGACTCGTTGATATCGGAAGCGGTGCGGCGTGGCCTGACGGTTACCGAGTTGCGGCAAGGGAGTCTCGGCGAATACGAAGCTGGGCCAAAGTGCGTGCCGCAGGCGGATCGCTTGGCCGAGATGGCTGGCCGCTTTTCTGAGGTGCGATTCAATGTGGCATTGAGCTTGCCGTGCTTGGGAGGCGAGTTGTCGCGCGAGGACTCGCTGTTTCTCGCAGGACGTTCGTCGGCGATGGCGCTGGCGAAGGGACAGTCACCCCATCTGCGGCTGGTCGATTTGCAAACTCGGCCGGAGCAATGTTTGGAATCGTCGATCGAATCCTCGGCGCGCGGGTTGGTCGAGTTGACCGAGGCGATGATCGAGGTTGAGGGGGTGCTCTCGATTGAACATGCTCGGCAACCGTGGTCGTGGTTGGACTCAGTGATGCGTGCGGCGCGTCGGCGATTGGGCGAGCGAAGCTCACGGCTACGGCTCTGCTTTGATCCGTGCAATTTGTTGCTGACGGAACGAGCCGAAGACGTCGCTGGCATTGTCGAGTCGGTTGAGCCACCGGACGTGTCGATGATTCACGTCAAGCAGCGGAGGAACGGACAAGTCCAACCGGATCTTGGCGACGGAGACCTCGATTGGCCGAAGCTCTTGGAAACACTGCGACGGCGCGGCCATACCGGGCCAGTGTTGTTGGAAATTGCGCCACACGCCGAGGTGTGGGCAAATCTGGAGAACGCGATCGCTCGGCTGATTTGTGTGAAACGGATCACTTGAGAAAGGTCAAGCGGCGAAGCCGCAAGTAACCCGAAGCGCGAGCGAGGGAGGACGCTTCAAGAGACTTGGAATTCATCGTTTCGAGGAGTGCCCGCCCTCGCTGACGCTTCGGGTTACATTTCCTAGCACGGCGTTTACACAGGAATCCGCGCAAAAAAACATCGCCTTCGGCGATGCCGATGTAAAGCGGCGATGAATCGCCGCACTCCAAAGAAAAAGCCGAAGGAACACGGATGTGTCCCTTCGGCTTTCGAGTTTCATTGCGAAGCCAGAGGCTTAGCGACGGCCGTAGCCGCCTCCACCACCACCTCCACCGTAGCCGCCGCGTCCACCGCCGCCGCCACCTCCACCGTAGCCACCACGGCCGCCTCCGCCGCCTCCGCCACCACCGCGCTCTTCGCGGGGGCGAGCTTCATTGACGGTCAACGGACGTCCGCCGTGATCCTTCTCGTGCAGGCCACGGATCGCTTCGTTGGCGGAATTATCATCCCCCATCTCGACGAATCCGAAACCTTTGCTCCGACCCGTGTCCCGGTCTTGGATGACTTGAGCACTCTGCACCGTGCCGAATTGGCCGAACAGGGTTTCCAAGTCTGAGCTCGTGACTTCGTAGCTCAAGTTTCCAACGTACAACTTCTTTCCCACTTGCGCGCTCTCCCAAAAATCATTGTCGGCCCTGCGGACTTTCCGGGCCGAATCGAAAGGAGCCAAAGGTGGTGGCTCACCAGGTGGGAAAGGCGATGGAGGAAGCAGCCTGTGGATCCAAAAGAACCAACGCAGCGAGTCGCGTCGTCAAACCAACCGGGGAGGACTATAAGCACACGTCCCTGGAACCGCGAGCGCAAAAATGACGAGTCCTGATTGTCTGGAAATTTTCAATGGGATCGTTGAGCGAAACATTCCCCTAACGATTTCAGCGCCGCTTGCCAGAATTTTTCACGGATGGACGTGCGAGGTACAAACGACTCGGAATCGCAAATCAAGTAGACTTCTTCAGCATCAAATGTTGTTGCAGTTGGGGCACGTTTCGGAAATCACTTTTTAGATCGCTAATCTTCGCTAATCCATTACCGAAGAGCGGGGTTAATTAGCGAAGATTAGCGCCGATTAGCGTTCCCAGCTTTGGCTTTGTGGAAGCCTGAAGGTAACGCCTCGCTGGACTCTCTTTCCAATTGTTGGCCACAACGCACCTTTATTGTGTTCCTCAATCCTGAGAGCGAAATTCTGTGAATGAAATCCATGCAGATGAGTCGATTGGCCAGCCCGGTGGACGCCATATTGCGCCGAGCCGTTACGAACTGACAATGCTCCGCGCGCTGGCTCGCGAGTTTCCGAACATCGACTCGGCACTGGCCGAGATCGCGCGGCTTTCGGCGGTGCTGACGCTTCCCAAGGGGACGGTGCATGTCATCAGCGACATCCACGGCGAAGACAAGAAACTGCGGCACGTCATCAATAATGCTTCCGGAACTCTGCGTCCGCTGGTCGAGCACCTCTTCCAGCGACGGATGGAACCCAAACAGTTTCAAGAGTTCCTGACGCTGATCTTCTATCCGGCCGAGGTCACGCTGCGGTTGGAGCAAACTCTGACAGACCTCGAAGAGCTGCGTGCCTTCGCGCGGCGAACTCTGCGGCATCAGTTCGAGTTGGTCCGCGTCCTGGCCTCACGCTACAGCTTGAAGCGCGCGATGCAGGTCTTTCCACGCGAGTACGCCGGCCTGTTCTCGGAGATCCTGCACGAGCCGACGGCCGAGCGCGGCCGCGATTTCGTCGAGGCGATCGTCGATCAACTGCTGACGCGCGGGCGAGCACTGCACCTCATTCACATCACCGGCCGGCTGATCCGCAACCTGGCGATCTACGAATTGATTATCGGCGGCGACTGCTGGGACCGCGGCCCGCGCGGCGATCGCGTGGTCGATTATCTGCGCGACCAGCCGAATGTCTCGTTCATCTGGGGCAACCATGACATCGCGTGGCTCGGTGCCGGGCTAGGGCACGAAGCGTTGATCTGCCATGTCTTGCGAGTCTCTCTGCGTTATCGCTGTCTCGGACAGCTTGACGAAGGCTACAGCATCCCGTTCACGCCGCTGGAACATCTCGTGCGGACGGTCTACGCCGACGATCCGGCCACTCACTTCAAACCCAAGTCGAGCGGGATGCGTCCCGAATTGCTCGTGGCCCGGATGCAGAAGGCGGCAGCCATCATGCAGTTCAAATTGGAAGGGCAGATGCTGGCTCGGCACCCGGAATGGGAGTTGGATCATCGCCGCCTGTTGCACCGCATCGACTATGCTCGCGGCACGATTGAAGTGGATGGCGTGACCTATCCGTTGCGAGACTCGTTGTTCCCGACCATCGACCCCAACGATCCCTACACGCTCTCGCCTGAAGAGAGCGTGTGCATGGGGCGGCTGAGGCACTCATTCACGCACAGCCAGAAGTTGGCGGAGCACTTGCAGTACATGGTCGGCAACGGCTCGATGTATCTGCGGCGCGACGATCATTTGATCTTCCACGGTTGCGTCCCCTGCGATGAGCAAGGCGAGTTCCTGCCGCTGCCGATCGAAGGCGAACAGCTCTGCGGCCGCGAGATGTTCGACGCGATTGAACGAGTCGTCGCCCGCGCAATGGAGCAGCGGCAGGGTCCGCAACTCGACTTGCTCTGGTACTTGTGGAGCGGCCCCCGCTCACCGCTCTTCGGCAAGGACCGCATCGCCACGTTCGAACGAGACTTCATCGCCGACAAGAGACCGCATCATGAGACCAAGGATCCGTACTTCAATCTGATCCACGAAGCCTGGTTCTGTGAGAAGGTGCTCGCCGAGTTCGGCGTCGATCCCGTCCGCGGCCTGATCGTCAACGGCCACGTCCCGGTCAAGATCGAGGCGGGCGAATCGCCGATCAAACGCAGCGGCAAGGCGATCACCATCGACGGAGCTTTCTCGGAAGCCTATGGCGACCACGGCTTCACGTTGGTGCTCGAAGCGGATCGCACGATTCTGACCAAGCACCATCACTTCGAGTCGGTCGAGGCGGCGGTGCGCGACGGCGTGGACATCGTCCCCAGCGTCAGCGTCGTCCGCGAATGGGATCGCCCGCGCCGCATGGCCGACACCGAACGGGGCGATCAGTTCCGCTGTAACATCACCATGCTCGAACGTCTGATTGAACTTTACCAAAACAACGATCTCCGGCAGGACGACTGGCGGCAGACTGTGCGGTCCTAAGCAGCAAGGCGCTAGCTGCGGGTCGATGAAAGTCACCCGCGGCTAGCGCCGTGCGGCTCACTTTCCCGTCGATTGAGGTTCAGCACATGGATTCCTTCACATTGCCCCCGACCAAGAAAGCGATCAATCCTTGGCTGCTGATCGCGGCCGTGACGATTGGCTGTCTGGTGCTCCTGCCGGTCGCCGCTTGGTTCGCTTCTCTGTTTGTGAGTGAGCGATTGGAAACCAATGACCGCCGGTTGCCGGACGGGTCGATCGTGCGGCTTGAGAAAGTCACTTGGGGACAGACGCACGAATTTCCATTTGAAATTCAGAGACGATCGTGGGGCCTCTTTTGGTCACGAAAACAGGAGTCCGTCAACTTCTCGAAAGCGGGTCCAGATCAACTCGTCGTCTGGATGACCTGCCGCAGCTCGCGCCGAGGCAGTCCCCTGAACTTCGATTGGTGGCGGAGCAGTCACATGCTCGACCAATTCGGGAAGGAAGTGAGCGATTACAACGCGAGTGTGTTCGAGATCGCCGACGACCCCAAGTTGAATCTGGCCAAACGCGGCGCGAAGTCAAACAAGAGTTGCGACAAATGGGTGGCCTTGAGTTGCTTTCCACAACATCGGGTCGTGGATGGTAAGTTGCAGCTCAAAATTCGGAACACCGCGGGCGATGTGGTTGCCGAATTTGAAATGCCGCACCCATCGCCAGTCGATCCCCCGCTGTGGTCACCAGAACCGTTGCCAGTCACCAAGACGGATCGCGACCTCACGGTCACATTTGAAGGGGTTGAGATCGAGCCTGTCGGAGCGAATGATCGGAGCGTGCAAGGGGTGAAGGAGTGGAGGATTCGGCCAAAGTACAAGCTGCAATGGCATGGACCCACGCCAAAGAATTTGGTTTTTCCGACATTGGAAATTGTGAGTCCGTTGACGATCCACAGGGATCTTGCCTGGGTGAAGTGCCTCGATCGGGACTTTCATGAACCCGCTTGGAAGTTTCGTTTCGCGGTCTGCGAGTATCCGGATGAAATACTGAATGCGAGCGATCAAGCCGTCATTCGAGGAATCGCGATTCCACCCGCGAACACGGCCGTCAATCTGAGCGAGAAGGTCATGGTCAACGATGTCACGATTGAAGTGGTCGCGATCGCCGGGCCGGGAAGCGCGTCCTATTTCGTTCCGCGTACCACGCCGCTTCAAAGCGATCTCAAACGAGTCTTCCGATTCGGCGCGATGAACTCCGGAGATACGGCGGAGTTTGAAATGAAGTTGTCGGATCCTAGCCGAATGATTGCCAACCCTTCGTTGCCGCATGTCGTGTATCGCGTTTCGGAAACCCATCAAAAGAGCCGTTTCCAACTCAGTGCGCATGACGAACGCGGCGAAGTTGTGAAGTCTTCAAAACATCTCATTGACCAAGAATTCCGCGTTCTCATTTTTCAACCACCGCCAGAGTTAAAGACGGTGGATCTGGCCGTCAAAGTGCAGATCCCACGCGAATTTGAATTCGTGTTTCAACCGCCCCCCTTGCCGCAATGAAATTCGGATTTCAGTCGCTCAGCCGACAAACTCATTGCCGACCTTGCGTGCTCGTTCCGGCTTGTCGAGGTTGATGCCCAGCGCGATGCCGGTTTCGACGAGGATGTTCCAGCCGGCCGCCATCTGCACGAAGCCGGACAAGTCCCCGGCATCGGGAATGCAAATCGTCGGGAACGGCGTCGGCTGCGACGCGACCGCGATCACCGTCAGCTTGACCCCCTTCACCAGCACGTCCTCGAACTTGGTCAGCGAGCCGGCGTAGGGATCGATCCAAATCACGACGTCACTGGGATCCATGACCTCTTCGATCCCGTGAACCGCGTAAGTCCCTTCGAGAAAGTCCGCACGCTTGCGAGTGATCTCGTTCGTCTTCAGCGTCAGCTCTTCGGCCACGCCGTCGTTGCGGCCGGCCCAATAAATCGTTCTCGCGTTCGCGAGTTTGTCCACAAGTTCGGTAGGAATCGGCAGCGTGAGCGCTTCTCGAAACTGATCGCTCAGAGCCGGCAAGCGCGATCCGAGCGCCGGCCGATTTGCGACCTGCTCCAACAGTGCGCGGTGAAACAGAGCTTGTTCAATGACGCTCTTGGTCGCGGCGACGGCTCCTTCGGGACCGCACGACAGCACGAAGTCTCGCCGGGCCAGCGAGCCTAACTTGGAATCGGGAAACGCGGTCAGACTGAAGAGCTGCGAGTGACCACGTTCACGCAACGACTGATACAGTTCGATGACCTCGGCCGTGCGTCCCGAATTCGACAATGCGAAGACCGCCCAATTCGCGAGGTCGTATTCTTTTGACTGCCGCCCCGCTTCGGTGTGTAGTTCCAGTGGCCAGCCTTGTCGCCGCGCGTGTGCGATCGCGTACTTGGCCGGAAAGATCCGGCTGGAACCTTCACCGGTCATTAACAACCTTCCCACGCTGGCGATGTCGGCAGCGATCTCGGCCGCTTGATTCGGAGGAAATCGCCCGATGATCTTCGGTGTGTCGAGCATGTCGTGGACGAGAGCGAATTGTTGGTAGCGACCATCGTTCGAATTCATGGAGTGACTCCTTGTTGTCCGGCTGAAAGCTGTAGGCCGATGGCTGATGGCCGTCATCCCAAATCGGTTTCGAGGAGAAGTTGGGATAACAGCCATCGGCTCTCAGCCAACAGCCATCAGCCATCAGCCATCAGCCGGACGGGATCGTTCAAGGTTTGGCTTTGATTTGGCTCAGGTTCGAGAACTTCGGCAACTCACCGATGAGCGGCCGGGCGTAATCGAGGAACGCTTTCGTGACGAACATCCCATCGGCGGTGATGAAGTTGTCGGGCAACGGACGTTCGTGGTTCGCGACTTCAGATAGCGGGATCGTGCCGAAACCGGCGCGATAGGGTTGCCCCGGCTTCGATTCGCGCGTGATCGTAACCATCACGCCACTAGCCCCCTTCTCAGCCAGCTTCACCGCTTGCTTGCCGCAGCCGTAGGCTTCGTGGATGTCGAGCGGCACGACTCGATCGGCCGCGCACATTTGCAGAGATTCAGTCACCTGAAACTCGCCGCGCCAGCCGAACTCCTGGCTGATAAGCCGATGCAGTTGCATCGCCGCGCTGGTGCCCCCCATCGCTCCGAATTCGACGTTGTTGAACTTGTCGCGGGTCTGCGAAGCGCTGACCGGCGAGCCGTCCGCGTTCGTGATTCCCTCGCCGCAGACGATCGACACGAAGCCGTACTTTCGGTGAGCCTTCAGCACTGCGGCGAGGAACCGATCGCGATCGAATGCCCGCTCAGGCAATAGCAGGATGTGCGGAGCATCGTCGGGATTTGTCTTGGCGAGCGCGGCGGCGGCCGGCAGCCAACCAGCGCTGCGGCCGACCGTCTGGAAGATCACGAACTGATCGACTCGCTGCATGTCCCGCGCGAGTAACCCCGCTTGCTGCACGCACAGAGCCACGAACCGCGCGGCACTCGGATAGCCGGGCGTGTGATCGGTTCCAAATAAATCGTTGTCCACGGTCTTTGACACGCCGACGCCACGCATCTCGTGACCGTGACTGCGAGCGTATTCCACGACGCGATGAATCGTGTCCATCGTGTCGTTGCCGCCGATCATGAAGAGATACCGGACGTCGTACCTCTTGAGGCACTTCAGCACCGCCGCGAAATGCTCGTCCTTCAGCTTCAGCCGGCTTGAGCCGAGCGCGCTGCTGGGAGTCGTCCGCATTCCTTTCCACGTTTCCGGCGGTTCGGCTCCGAGGTCGAGCAAAACATTGCCGAGCACTCCTTCGATGCCGAACCTCATGCCGAACACACGACGAATGGCTTTACTCTTGCTCGCCGTCTCGACGACGCCAGCCAATGACGCATTGATGACCGACGTCGGACCACCCGACTGACCGACGAGCGCATTGCCTAGAAGCATTGTTGAACTTTCTCTGTGGCATTGAAACAGGCGGTTGGATTGGCTGCTTTGTCCCGCCAGGGACATCTGAAAATAGCCCAGCACTTGAGTGCTGGGTTTGAGAATCGACGGACACCTTGAGTCCCTTCAGGGACGATAGACACCGCCGCGAGCCTCTGTCGTCTCTGACGGGACTCACAACTTCTGGCCGGCATCTTTTCCCAGCACTCAAGTGCTGGGCTATTATCGGTCGTCCCTGTCGGGACTCAGAAACGCTTGCTGCACGGCAGAGCGTGCGTGCCTACTCCAGAGACTCACCCATCAAAAATCAAGCCAGCCTCACGAAGGACTCGCACTCATGGCGAACTCGATCCTGTATCTCGGCGATACTCACCTGCACGACGCGGCGGCGTACTTGGCCGGGCTGATGCACGGCTGGGGTTGGTCGTTCGATTATGTTCCGAGTCACGAATCGGTTCCCGTCGAGATGTTCACCGTGCCGCGCGCGTTGTTCATTGTCAGCGATTATCCGGCGGCACGGATGGACGCTGCGGCGCAGCGCAAGTTGCTCGAACAGGTCGCTGGCGGAGCTGGCTTCATCATGATCGGCGGATGGGAATCGTTTCACGGACTCGGCGGCGATTGGGATGACACGCCGCTGGGCGATGCGTTGCCGGTGGTGATCGCGGCGCAGGACGATCGCCTGAACTGCGATCAGCCGGTGCTCGTCCGGCGAGTCGCGGAGCATCCGGCCTTGGCCGGTTTGCCGTGGGATTCTCGGCCGCCGGCGATTGGCGGTTTCAATCGGTTTATTCCGAAGCCCGGCGCGACCGTGTTGTT
The DNA here is from genome assembly GCA_945893045.1 of Planctomyces sp. SH-PL62. Taxonomy (GTDB): domain Bacteria; phylum Planctomycetota; class Planctomycetia; order Planctomycetales; family Planctomycetaceae; genus SXKJ01. The sequence goes on from CAMDEA010000126.1 coordinate 21,548, forward strand.
GGAAGCGCAACGCTTTGCGGTTCAGTGTGTCGGTACGGAGTTCAGCTTTAGGCCGCTCGACCGGCATCCGCTACTGGTGGTTGGCGAGTTCAGGCGCGGACGAATGGCCGCGTTGGCGACAGACGTGGCTCCACATTGGGTCGGCCCGCTGGTCGATTGGGGTGTGCCGCGAGTTGCTGCTCAGGCTCCGCAGGCGAACGCGGTCGAGGTCGGCGGCGATTATTCGACGTTTCTGCGGCAGCTCTTGAATTGGGTCGGTCGGCTCTGATTCAAGCAACGGGGTCGGGAGTTATTTTCATGCCGCCGCTGAGACGCTCTCCTTATCAAATGTTGGTTTGGCGGCATGAAAAAGACTCCCGACCCCTTACCGTTCCGGCTTTGCGGGCCGGGTTTGCTTTGCCGATCGCGCAGGCTGGTCAAGCGAGTTCTCAAGGACGCGGAAGTCTGGGTTCCAAGCCGAGAAACAATTGAACTTGTTGAGACGGGCGATAGATTGTTGGCCGATGTTGATGTCGCGTGGGGCAGGTTTTCAACCTGCCCTTGTCTTTCGGGCACGTTGAAAACGTGCCCCACGATTGGACTCGAACTCTTATGCCACCATCCACGCTTTCGTCCGTCATGCCTTCCGATCTGGCCTCCTCATCGCGTGGGGTCGCTCCGTTCCGATTCACTCGGCTGGAGAATGGCCTCAAGCGGCGAACGGACAAGCTGGCCGAAGTCATCGACGGCAGCGTGCCGGGAGCAACTTGGTTGTTCGTTTCGCCGCACGACGACGACCTCTGCATCGGAGCGGGCTTGACGATGCAAGCCGCTCGCCATGCGGGAGTCGATGTGCAAGTGCTGATCGTGACCGATGGCTGCCTCGGTTATTGCCGGGCCGAGCATCGAGAGTCCATCGCCAAGATCCGCCGCGCGGAGACTTACGAGTCCTTCGAGATGCTCGGCATCCCTCGCGATCGAGTGAGCTACGTCAACTATCCGGACGGCGGGTTGACGTCGTACATCGGTCGCCGCGCGGCACGCAACCTGGAGCCAGCGATTGAAGGTTACGTCGGTTTGCAAAACGCCTTCACGTATTATCTGCGCGAGTTCCGTCCGACGTGCGTGTTCGTCCCGACGCCGACCGACCTGCATCCCGATCATCAGATCACGCACAACGAATTGCTCATCAGCCTGTTCCATGCGTCCGGCGACAT
>CAMDEA010000127.1 GCA_945893045.1 Planctomyces sp. SH-PL62
TTCCGCGGCGGCCTCAACTGGTACCGCAACGTCGACCGCACCTGGGAGTACATGGCGGCGCTACACGGAGCAAAGGTCACCGTCCCGGCGTTCTTTATGGCTGGAAGCCGCGACGGCGTCATCGCGATGAACCCGCAGGCCGTCGCCGACCTCAAGAAGAGCGTCCCTAACCTGCGCGGCCAGATCATCCTCGATGGCGTGGGCCATTGGACGCAGCAGGAGCGGCCGGACGAAGTCAACGCCGCGATCATCGGCTTCATCAAAGGGTTGGATTACGCCGGGTGAGAGCACTGAGCCTCGATGACGTCAAGCAGGTCCGGGACATCGGGCTGGAGCGGGCGGCATTGTTCGGCGTGCTCCTCGACGATCATCGCGAAAACGTGGCCGAGTTCTCGCCGTGCTACCTCCGGAGAATCCCCGATCGCGTAACAACCGGGGATCGCGGGCGCGCACGCCAGATAGTTCGGGTCGTCGGGCGTGACAATGACGGTGTAGCGGTCGAGCGAACTCACGATCGCTATCCTCCCGCCTTGAGCGGCTTGATCACCTCTTCGGCGAAGCGGAGGACGGGCTCCGTCGAGGTGACGTGGCCGAAGTCGAGGACGAAATGCCGGATGCCGAGCGTGACCCAGTCGCGGAGGATCGCGAGCCAAGCCTCGCTCTCGGCGCTCGTCTTGGGCAAGGGCGCTTCGCGCGTCGCCGTCAGCGTGATCGCGCCGGGGTCACGCCCGGCCGCTTCAGCGGACTTGAGGACGATGTCGCGCTTGCGCACCCAATCGGCCGTATCGCGGGGCATGAACGTGTTCCACATGTCGGCGCGACTGGTGCGGGCAAGACGTTCGTGGCACGCCGTCTCGCGCATGACCTCAGCCAACACACGGGTCCGTGGTTGCACCTGCCTTTTCCGCAAATGTCGGCGGATGACCTGCTGAGCGACTTGGCGATTCGGTTGGCGGGTGAGTCGGTCATGGCCGGCACACCTCCGCATTCCCTGTTGCCGCGCAGTTCGGCATTGCGTCTCATTGAACAGTCCTTGGATGAGCATTCTCGCGCCGGACGTCATCCGGTCATCCTCGTTGACGATGCGCATCTCATCGACGATCCCGCGACTCTGCAGACGCTGGAATTGTTGTTGAATTACCAGCAGCCGCCGCAACGAGTCTTTTCGCTGATTCTGCTGGGCGATCGTCTGTTGTTGTCTCGCCTGTCGCGGTTGCCGCGTTTCGAGGACCGTCTGGCAATCCGCGCGATGTTGCATTCGCTTTCGGCCGAAGAGACCGCGCGCTACGTACGGTTTCGGCTGGAGGTTGCCGGGGCTCGACAGGCGATGTTTGATGCCACCGCCCTCGAAGAGATTGCACAGCTCAGTGGCGGAGTACCACGCCGCATCAATCGCCTGGCCGATCTCGCTCTTTTGGTGGGCTATGCCGACGGTCGCCAGCACCTGACGGCCTCGGACGTCGCCAATGTCTCCGAAGAACTGGCCGTCGTCGGAGTGGATTAGACATCGCGCCCGCAATAAGTTTCCGGAGTTGCCGAACTCGCAAGAGTTCGGATTGAAGTCTCACGACTTCTGCTGCGGAAGTTATTGGAGTGAAGCCATGATTGCTCGCTGGTTGTTGGCGCTGTCGTTCCTCTTCGGAATGTCGATCAGCGGTGATCCTGGGAAGCAAAGTGCGCGTGCGGACGAACCAAAACTCGCCGACAACGATTTGCGCCGGCATCCGCTCAGCGATGAGGATCGCACCAAGTTGCGAAAGCAATGGGACGACGAACTCGCCGACGTCTCGAAAAAAATCGAAGCCAAGCCGGACGGCTTGTCGCTGATTTCCAAACGTGGCGATCTGCATTTCTTTCGCGGCGAGTTCACCAAGTCCGTCCGCGATTACGAACGGATGAGCGAGCTTGATCCACCGCTGGATGCGTCGCACTGGCGATTGGGGATCGCGTACTTTTATGCCGATGCGCCGGAAAAGTCGGCCAAGCAATTTGAGAAGTTCTTCACCACCGATGATGTGGATCGTGAAGCGGGTTTGTGGAAATACATCGCGCAAGCACCCACGCTGGGGACCGAGAAGGCACGGGCGGGACTGCTCAAGTACAAGAAGGATGACCGCGAACCGTTGCCGACGATCTATCGGCTCTTCGAGGCCGAGATCGCGCCCGAGGAATTGCTGAAGTCTGTCGATGCGAAGTTGTCGGACAACGTCCGCGAACAGCGGCTGTTTTACATCGAGCTTTATCTGGGACTGTGGCACGACGCTCACAAGCGGCCGGCTGACGCGCTGACGCACTTCCGCGCCGCGACGGCCAATCGCTGGGGACGCTCCGCCAGTTACGGGCCGAACTACATGTGGCACGTCGCGCGTCTGCACTACGAACGGCTGGCGGAAAAGCCGAAGCCTTGAGGTAGGTCAGCCTTTCCAGGCTGACCCTGGGAGGTTCGCCGCGTTGAATCGCGTTCGAGTCAGGCTGGAAAGCCTGACCTACGCGGGCACCGGCAGGCCGGCTTCTTTGAGGAAGAACTTCATGTCTTCCCAGACATCTTTCTTCGCGGGCGGATTGCGTAGCAAATAGGACGGGTGATATGTGCAGAGCACTTTCGCGCGACCATGCTCGAAGACGCGACCGCGCAGGCGGCCGATGCTTTCTTCGGTCCCCATCAGACTCTGAGCCGCGGTGGCTCCCCAGCACACGATGAATTCGGGATCGATGATGGAGATCTGGGCGTCGAGATACTCGCGGCAGTTTCCAGCCTCGATTGGCAGGGGCTTGCGGTTACCGGGCGGACGGCAACGCAGGATGTTGCAGATATAGATGTCGGCTCGTTTCAGACCGCAGGCGACAATGATCTTGTCGAGCAATTGACCGGCCGCGCCGACGAACGGTTCTCCTTGAGCGTCCTCGTCTGCTCCGGGAGCCTCGCCAATGAACAGGAACCGGGCTTCCGGATTGCCGACACCGAAGACCGTTTGATGGCGGGAACTGGCCAACTCTGGGCAGCGAAGGCACCCAGCGACACGCTGCTTCCATTGATTCAACCGCCACTCGCGATCGTCGCGCGAACCGGCGGGATGCGGGCTGGAGGGCAATGGTTCGGAAATCACCGACAACGTTGGCAGGGCCGTCGGTGCGGAGGCGACCGGTCTGGGTGTCTTGGCCGCTGATGAAACCAGCGGACGTGACGCAGCACCGCTGGTGGGCGTGCGCGTCACGGCCGCGGGTTTCGGAGTGGTTTCGGGGGCCGAGCGTTTTCGGGGCGGCATAGGGAGATGACTCAGCCCCGCGCGCTGCCAGCCTTCCAACTCTTGCCGCAGCGCGCGGTTCATGGCGAGTGAGGGGTCGGTCATGAGAAATCTCAAATCTCAAATCTCAAATTTCAACTGCCACGACTTACTCGACGATCTCCAGCAACTCGACATCGAAGATCAGCACCGAGTTCGGACCGATGACCGGGGGCGAACCACGCTCACCGTAGGCCATTTCGGAGGGCAGAGTGATCTGCCATTTGTCGCCGACCTTCATCTTCAGCAGCGATTCCGTCCAGCCCTTGATGACCCCTTTGACCTGGAACTCGGCGGGTTGATCGCGTTTGACCGGAGCATCGCCGGTGTAGGACTGGTCGAAGACTTTGCCATCGATCAGCTTGCCGCGGTAATGCACTTTGACGGTATCGGTGGCCTTCGGAGACGGTCCCTTGCCCGCTGCGAGCACCTTGTATTGCACACCGCTGGGGAGCGTTTTCACGCCTTCTTTCTCTTTGTTGGCGGCGAGATAGTCATCGCCCGCCTTGGTCAGTGCGGCGCGACGCAACGGTTCGAACGCCGTGAAGGCTTTGGTGATTTCCTCCTCGGAGAATTCCGAGTCCTTGCCTTGGAGCGCGTCTTCCATCCCTTTGATGATGCGCTTCTGATCGAGCTCGAACCCGGCCTGCTTCATCTTGCCGAGCTGCTGTCCCATCGCGTAGCTGATCTTGTCGAGCAGTTCTTTCTTATTAGCCGGCTTCTTGCCGATCGCATTCGGGTCGGGTTCCAGTCCCAGGTCCAAACCATCGTCGGCCTTCTTGGCCTTTGGCTGCGCCTTGGCCTTCGGCTTCTCATCCTGAGCGACCGCAAATCCGACCGCGACCACTGCCACCAAGCTCAACATCACAAACCATCGCCGCATGATCGCACCTTTTCTGTTGGGGGAAAAATCGAACGGGCGGGAGTCTAGGAAGCCATCGGTAGAGGGACAACAAAGCGAGGTCCGTTACTTGGTCGGCACTTCATCGGGCAACACGACGGAAGATCGCCACAGAACCTTACCTGATTTGTCGGAGATCGATGCGCTCACCGTATTGTCCAATGAGCGAGTCCCGATCATGAAAGCTGGCATTCCATTGGCGTGGTAGATGGTAATCCCACCGCCACCATTCTCGTCTGTTCCAAACCCAAGTGCGGGCTGTTGATCGTTCCCGATAAAACGCATGATTGGTCGGCCGCGATCCAATTGAATCTCAAGACGCACCTGCTCCTTGGAATCGAGAAACCACAAGACCGGGCCGTATTCACCATCGACAAAGAGCTGAGCTCGCGTCTTACCTTTAGCGTCACGAAGAACAAACGCCTGAGCTTCCACCACTTTTGGAACATCGCGCTTCTTAGCCATGCTTAACAGCTCCAACGATTGGTTACTGACTCTTTGCAAACGTAAAAATCTGGCCGAACGGTGTCGTGAAATAGACTTCGCCGCTCTCGTCTTCGCCGTAAGTCATCACCGGCAGGTTGTCTCCTTGCAGGAGATAGTTGACGGCGACCTTCTTGGCCTTCTCGTCGTACTTCAAACCCCACAGCTTGCCGCTGACGAAGTCGCCGTAGAGATAGCAGCCATCTAACTCCGGCACTTTCTTGCCGCGATAGACGACTCCACCGGTGATCGACTTGCCGATGGTGTGGTGGTATTCCCAAACCGGTTCGATGAGTTCCGGTTTCGCGTCGGAGCCGTCTTTGAATTTGTGCAGTCCTTCGCGCAGGTTCCAGCCGTAGTTGCCACCCTTGGTGATGATGTTGATCTCTTCCCACAAGTCTTGTCCGACGTCGGCTTGCCAGAGCGTGCCGGTCTTGCGATCGAAGCTCATGCGCCAGGTGTTGCGAATGCCCATCGCGAAGGCTTCCGGTGCGGCACCGGCTTGGCCGGCCCACGGATTGTCTTTCGGGATCGCGTAGTTCTTGCCGGCGTCTTTGTGGTCGACGTCAATCCGCAGAATTTTGCCGAGCATCGTCTTAGGGTTCTGGCCGTTCTTGTGCGGATCATTGCCCGCACCGCCATCGCCGAGACCGATGTAGAGATATCCGTCCGGACCGAAGCAGATCGTGCCGCCATTGTGATTCCAGTACGGCTGCGGGATGCGAAGGATTTGCTCTTCGGAGGCTGGATCAGCTTTGTTCGGATCGCTCTTTGAAACTTTGAACCGCGAGATCACCGAGATGTGCGGCACCTCGGTGTAATACATGAAGAACTCGCCGTTCGTCTTGAACTTCGGATGGAACGCCAGGCCGAGGATGCCTTCTTCAAATTCCTCGTCCTTGTAAATCGTCTTCTTTTCCCAATCCAAAAACGTGTCGGCCTCTTCGACGTCCGGCTTGTTCGGGAAGACGAAAATTTTTCCCGGTTGCGAGCAGACGAAGATCCGATTCGTTCCGTCCCCGGCGTTTGTCAACAACACGGGTCGGCGGAACTTGAGTTCTGGAAACGCTCGCACGGCTTTGACGGCCAGCGGAGTATCCGGCATCGGCTGCGGTGGATCGGCGGCCTGTGTTGACGCGGCGAATGACAGACTCAATGCGACAGACACGAAATAGGCGAATCGCGAACGCATGGTTTCTCCTTCAAAGTTGTTTTGATTTCGATGGTCTGGCGAGCGGGGCGGCGTCAGCCCCCCGGTTTTCAGCAGGGGTTGCGACTACCGGGGGGCTGACGCCGCCCCGCTCGCCAATGGTGTTGGAGGGTGGCGGTGTGAACCAATTGGGGACGGGGACTCTCTTCGATCGGGCCAACAGCAACAAGACTCCGGCCACGATCACCAGCACCGGAGCTTCCGTCTCGACCGAGAGCAGACGTTGTTGCCGCAGCACGCTCATTCCGCTGCACACCAGAAAGAACGTGCCGAGCACGAAGCTCAGCTTGTCAAAGCCCATCAAGGCGAACATCAGCATGCCACAAACCGACATGCCCAAAGTCCACACCCAATTGATGTGCGGCGCGATCCCTTTCGAGGCCAGCAGCCAGCCCACGCCGACCGTGATCGTCAACAGCGAAATCACGAGGCTCTTTTGGCTGGCGGTCATGGCAGTTTGGTTGTCAGTCCCAACGGGGCGTAACTCGATAGCCCAGGGCATCGCCCTGGGTCGGCGATCCAAGAGGAATTCTTCAGCCCTGAAGGGGCGTGACTCAATGAAGTCTCAGGCAAGTCGCGCCCCGTTGGGGCTAAGCGGCAATGAGTGTGACGCTCACCCAGGGCGTTGCCCTGGGCTTTCGAGTCAGTCCCCGTTGGGGCCAAGACCAGCAAATTAGTCGCGCAACTTGAAATCCTTCGCGGGCTCCAGACCGAGCTGTTTGCGCTCGGCTTCATTGGGAACGCGCAGCGGGCGGATGATTCGGAAGCCGACTTGCAGAGCGTCGGTGAAATACCAAATGCTCTTGGGGATCTGCGGGTCTTGGATTTTCCAATCGGGCGTGGACGCGATGCGAACCGCGCTCCGCAGTTCTTCCGGATCGTCATCCCACGAGCCGCCGCGGGCCACCGTTGGATACAGCTTCGTCACGGCGAGCAACGGACTGGCACCCATGCCTTGTTTCTTGATCATCTCGTAGCGGTGCTCGTCGTATTGATCGAGGCACAGTTCCGACACGTTGCCGTGGATGTCGAACAAGCCCCACGGATTCGGTTTCTTCTTGCCGATGGGGTGATACTTCTCGTCGCTGTTGCCGAAGTGCCAGGCGTATCCGTCGAGCTTCGCGGGATCGTCGCCGAAAAAGTAAGCGGTCTTCGTCCCCGCTCGGCAGGCGTATTCCCATTCGGCTTCGGTCGGCAGACGGTAGTAGTGTCCGGTCTTCTCGCTGAGCCACTGGCAGTAGGTCATCGCCGCGTGCTGAGTCATGCAGATGGCGGGATAGCCGTCGTGTCCCATGCCGAACGTCATGTCGGTGTATGGCTTCGTCGGCCGAGTCACCGCATCGGCCTTCGGGTCCAGCGGCGACGGTTGCAGGTTCAGAACCTTGCGGCGCTGGATGTCGAGATTGAAGCTCCAGATGTCGTACTCATTCCAAGTGACTTCGTACTTGCCCATCCAGAACGGCTCGATTTTCACTTTGACTTGCGGGCCTTCATCGGGCTTGCGTTTCGGTTCCGAGTCCGGGCTGCCGATCATGAATTCGCCACCGGGGATCGGGACCAACTCGAATGAGACTTCGGTTCCGGGAATCGTGTCTTTGTACGGCTTCATTTCCTTTTCGGACTTGGCTTCGGCATTGGGATTCTTGTCCTGAGCCAAGCTGACCGTACCCAGGCTCGCGCTGATGACGACCGCTCCGCAGAAGGAAGTCCAGCCGCCTTGCACGAGCCATCTCCACACTCTTAGTCTGCCGCCACTCATGAAAGTCTCTCCGATATTCTTGTGTCTCTTGTGGCTCGCCGAGCCCTGCTTTTGCGCTCCGCCAGCCCACGAATTGCGGCGGTTCGAGTTCCACCGCACGCTGATGGGAGTCCCGTTCGCGGCGGCATTCTATGCCCCTGACGAAGCCTCAGCAAACAAGGCCATCGACGCCGCATGGGCACGCATCGAACACCTGAATTCGCTGATGAGCGATTACGACTCGACGAGCGAACTGATGCGACTCTGCCGAGACTCGCGTCCCGGCCAACCGATTCGAGTCTCTCCCGAACTGTTCCGAGTGCTCAGCAAATCGGTCGAGGTTTCCGAGCGATCCGACGGCGCGTTCGATGTCAGCGTCGGCCCGCTCGTGAAGCTATGGCGGCGAGCACGCCGGCAAAAGGAGTTCCCCGATCCGAAGTTGTTGCAAGAGGCTCGCGAGTTAGTTGGCTGGCGAAATATCCGATTGCATTGCGAGACCTGCTCGGTCGAACTGCTGAAGCCCGGCATGAAGCTCGATCTGGGAGGCATCGCCGTTGGCTACGCGGCAGACGAAGCGATTCGTGTGCTCAAGCAGCACGGCATCGCCAGCGCGCTGATCGACGGCAGCGGAGACATTGTTGTCAGCGGTCCGCCGCCTGGTATGACAGGCTGGCGAATTGGCATTGCTTCGTTGCGAGAACCTGAAGCCGCTCCGCAACATTTCGCGATGCTCGCCAACTGTTCGATCTCGACTTCCGGCGATGCCTACCAGTTCGTTGAACTGAATGGACAGCGTTACTCACACATCGTCGATCCCAATACCGGTCTCGGTCTGACCGAGCGTTGCAGTGTCACCGTCATCGCAACGAATGGCATCACGGCCGACGCGCTGGCGACTGCGGTCAGCGTGCTAGGTCCGGAGCGCGGGCTGAAACTCATCGACTCGCAACCGTGTGCCGCCGCGCTGTTCGTCACGTTGAATCATGATCGGCTGACAACACGACCGTCGGCTCGTTGGAAAATCGAACGGAATCCGTCACCTTCACCCTGAATTTGTCTGATCCAAACGGAATCCAGAGGTCTCGACTTCCTCTGTGTCCTGTCACGCCTCTGTGGTGTCACCTGTTTCAAAAAGATCGAAAGAGGAACACCACAGAGGCGCGACAAAACACAGAGAAGCCCAAGAGGGATCGTCAGTCCCAGGAATCCGAAAGAGTTGAAAAGAGTTGGAGAACAATATGCTCGGACAGCCCAATCCGTTGAAGAAGAAATTTGCCGCGCGTCAGCCGACGACCGGTCTGTGGGTCACGCTCGAGTCGCCGACGATCACCGAAATCGCCGTCACGCTCGGTCTCGACTGGGTGGTGATCGACGCCGAGCACGGGCATCTCGACTTCAAGGAAATCATCGATCACATCCGTGCGACGCGGAACTCGAACACGGTTCCGCTGGTCCGCATTCAAGAGATCGAACAGGGGCTCATCAAACGTGTGCTCGATCTGGGAGCCGGCGGCATTCTTGTCCCGCAGGTTTACTCGCCAGAGGAAGTCGCACAGGCGGTGCGTTTCGCCAAGTATCCGCCGTGGGGGCAGCGCGGAGTGGGCGGCGAACGAGCGACTCGTTGGGGACTGGGCCTGAAGTCGGACACGATCATGGCGAACTCGGAGACACTGGTCATTCCGCTGATGGAAACCGTCTCGGCCGGCAAGTGCATCGAGCAGATTTGCGACATTCCCGGTGTCGATGCGATCCAGTTCGGCCCAGCCGATTACTCGGCGAGCGCGGGGGCGCTTGGTGAATGGGAAGGGCCGGGGGTCGCCGCTCAATTGCTGGACATCAAAGACCGCATTCGAGCGCGCGGTCTGCCGTGTGGAATTCTCTGCCGAGACACAACTGACATCATTCGACGGCGCGATCAAGGCTTCACGATGCTCGGACTCAGCACCGACACCGGCCTGCTCATTCGCGGGTTACAGGGAGCGCAGGAAGCGATGCAAGCTCCACGTCAGTTCTTCATCGAATCGACATCAGGGCGTCGCGAGACCTTACGCGAGCGTGCCGCTCGCCGCGCGAAGCCCGAACGGCGACCGAAACGCTGAGCGGATGCCACGAAATCCGCCGAGAGTTGATCGGCAGGGCGGAGACGGTCGATTGGAATGAGAGAGTGGGTTTCCGTGGCGACGTTGAGATTTGTTTTTCATCCGTGTGCGAACTCCGATCCGTGTGCGAAGTGCATTCTCTGAAATCACGAACGCGCTTCGCACACGGATCGGAATTCGCACACGGATCATTAAAATGACTTCCAGACTTTGATGTGACTCCGGTGGTCTCCGCTTGTCGTTCGCCCGAGTATTGTCATTAGGTCGCTCAGTTTTCAGAAATGCCGAACGATGCATGACAGCTCCCTCCCCAAACTTCCCGATCTGGTCGTCGGCATCACCGGTGCCAGCGGAGCAATTTATGCCAAGCGGCTGTTGCAGGTGCTCGTCAATTCGGGGCGGCGCGTGCATCTGACCATCAGCCCGTCTGGTGCGGAGGTGCTCGCGCATGAGTTGGGGCTGAGCATTGACCTCACTCACTTTGATCCGCAGCGGTTGCTGGAGAGCGACGCGGCCCTGTGCGGCGACAACTCGCACGGCGAATTGGTTTATCACCACTTTCAAAATTTTCGAGCGGGCATCGCCAGCGGATCATTTCCAACCGGCGGCATGGTGGTCTGCCCATGCTCGATGGGGACGCTGGCCAGCATCGCCAGCGGGCAATCGACCAACCTGATTCAGCGCGCGGCGGATGTGCATTTGAAGGAGCGTCGCAAGCTGATCGTCGTCCCCCGCGAGACTCCGCTGGGGAGCATCCAACTGGAAAACATGAAGCGGTTGGCCGATGCTGGTGCCGTGATCTTGCCGGCGATGCCCGGTTTCTATCATGGCCCGACTTCGATTCTCGACTTGGTCGATTTCGTCGTGGGCCGGATTTGTGATCAGCTCGGTGTCCCGCACCAGCTTTGCAAACGCTGGAGCGAATAAAGAGCCCGACGAATCGAAAGAGACGACGAATGAAGACAGCAAACCAGGCATTCGTCGTCTCCTTTCATTCGTCGGGCACGTTCCTCAACAACCATTAGTTTCAAATTGCCCTCATGCCGCTGTTCGATACGGAATTCCTGAAGAAGCTCGAATACCTGTCGCTCGTTTCGCGGCGGATGTTTCGTGGTTCGTTGTTGGCTCAGCGGCGCACGATGCAGACCGGCGGCGGTATCGAGTTCGCCGATCATCGCGAGTACTCGCATGGAGATGACTTTCGGCATCTGGACTGGAACGTATTCGCGCGGCATGGGCAGTTGCTGCTGAAACGGTTTCAGGAAGAAGAGGACTTGCACGTCTATCTGCTGCTGGATTGCTCGCGGAGCATGGCGTTCGGCTCCCCGCCGAAGTTCGATCTGGCTCGGCAGATCGTCGCGGCGTTGGCGTACATCGCGCTGGCGGATTTGGACCGAGTCGCCGTGATCGCGTTTGCCGACGACATCATCGCCGACTTCCCGCTGACTCGCGGCAAAGACCGCATCCTCTCGCTGCTGAAGTTTCTGGAAGGGCTGGAGGTGCAAGGCGAGGCGACGGATCTTGGCCGAGTCGTCAAAGCCTTCACGCAGCGCCCGCAACGTCACGGACTCGCGGTCGTCGTCAGCGATCTCTTCGACCCCCAAGGCTATGAGCGAGGTTTTGACTTGCTCCGCTATCGCAACTACGAACTGCATGCGGTTCAGCTCCACGATCGCCAGGAAGCCGAACCGAGTTTGCTGGGCGAATTGGAACTCGTGGATATCGAATCCGACGGCGGCCAACAGGTGACGATCACCGAGAACGCTTTGAAGAAGTACCGCACGCTGTTCGAGGACTTCCAAGAATCGTTGCGGAAGTACGGCCGCAAATACGGCGTTGGGCTGACGCAGACGCGGTGCGAAGTGCCGTTTGATGAATTGATTTTGAAGATGATGCGCGCATCGGGAGCGGTGGGATGATGGCAGGGAATTGGAAATTGAAAATTGGAAATTGGAAATTGGAAATTGTCGGATCGGCTGCCAATAAGCGGATGCCTCCCGGAATTCAATTTTCAATTTTCAATTTCCAATTCTCAATTTCCAATGCCTCGCGAGGGGAGGCGTCGAAATGTCCCTAGCCTCCCCGCTCGCGCTTCTCTGGCTCGCCGCCCTCATTCCGGTCGTGGTTTTCTACATTTTGAAGATCCGGCTGCGTCGGGTGCCGGTCTCGACGATTCTGTTTTGGCGGCAGATCTATGACGAACAGCAGCCACGCTCGATCTGGCAGCGGATGCGGCATTGGTTGTCGCTGCTGGCTCAAGTCGTGTTGATCCTGTTGCTGGTGCTCGCTCTCGCTGATCCGTTTTTCGCCTGGGAGACTCGGCAACTGCGGCGGATCGTGTTGATCGTGGATAACTCGGCCAGCATGAATGCGACGGATGTGTCGCCCTCGCGTCTGGCTGCCGCAAAGGACGAAGCCTTGCGAGTCATTCGCGGGATGCGCTTTCGCGACGAGTTGGCCATCGTCACGGCCGGTGGATCGCCACGAGTCGTATGCGGTTTCTCCAGTCACAGCCGCACGCTGTCCCACGCCATTGATGATGTCGTGGCAACCGACAATCCCACGCGAGTGATCGAGGCCGTTGAACTCGCTCGCCGATTGCTCGGCGAACGGCAGGATGAGCATCAGCGTGAAATCGTCGTGCTGACGGACACCGCCAAGGGTCAGGCACGTCAAAATTCAAATTTGGCGGATCACAGCGCTGAACGTGCCCCCGCTTCACCCCCGCCAAATTTGAATTTTGAAGTGCCTGACCCCGGACTGCAAATTCGCACTCGCCGTTTCGGCACGAACGCAGGCAACGTCGGCATCACGCAGTTCCAGACGCGGCGGAGTTTGATTGATCCGCTCGGCTACGAGATTCTGGTCGAAGTCACCAACGCCTCCGATGAACTCGTCGAGTGTCGCCTGGAGATCGACCTCAACGACGAAGTCGTCGATGTCGTGCCGCTGAAGTTGACGCCGGGGCAACGCTGGAGCCAGTCATTTGAGAAGACGTCGGCCGACGGCGGGCATCTGATGGCGAAGCTCGATCGAGCGGACACGCTCGCGGTAGACAATCGCGCTTGGGCCGTGTTGCCGCAGCGCGAGATGCTGCCGGTGACGCTCGTGACCGAGGGAAACCTCTTCCTCCAAAAAGTCTTCGAGTCGAATCCGCTGGTCACACTCACTCGCATCGACCCGCCCGGCTGGAAGCCGCCTGGTAGCCGCATTCGCCAGAATGCGGGGACAGAGAATTCCAACGTGGCCTTCAACTCGGCCCGCAGTCTGGCGACCGCGGCTACGTCAGGCATCACCGTCTTGCATCGCCATGTTCCGGAAGTCCTGCCCAGCGGTGCGGTGCTCGTGATTGATCCACGCAACAGTTGCGAGGCGTGGCAGCTTGGCGAACCCATTCAAAACCCGATTGTCCATCAGCAAGACAAAGACTCGCCGGTGCTGGGTCATGTGCGACTGGACAACGTCGTGATGCCGGAGGCTCGGCAGGTGACGTTCGCCAGCGATGAGGGAGTCAAAGTACTGGCTCGATCTGTTGCGGGTGATCCTTTGCTGGCGACGATCGAGCGGCCAGGGCAGAAGGTGTTGCTGCTGACGGTGAATCTCGACGAAGGCGATCTGCCACTGCGCACCGCCTTTCCGATCCTGATGATGAATGCCTTGAATTGGTGTACCGAGAACCGTGGCGAACTGCGCGAGTCATTGCCGACGGGAGCAATCACCGAGATTGATGTCGCGGCGCTGCGCTCCGTAGGTCAGGCTTTCCAGCCTGACCCGAACGCTCCAAGTGATGTGGAATTGAACCAGACAACACGGCCGGCAGGCGTCGCAGGCACGACGGGTCAGCCTGGAAAGGCTGACCTACGGCTTGTCGCACCGGATGGGCGTCGTTCGGCGTTGCCGACGCCATCCGAACGACTGTCGTTGGGGCCGTTCGATCAATGCGGCGTCTGGCGAGTCGTTGCCGACGAAGGCGACACGACGTTGCTCGAACTCGCCTGTAACCTCGCTGATCGGAACGAGTCGGATGTGCGAGTGCCGAAATCCGATGCGGCAACGTCAGCGTCCGTGGTCTCGACCGGCTGGCTTGGAAATCGTCCGGTGTGGTTTTGGTTGATTGCGGTCGCGTGGTTGCTGATGGCGGTCGAGTGGTGGGCGTATCAGCGGCGAGTGATTGAATAGCTGTCCGTCGAACGGAGTTGATGATGATTGTCTGCGATACTCCGATCTTGCAGGAATGGCTCGCGCCCAAGCAGGAGATATCGTCGCATCCGGGCGTAACCTATCCGCGTCCGAAATGGACGAAGCTCTTTGCTGAAGACTTTTTGGTGTCAAATTCGATTGAGTTCGCCAGATGGGACTCGACGCCAGTGCAACCGATTGTCTGCGAAACGTGTTGGGATTCCGGATGTGGTAGCTACACCCTCGGCTTGGCGTTCATTGAATTGGTCGGCGATTATCTTCTTTGGGTTCCACCCACGGCAGCCGACGTTCCTTGGGAGGACGTCACGGACTATCGAAGAAGCCGATTTCGCCAAAAGACTTTGCTGATGCCAGTCAACGTCTGGAACAACTTACGTGGTCGGTTTCCAAATCTTCCAGCCGCAGATCATTTTCCGCCGCCGAGGAAATGTGACCTCGCGAATCTCTGGTTCGATGAGATGCCAGAGGATGTACGTGTTGATTCTCCAGAAAAACTGACCGTTCGGTTGTTGCACGAAGCCATCGCGTCTGACCCATCGGAATTGGACGAATCTCGGGAAAATGTCGCCGACTGGTTGGCCTGGATGCAGACAGAGCCGAACACTCTTGTGCCTGGACGATTTGTCCGAGTTCAGGACTTTGACGGCAGTCTGAACTCCTTATTTTTTGAAGGTCCGCCGTTTCCCGAATGGAAAGCGTTTGTTGTGGGACCACGACGGGGACTCGTGTTTGGCAATCAGTGGGTCTTTCAATTGGACTAGAGGTCGAGATGTCTGACCTGCATTACGGATTGGAATTCACTCATCCGAGCTGGCTGGCCGCGGTGGTGGCTGTGCCGTGGGTGGTGTGGTATTTCCGACGGAGCTTGGTGGACTTCGCGCGGTGGCAGCGAGTTGTCTCGGCGAGCGTGCGTGTCGCCATCGTGTTGTTACTGGTGTTAGCTCTGGCGGGGCTGACGTTGCTCAGGCCGACGGCTCGGCAGTTTGTGATTGTGGCGATCGATCAGAGCTTGAGTATTGGTGAGGAACCGTTGCTGGGTGTTGTGGATGTCAACGCGGGGCGGGGTCTGGAGCCCCGCGCCCAGCGCTCGGCAGCGGATCGGTTTCTGGATGAGTTGTTGGCGGCGAAGGTGATTGGTACCGAAGATCGAATGGCATTCGTGCCGTTCGGAGCGCGGCCGGGGTCGGTGTCGAAGGAGCGGCCGAACGACAGCGCTCGGCGCGGGTCTCCTGACCCCGCCGCTGGGCTGGACCGAAGGTCTCCCATCGAGAGCGAAAACACGCCGGTCGAAAATCCTGGAGACCTGCGGTCGGGCGAGCGGCGGGGTCAGGAGACCCGCGCCGAGCGCGCTGATGGGACAGACATCGCGGCGGCGATCGAAGCGGCAGCGGCTGCGATGCCGCCGGATCATGTGCCGCGGATCTTGTTGCTGACGGACGGCAATCAGACGCGCGGGGATGCGTTGCAGGCGGCGCTGGCGACGGCCAATCGTGGGGCAGGTTTTCAACCTGCCAGTCACAGCCAGCCGATCCCAATCACAACCATCCCGTTGCCGACGCGCGATGATCCGGAAGTGCAGATGTCGGCGGTCAAGGTGCCGGCGCAGGTGCGCGAGGGGGAGCCGTTCTATGTCGAGGTCGTGATTGACTCGAACCACGAGGACGAAGGATTGATCGAGGTCTTTCGGGGTGCTCACAAAGTGCTGTCGGAGACTAAGCCGCTCAAGAAGGGGGAGAACCGGTTTCGGTTTCCGCAGTCGATTCAGCGCGAGCGGCTGGCGGAATACTCCGCGCGAATCAGCGGGGTGAAGCAGGACACGCTGGCCGACAACAACAGCGACAACGGTCTGGTCTTCACCAACGGGCAGCCGCGCGTGTTGTTGATCGACAGCGATCCCAAGCAGACCGAGCATCTGCGGTTCGCGTTGCAGCAGGAGGACATTCAGGTCGATGTCCGCCCTCCCCAGGGAATGCCGGAGGATCTCGCTGACTTGCAGAACTACGAACTGCTGGCACTCTCGAACGTGCCGGCGACATCGTTGACTCAGCGACAGATGGAGCTGGCTCGGACTTACGTGCAAGACCTTGGTGGTGGGTTCGTGATGCTCGGCGGCGATCAGTCGTTCGGGTTGGGGGGGTATTACAAAACGGTGCTCGAAGAAATCCTGCCGGTGCGGTCGGACTTCGAGAAGGAAAAGGAAAAGCCGAGCCTCGCGATGGTGTTGGTCGTCGATCGCTCCGGGTCGATGGCCGGACAGAAGTTGGAGATGGCGAAGGAAGCCGCAAAGGCCGCCGCGGAATTGCTCGGACCAAAAGACCAAATCGGCGTGATCTGTTTCGACGAGAATCACTATTGGGTCAGCCAGCTTCAATCGGCATCGAACAAGAATCGCATCGCCGACGAGATCAGCGGCATTCAGGTCGGCGGCGGCACGAGCCTCTATCCACCGATGGAAGAGGCTTATCAGTCGCTGGTCAACGCGGTCTCAAAGCTGAAGCACGTCATCGTGCTGACCGACGGCATCTCGAACCCCGGCGACTTCGAGGGACTCGCGCAGAACATGGCTTCGGCACGGATCACCTGCTCGACGGTCGGCGTCGGCGACGGTGCGGCGAATGATCTGCTGGAGACGATCGCGCGCATCGGACAAGGCCGGCATTTCGCGGCGACCGATCCCGCCTCGCTGCCGCAAATCTTCGCCAAGGAAACGCTGACCGTCAGCAAGGCCGCGATCAACGAGCAGCCCTTCATCCCGCAAGTCATCCGCCCGACGCAGGCACTGGCCGGCATCGACTTCGAGTCCGCTCCGTTTTTGCTTGGCTACGTGATGACTCGGCCGAAGCCGACGTGCGAGTTGATCCTCGCCAGCGAGCAAGGCGATCCGGTGTTGGCGTGGTGGCGCTACGGACTCGGCACAACGGTCGCGTTCACGAGCGACGCAAAAAGCCGCTGGGCCGCCGAGTGGCTGACGTGGCCGGGCTTCAGCAAGTTCTGGGCACAGACGATTCGGCACGCGATGCGCAAGAACGATGCGAAGGGAGTCACGATCGAGGTCGCTCAACGCGCCCGCCGTGCGACGGTGACGCTCGATGCGGTCGATCCGAGCGGCCGATTCCTGAACGGAGCCGAATCCGAATTGACCCTTATCGACCCGCGACTTGTCGAGCGAAAGCTCCCACTGATTCAGACCGCGCCCGGCCGTTACGTCGCCGAATTCGACACACCGCACTCCGGCGCGTATCACTTGAATCTGTCGCAACGCGCGGCGAACGGTGGCCCGGTCATCCATCAACAAACTCGCGGGCTGACCGTCGGTTACTCGGATGAGTTGCGGCTACGGCCGACAAACACCGAGTTGCTGCAACAGATTGCAATCGCGACTGACGGACGCTTCGATCCGCAGCCGAGCGAAGCGCTGCTCGATGCGCCGGGTAGATCGGCGGTCCAGCGCATGGCTCAGCAAACTCGCCCGCTGTGGCCGGAGTTGGTGATGCTGGCGCTCGTGTTGTTCGTGTTCGATGTCGCGCTGCGGCGCATCGACTTGTCAGTTTGGTTCCCGTCGGTCAATACAGCGGTCACTTCCGTCGTCAGACATGCGGCGGCCAAACGCCCAGGTCCTCCAACAAAGCCCAAAGCCCGAGTCGTCTGATGCCTTCATTTTTCGCCCCACATTTTTTGCCAGCCGAATTTCAATTCGGAAAGAACTGGCGGAAAATGGAGGGCACAAAATGGGAGCCCAATCAACTTGAGGAGTCGATCTACGATGTTGAACTCATGGAATCATCGAACGTCCTGCACGGCATTTTTGGCTTTCATAATGCTCGTGTCATTCGATTCGCACGCCGTGATTCGGGCGGACTCGATCGACGTTGTCGCCGGCCGATCGCTCGCGGAATGGTCGGCCGAATTGCAGTCGTCATCGCCGGTGGCTCGGCGGCGAGCGGTGTTGTCGGTTGGAACCTTCGGTAAGAGCGCGGTATCGGTACTGACGAAAGCATTGGCTCATGAAGACGCGGTGGTGCGCTATTGGGCGGCGAGCGAGTTGGGTGATCTCAGTGAGGCTGCAAAGTCCGCTGTCGAGCCGCTACGAAAAATGCTCGGCGAGAAGTCGATCGGCGTGCGGATCGCGGCGGGGTATGCCCTTTGTCGAATCGGACGAGTCGAGGAAGGCTTGCCGACACTACTCGAAGGGTTGCAGCACAACGAGCGGGGTGTGTGGAACTCGTCAGCGGATTTTCTGGCACGCATCGGTCCTCCGGCAAAGGCCGCGATTCCGACGCTGGAAGCGGAAGGGAAACGCGGGGCCGATCACATTGCCGACATTTGCAACGAGGCACTGCGGCGCATTCGCGGTGTCGATCAGCCGGTGCCGTCCAAGACGTCGAATCAGACTCAAGGAGACGCGGCAGGGGGCAAGGCGAACAAGAAGGTCGCAGCGACGGCCGTGTTCTCGAAGGCGTTTCTCGACGAAGACGTTGCCCGATTCTCCAAACCGGCCGAAAAACGAAAACAACCAAATGTTCTGTGGATCAGCGCGGAAGACATCTCGCCGAGTCTTGGTTGCTATGGCGACTCGTATGCGCTGACCCCGCGACTCGATCAGTTCGCGAGCGAAGGGATGCGGTTTACTCGTTGCTTCACTCACGCGGGCGTGTGTGCGATCTCGCGATCGGGGTTGATCACCGGGATGTATCCCGTGTCGATCGGCAGCCAGCACATGCGGTCGCAGATTGAGTTGCCGTCGAACGTGAAAGCGTTTCCGGAATACTTGCGAGCGGCCGGGTACTGGACGACGAATCGCTCGAAGACGGACTACAACTTCCCGCCGCCGAAGGCTGCCTGGGACGAGAACAGTCCACAGTCTCGCGACTGGCGCGGCCGAGCGGCCGGGCAGCCCTTCTTCAGCGTGATCAATCTCGTGACGACGCACGAGAGCCAAATCCGAGGCAAGTTCGGCGAGACGCTGCACGACCCGGCGAAGGCTCAGTTGCCGCCGTACATCCCGGATACGCCGGTGACTCGGCGCGATTGGGCGCGGTACGCCGATCTGCTCACGACGCTCGATCAGCAAGTCGCCGCGATCTTGGATCAGTTGAAGGCGGATGGTCTCGCGCAAGACACGATCGTTTTCTTCTGGGGCGATCACGGTCAGGGACTGCCACGCGGCAAGCGGTGGCTATACGACTCCGGCACACGCACGCCGTTGATCATTCGCTGGCCGGGGAAGCTGGAGTCGGGATCGGTCTGCGAGGACTTGGTTTGCTTCTTGGATTTTGCTCCAACGATGTTGCGGTTGGCGGGAGTTGAGGTGCCGTCGCATTTACAGGGGCGACGGTTAGCGGCACTGGAGGTTGGTTCGACAGCCATCAGCCATCAGCCAACAGCCATCAGCCGGGAATACATTTTTGGACATCGGGACCGGATGGACGAGACGTATGACTTGATTCGGTCGGCTCGCGACACGCGGTTCAAGTACATCCGCAATTACGCGCCGCGGCGGACGTACGCTCAGAACATCACCTACATGAATCAGATGCCGACGATGCGCGAACTGCGACGATTGAATGCCGAAGGCCAACTCACTGGCGCGCCGGCGCTCTTCTTCCGTGAGTCGAAACCGGTCGAAGAGTTGTTTGATACCGAGGCCGATCCGCATGAGGTCGTGAATCTCGCGGAGCGTCCCGAACATGCCGTGACGCTGAAGCGAATGCGTGCGGCGCTCGAACGCTGGCAAGAGGACATCAGCGATTCGGGCCTGATCCCGGAGCCACTGCTGGTCACGCCGTTGAAAGTTCCGTAGCCACGTTCGCCAGAACGTGGGGCGAGACAACGAACGGCCCATATTCTGGCGAATGTGGCTACGAACGGTCGCGCCACTCGCTGGCTTCCGCCATGCACTTCTCCAGTCGCGCGCGGATCAAGTCGAGCAGCGCGACCTCGCCGAGTTTCAACGTCTCGGCGACTTGCTCGGCTGGGATCGGTTCGCCGAAGACGACTCGCACGGTGGAGAAGTGCGGCAGCTTGTGATGACGGCCGAGGGCGCGATCGGCTCCGGCAATCCCGACGGGACAGACGGGGACGTCGGCTCGGCGAAGCATTGCGAGAAACCCCGGTTTGATCTCGCCCAGCTTGCCATCAGGACTGCGTGTCCCTTCGGGAAAGATGCCGACCCAGAAACCGGCCTTCAGGCGAGAGATCATTTCTCGCAGAACGGCGGTGCCGGCGGACTCACGATTGATCGGCAGAACGTAAGTGTTGCGCAAGATCCAGCCGACAACGGGGACTCGAAACAAGTTGTCGCGAGCCACAAAACTGACCGGCCGACGCAGCGGCAGGCCGACCAGCAGCGGGTCGAGAAAGCTCTGATGGTTGATGATTAGCAACATCCCGCCGCGATGCGCAATGTGATCGTGTCCGCGTGCTCGGTAACGTAGCCACAGCGCGAAGACCAACCGCATCACGGCTTGAAGACTGAGCCACACCCAGTTCCGCCGCTCTGACTGCGATTCGGTTGGAAAGTCAGACATAAAAATTCTTCGCGCGAGTAAAGCGAGCCCAGCCGAAAGCCGCGAGCCGATGGCCGACAGCCGTGATACCGTTTTTCAAACAGTGTGGCATGATGATGTCCCACGCCTG
The DNA here is from genome assembly GCA_945893045.1 of Planctomyces sp. SH-PL62. Taxonomy (GTDB): domain Bacteria; phylum Planctomycetota; class Planctomycetia; order Planctomycetales; family Planctomycetaceae; genus SXKJ01. Next base: position 20,552 of record CAMDEA010000127.1, read on the forward strand.
TCTTGCAAATCAAAGGCATGGGGATAGTCTCTGCCGCCTCGCCGACCCGTCCCCTTTTCTTCGTAGCCCGATCCCTTGTGGATCGGTCGGTGCTCCGTTTGTTCGCCATCATCCAGGCCACAAGGGCCTGGGCTACAGGATTGCTGACCCGTCCCCTTTTCTCCGCAGAAAGATCCGCTGATGAGAAACATTGCCGCCCCCATCGCCTGTTGGACGCTGCTGCTGTTCGGAGCGGTCGCTCTGCAAGCTCAGGAGACGCCAAAAGGCGAGGTCATGAAGTTCAGCTTCGAGAGCAGCAAGATCTTCCCCGGCACGTTCCGCGATTATTGGGTCTATGTCCCGAAGCAGTACGACCCGGCGAAACCGGCGTGCGTTTTCGTCTGTCAGGACGGCATTCAATACAACGCTCCGGCGGTCTTCGATGACTTGATCGCCAAAAAAGACATGCCGGTCACGATCGGCGTCTTCGTCATGCACGGCCGAGTGAAAGCGCAGTCGGACCAAGCTCTCGACCGATTCAATCGCAGCTTCGAGTACGACGGACTCGGCGACGGCTACGCACGGCTCATCCTCGACGAGATTCTGCCGGAGGTCGAAAAGAAGAAGACGGCCGACGGCCGCGAGATCAAGCTGTCGAAAGAGGGCAACGACCGCTGCATCGCTGGCAGCAGCAGCGGGGCGATCTGTGCTTTCACGGCGGCTTGGGAACGCCCCGATGCGTTTCGCCGAGTTTTCAGTGCGATCGGCACATACGTCGGCCTGCGCGGAGGGCAAAACTATTCGACGTTGATCCGCAAGTACGAGCCGAAGCCGCTGCGCATCTTTCTGGAAGACGGCAGCAACGACAACAACATTTACGCCGGCGATTGGTGGATCGCGAATCAGGCGATGCAACGCTCGCTGGTCTTCGCGGGATATGAAGTGAATCACAAGTGGGGCGAAGGTGGGCATAGCAGCAAGCACGCGAGCGAAATCTTCCCGGACGTGATGCGCTGGATTTGGAAGGATTGGCCGGCACCGGTGAAAGTCGGCAAAGGCTCGCCGCAGCTTCAGGACATTCTGATTCCCGGCGAGGACTGGCAACTGGTCGGCGAAGGCTACAAGTTCACGGAAGGCCCGGCGGTCAACGCGAAGGGCGAGGTCTTCTACAACGACGTCGGCGCGAGCAAGACGTTTAAGGTGGGTCTCGATGGCAAGGTCACGGACTTCCTCGCCGACTCAAAGCGTGGCGACGGACAAGCGATCGGCCCGGACGGCCGGCTGTACGCGAATGCGGGCGCGACCGAGCAATTGCTCGCGTGGAACGCCGACGGGAAATCGACGGTGTTCGCAGACGGCTTCAAAGGCAACGACCTCGTCGTGCGACACGACGGCAGCGTGTATGCGACCGCTCCGTTCAAGACGCCGAACAACAGCGATGTTTGGTATGTCTCGCCCAAAGGTGAGAAGAAGATCGTGGACAGCGGTTTGAAGTTCGCCAACGGCATCTGTTGCTCGCCGGATCAGACGCTGCTGTATGTGGCCGATAGCCGGACGCATTGGGTCTACAGCTATCAAATTCAGGCGGATGGCTCGCTGGCTCACAAGCAAAAGTATTTTCATCTGCATGTGCGCGATGTTGACGAGGACAGCGGCGTCGATGGACTCCGCACCGATCGCGATGGCCGCTTGTGGGCGGCGACTCGCATGGGGCTGCAAGTCTGCGATCAACCGGGGCGAGTCAACTGCATCATCCCAACTCCGAACGGCAAGCTCGCGAACCTGACGTTCGGTGGCGAGACCTTCGACACGATCTATGCGTGCTGCGGCGACAAGGTCTATCGCCGCAAGGTGAAGGTGAAGGGAGCCAACGGCTGGGCCGCTCCGATCAAGCCGAAGACGCCAGGGTTGTGAATTTGACTGGTAGACCGTAGCCGCGTTTCGCCAGAACGCGGGAGTTCTCGAATGCCCGCGTTCT
>CAMDEA010000128.1 GCA_945893045.1 Planctomyces sp. SH-PL62
GGTAAACTCATCATCGGCTCCGGTCGTCATCGTCCCGAAAGGGACAACTACCGCTTCGAGCGGTCACATTGGGGATGCTCAGCAGACCCCGTCTAGGCACGACCGGAGCCTTCAATACACCTCGTCGGTCTGAGGCGAAGCCTCGTTAGATTTGGATCGCAGTGATTCATTGACGTTATCCGCCATCGGGGCGCAATTCGTTTGACGCGCACTGAAGTCGGCGATGTGTGACAGTTGCCCGCGCGGTGATTTCCCAGTTCAATCCCGCCCCGACGAAGTCGCCTCAGCCGTCTTATCCGCTGATGGTCACGCTGCGAATCGATCACTCAATCTCCTGGAGACACATCAAATGGCAAAACAACTCAACATCGGCATGATCGGCTACGGCTTCATGGGCCGAGCACACTCCAACGGCTACAACCGCGTGGCCAACTTTTTTCCAGAACTGGAATACAAGCCGGTGCTGAAGGCCGCGTGTGCTCGTAATGCCGACGCGATCAAGGCGTTCGCTGACACCTGGGGTTATCAATCCACCGAGACCGATTGGCGAAAACTGGTCGAGCGGAAAGACATCGATGCCGTCGATATCTGTGTTCCGAACAATTTGCACAAAGAGATTGCTCTGGCGTGCGCCGCAGCCGGCAAAATGATCCTGTGTGAAAAGCCGCTGGCGATGAACACGGCCGAGGGCGAAGTGATGTGCCAAGCGGTCGAGAAGGCCAAGGTCGCGAACACCGTCTGGTACAACTACCGCCGCATCCCCGCCGTCACGTTCGCGAAACAGTTAATCGACGAAGGCAAACTCGGCCGTATCTTCCACTATCGTGCGAATTTCTTGCAGGACTGGACCATCTCCGCCGACCTGCCGCAAGGTGGCAATGGTCTCTGGCGGCTGGATGTCGCGGCGGCTGGCAGCGGCGTGACCGGTGACTTGCTCGCGCACTGCATCGACACCGCGATCTGGCTCAACGGCGGCGTTACGAACGTCACGGCCATGACCGAGACCTTTATCAAAGAGCGAACGCATACGCTCACAGGTAAGGTCGAGAAAGTCGGCATCGACGACGCCTGTGCGTTCCTCTGCCGGTTCGATAACGGTTCGCTCGGCCTGTTTGAATCGACGCGCTACGCGCGTGGTCACAAGGCGCTTTACACGTTCGAAATCAACGGCGAGCACGCCTCGATCAAGTGGGACTTGCACGACCTGCATCGCCTGCAATGGTTCGATCATCGCGACGCCGGCAACCTGCGCGGCTGGCGTTCGATCCACGTCACCGACGGCGATCATCCCTACATGAGCAAGTGGTGGGTGCCCGGCTTGCAGATCGGCTACGAACACAGCTTCGTGCATCAAGTCGCCGACTTCTGCGAGTCGCTGGCGAAGGGAACTCCCTGCGGTCCGACGTTCCGCGATGCTCTCGAAACCCAGAAGGTCTGCGACGCCGTCCTGGGCAGCGCGAAGACCGGCCAATGGGCCAATGTGTGACCGAAACAGGCTTTGCCAACCGCAAGCCAGACTTTACCATTCCGCCCGCAACAGCCCGGCCGCTCGCAGGAGCCGCCGGGCTGTTGTGATTGTTTCGTGTACACGAACTGAATTCTGAAAGGACTGTCGGCCATGGAACGCGAGCCGATCTCCGCTGAAGGTTACAACAAGCTGCGGGAAGAAATCCGCCGTCTCGAAGACGATGAGATGCCGAAGCTCGCGGTGTTAATCGCGGACGCGCGCGCCGAAGGTGACCTCCGCGAGAACGCCGAGTATCACGGCCAACGCGAGAATCAAGGCCGCATGCAGGCCAAGATCAATCAGCTCAAGTCGCGGTTGTCGCACTGCGTCATCGTGGATAAAGCCTCGATGCCCAAAGATGTCGCCGGATTCGGTTCGGTTGTGATGCTCAAGGATCTCAGCAACGGCAAGAAGGAAGGCTACGAACTGGTCGGGCCCGGCGAGGAAGACTACGACGCGGACATCATGAAGATCCTGCTGAGCGGCCCGCTTGGCCAAGCGATCCAAGGCAAGAAGGTCGGCGACGTCGTGGAACTCACCACGCCGCGCGGCAAACGCAAGTTGGAAGTCACGGAAGTGAAGTAACAAAGTAGACGAGTCACTCCGGGACTCGAATTCGAGTCACGGAGTGACTCGTCTACTTTGTTAGCGTCCGATCTACGAATCGAAAACCACCAGCGGAGAGAAACATGCGGAGCGTTCTGGCGATTGCCGTTCTCGGTTTTGCGGTGACGAGTGCCTCAGCAGGCGACTGGGCAGAGTTTCGTGGCCCGACCGGACAAGGACACTCGGACGGTTCGAAGCTGCCGACCGAATGGTCTTCGACGAAAAACGTCGCCTGGAAACAAGAGATTCCGGGACTCGGCTGGTCATCCCCGATTGTGGTCGGCGATCGCATCTTCTTGACGACCGCCGTGTCCACCGGCGACGGAGACAAAAAGGATCAATCGCTGCGAGCGATCGGACTGAGCGTCGCGACTGGCAAAACGATTTGGGACACCGAGGTCTTTTTGCAGGACGGCCAAACGATCGGCCGAATTCACGGCAAGAACAGTCATGCCAGTCCGACTCCGGTCTCTGATGGCAAACATGTCTTTGTGCATTTCGGCACACATGGCACCGCGTGTCTGACGCTCGACGGCAAGATCGTCTGGCAGAACCGTGAGTTGAAGTATGTGCCGCAACACGGGAGCGGTGGCTCACCGATTCTCGTGGATGACATGCTGGTCGTGTCGTGCGACGGAGCGAACACCATGTTTGTCGTGGCGCTCGATAAGGCGACGGGCAAGATTCGCTGGCGGACGACTCGCGAGCACAAGAACGGCACGAAGTTTTCCTTCGGCACGCCTCTGTTAATCGAAGTCAACGGCGAGAAACAAATCGTCTCGCCCGGCACGTTCCACGTCGCGGCGTATCGGCCGAAAGATGGTCAAGAGATCTGGCGCGTCGATTACGGACAAGGCTACTCGGTCATTCCGCGACCGGTGTTTGGTCACGGCCTGGTTTTTGTCAGTTCCAGTTACGACACGCCAACGCTGCTGGCGATCAAACCGGACGGCCAAGGCAACGTCACGGAAACCCACGTCGCCTGGAAAGTCACCAGCAAGTTGATGCCTCACACTCCGTCGCCGTTGCTTGTCGGTGAGGACTTGTACGTCGTCGGCGACGGCGGAGTCGCCACCTGCTTCAAGGCGACGACCGGTGAGCAGGTCTGGCAGGATCGCGTCGGCGGCAACTATTCCGCGTCGCCGTTGTTCGCCGACGGGAAGATCTACCTGCAAAGCGAGCAAGGGGACGGCATCGTCTTGCAGCCCGGTTCCAAATATGAAGTGCTCGCAAAGAACCCGTTGGAGCCGCGTACGTTCGCGTCTTATGCCGTGGCCGACGGCGCGTTGTTCATTCGGACGGAGAAAGAACTCTACCGGATTCAGCAGCAGTAATGTGCTCGTCGCAGATACGTAGCCGTCACCGCTCCGCGTGACGAGCCGAACGCTCACCATCGCGATTTGAAGCAATCCGCTCATCACGCGGAGCGATGATGGCTACGAACATCACGAGGCTTCGCGGAATCGAAGCTGTGGTTTTTCCATCGTGACTTGCGTGTTGGGCGGGACGCTCTGCGTAATCGCGCAGCTTGAGCCGATCACCGAGTTCTTGCCCACGACCGTGTTGCTGCCAAGCACTGTTGCGTTCGCGTAGATCACGACTCCTTCTTCGATGGTCGGGTGTCGCTTCGCGCCGCGGATGATGTTGCCTTCGGCATCCTTGGGAAAGCTCAGTGCGCCGAGCGTCACGCCCTGATAGAGCTTCACGTTGCGTTCGATGACGGTGGTCTCGCCGATGACGACTCCGGTGCCGTGGTCGATGAAAAACGACGGGCCGATTTGCGCTCCGGGATGGATGTCGATGCCGGTGCGGCTGTGCGACCACTCGGACATGATTCGCGGGATGAACGGGACTTGCAGGCGGTACAACTCGTGAGCGATCCGATGCACCGTGATCGCTTCGAGGCCGGGATAGCAGAAGATGATCTCGTCGAGAGTCTTCGCGGCTGGATCGCCGTCGAACGCGGCTTGCACATCGGCGGCCAGCATCTGTCGCATCGCCGGCAGCGTTTCGAGAAACGCGAACGTGCGTACCTGGGCTGGCATCAGGAAGTCGATCGCGGAACCGTCCGCATCGACGGGTGGGCTGACGCGGGATTCATGCTCGAGCGCGCGGGCAATTTGCTCAGCCAGCGAGTCATAGACGCCGTCGATGAGATCGCCGGTGTGGTACACGACGTTGCCCAGGTGCAAGTTCTGGCGACGGCGATATCCGGGATACAGCACCTCGGTCAAATCAAACAGGATCTGGATGATCGCTTCGCGGCTGGGCAATGCCGTATGACCCAGATGATTGATCGAGCCGATTTGCTGGTACGTCTCGACAATCTGATTGGTCAGGTCGGGCAGACGGGATTTGAACGGGACATTGCTGGGCATAGTGCGGCTCCTGCGAACGGGCTGGCTGCCGCGAGACAACGTCTTTGGCAGAGACAGCGGAGCGTCTGACAACAAATCCGGAACGAACAATCGAAGTGCGGCGTTCACGGCAGACACCTGCGGCGGATTCTAAGAAGGCGAAGTGCAGTCGTCAGCCTGGAAAGGCAGACGTACTTCGCGAGGATCGGCCGCATGACCCGCACACGATGAGCGATTCCGAACTTCGGCATGTCCGGCAAAGCTGCGAAACTTTGCCGAGCCGAGTCTTTGAGCGGAATGGCGCTAGCTATCGGTGGCGTGGAGAAATACCGGCGGCTAGCACCGTGCCGCTCACCATCCCAGTGACAATGCAGGGACGATTGGCCTACCGCTGGTTGCGGAGTTGCTCAAGCTGCTGCGGCGTCAAGTTGCCGTTGATCACCGGCAGCGCGGTTCCCGTCGCAAATGGATTGCTGACGTTGGCCGAGCGTGAAGCGGGCGGCAGATTGTTCGTCGCCGGCGCAACACCGGTTCGCATCGCCGAGTACGGCTGCTGAGCGGCCGTCTGTTGGATACCGAGCACGTCATTCGCGCTGATTCGCTGCTCGGTGACTTCAGTCGCCTTCATTCTCGTGTTGGACGGCAAGGCTCCCGCGGGAGCCGCCATCTCAGGGCGTTGCTGGCTGCTGGTGCCGACAAGCAAGTTCTTCGTTTCTTTCTCGATGCGGATCTCGTTCAGCCAATACTGCGCTTGTTCGAGGGTCGGCTTCTTGACGACGGCTTGGATGAAATGTTGCTCGGCCAATTCGAGTTTGCCTTGATCGTGCAGGATCAGGCCCAGGTTGTATTCGGCTTCAGCCTCGCCGACGGAATTGACAAAGTGCGGCTTCGCGGCGGCCAGATCGCCCGATCGGGCGGTCGCGACGGCCAGATGGAAGCGGATCGTGTTGTCGTTGGGCGCGACTTGCAGACCCTGCTTCAACACGTCAATCGCCTGCGGCCATTTCTCTTGAGCGGCATAGAACTGTCCCAAGGCATCCAGTACCAGCGGATCGTTGGGCGAATTTTTGAGAGCCTTGCGAAAGCCTTGCTCGGCCTCCGTCAAGCGGCCGGCGAGCTGATCCATACGCGCCAGGCCGAGCAACGCATCGACCGATTGCGGTTCGTCATGCAGAACGCGCTGATAGCGTTCGCGAGCCTCGGTCATGTTGCCGAGCTGCTCTTGCCATTTGGCATACGCCAGATCGAGCTTAGACGGATCTTTGAGATTCTTGCGAGGACCATTGTCTCGTTTAGCGAACGACGGCCAACGGCTGCCGGAAGACGCGCAGCCGGTCAGCAGCGAGGCCAGCAAGATCACAGCGGTGAAGCGAGTCATCGACATGCCACACCTCCGTGTGCAGCGAACGTGAATCCGCGCAGGGTTGTTTGAGAAAGATAGGTCATCTGGTGAAAGGTCGCGTCAGACTTCGCAGAAGAAGCGGGACGAGGCTTCCTCCATCAACTTCTGCGAAAGCACATATCGCTGATTTCGGAATCGGCAGATCGACTGGGCAATCTCTAACAAATCTCGCGGATCTGACGATCGCGGGGTTCGGCTCTGAGAATAGTGGTTGGCGAAGAGGTACTGGACCGCGCGCTCATCGAACGGCAGATTCCGCTGCTCGCAGGCGAGCTGAAAAATTTTCGTGAACATTTCGCGGTCGGGAGGCCCGATCCGAATCTTGTGGCGGATGCGGCGGAGGAAGGCTTCATCCACCAATGCTCCCGGATCGAGGTTCGTGCTGAAGATGATCAGCAGCTCGAACGGCACCGAGAACTTTTTGCCGGTTGCCAGCGTGAGGTAGTCGATCCGTTCCTCCAGCGGCACGATCCACCGGTTGAGCAAATCTTTCGGACTGACAATCTGCCGTCCAAAGTCGTCGATCAGAAACACGCCGCCGTTGGCCTTCATCTGCACCGGAGCCTGATAGAGGTTGCTGACCTTGTTGTAGCGCAGGTCAAGTTGGTCGAGCGTCAGTTCGCCGCCGGTAATCACGACGGGCCGCCGCACGCGCCGCCAGCGCAGATCGACGGTGGATTCCAGTTTCTGCCGCTGATCGCCGGCGGCCTCGTGAGTGCCCGATGTTTCCTGGTCATAGTTGTCCGTGACGAGGTGCAGCGTCGGATCGAAGATCGTGATGATCGAGTTCTCGGTGGTGATCGCGTACGGGACGTAGATGTCGCCGGCGAACTTGTTGAGGAACCGGCCGAGTCCGCGAGCCACCGTCGACTTCCCGTTTCCCGGCGGTCCATAGATGAAAATCGAGCGACCGCTGCACACGGCCGGGCCGACTTCATCAAGCAATCCCGGCCCGACAATCATCCCCTGAAAGGCTTCCATCAACCGTTCCGGATTGCAGGCGATACCTGCCACTGCTTGCTGTCGGCACTGTGCGATATACGACTCCAGCGGCACCGGCGCGGGGCCGACATAGCGGCATTGCTCGAATGCTTCGCGAGCGCGCGTGCGGCCCATTTCGGTGAGGTTGAAGCGATACGAGGCGCGGCCAATGAACTCACCGCCGGCCGTGACTTCGATGCACTTCTCGTCTTTGAGGAACCGCAGGCTTTCGTCGATCAGGTTGTACGGCAGCCGCGCGTTCTTCGCGATTTCGACGCCGAGCAAATTGCCGTGCAGATAAATCTGTTTGAGGATCAGATCGCAAACGTGCATCCGTCCCAACCCGCTGTCCTTGAGTGACAGGGGCGCTTTCGGCGCATGAGCGGCCACGCTCGAATCGGTCTTCACGCCCAGCGTCGCCAACTGCGGATCGGCCAACAGGCTGCGAGTTTCCTCGGTCAGCTCATCAAACAAATCGGAGAACAGATCCTTGGAAGCTCCCGTCGGCGCAACGCGGCCCGGGAATTCCAGTGTTGCCAAATTCGAGGTCGATTCACCGTCCATGTCTGCTGCTCACCGTAGGAAAAGCACTCGCGCTTCTTTTGGCGAGCGGGGGCGTCAGCCCAATGACTCGCTTCGTGAGCGGCACGGCGCTAGCCGCCGGTGATTCGCCGGATAACGTCGATCTCGAATCACCGGTGGCTAGCGCCATTCCGCTCAACATGAGTCCCATTGGGCTGACGCCCCCCGCTCGCCTGCTGTCTTTACGTTCCTTGCCCGCTGGCTTGTGACGCTCCGATGTTGTTCGTGCCAATCGGCGGCGTGATTCGCGGAGTGAGGATCGTGTCGCGCTCCTTGCGGCGGATCGAGTCCACCTCTTCCGCCGGACGTCCCAGCGGACTGGTCACACGGATCAGGACCGGCGGAGTTTGATCGGCTCCAACCAGCAGCGTCGCCTCGTTCTTCACGGAAACCAGGCGAGATTGGCTCGTCGCGTTGTCGATCCCCGCTTGCACGAAGGCATAACGATGCCGATTCGGTGCGTTCTCCAGAATCCAACGCAACTGCATCCGGCCGGACTCGTTCAACTTATGCGAATCGTCAAAGTGGTAGTCGTACAACGTCGTCATCGTCACCCAGCCGTTGCTGGTCTGAGCGGCCGAAATCGCCCGCACATAATCGCGATCCTGGCAGGAATAGGGATGTGGCCAGTAATGCTCGGCGTGATAGAGATGGCTCGGCAGATTCGCCGGCCCCGTCGGACGCGGGAATGGAGGCCACAGTTTCCCATGTTTCTCGACCTGCCGTGCTCCGATCGGCTCCCACGCACGCTGGGCGTAGTTCGCCTCCTTCTCCGCACGCCGCTGTGTCATCTTCGGCGGATGCTTCTCGCTCCACGGCCATGGAATGATTCCGGCTGGAACTGCCGCAGGCACCAACGTCCCACATACGACCGCACCGCACAGCGACCAACGCCGCCAAGTACCTTCCATGGCTCGTCCCCCCCAATACACGACAGAGCACTCGAACCGAGTGCCTCATTCGTCGTTATCGGCTTTCGACCCGAACGGTCATAACGAGAAAACCGATTGAGGAAACGCTGCCATCGGCTGGAACAGGCGAGCGGGGCGGCGTCAGCCCCCCGGTTTGACGTCGAAAGCACCGGAGGGCTAACGCCGCCCCGCTCGCCTGTGTCATTGATTGCTCAACAACGCCGCCGCTCCTTGAGACTGCAAGTCCTCGGCAACCGCACGGCCCAGCGCGATCGCGTCTGCGTCCGAGGCCACGGCCGCGAGTCGTTCAGACTCGAATCGCTGTACGCCATCAAGGCTCAACACAACTGCCGTCAATCGCAGCGACGCTCCCTCCGGCCGAGTCCACACTCCCAGCGGCGCGTGACATCCGGCTCGCAACGTCGAAAGCACAGTACGTTCAGCCAACACCGCAAACAACGTGGCTTGGTCGGTCACTCGCGACAGCACTTCGCGCGTGGTCACGTCATCGCCGCGGCACTCGATCCCCAGCGCACCTTGACCGACCGCCGGCAACATCAACGGCGGTTGCAACCGACCACTGATCCGTCCCGCCAACTCCAACCGAGTCAGCCCTGCTTCCGCCAACACGAGCGCATCAAACTGCCCTTCATCGAGCTTCCGCAACCGAGTCTCGACATTCCCGCGCGCCTCGACGAATTGCAGGTCCGGCCGCTGATGCAGCAGTTGCGCACGCCGCCGCGGACTCCCGGAACCCACGCAGGCACCGTCCGGCAGACAGCCGAGAGCCGATAGCCGAGAGCCGTTATCCCAATCCTTTCCCGTCTTTTTTCCCAAAGGCAGAATCAACGCATCAAACATCGCTCCGCGCGGCGGCACGGCCGCCAGCATCAGTCCGGCAACGGCTTCGGTCGGCAAGTCCTTCAAGCTATGCACGGCCACATCCGCTCGGCCGTCGAGCAGTGATGCTTGAATCTCGCGAGTGAAGACACCCACGCCGCTGCCGCCTCCCAACTGAGTCAACGGTTCGACTTTGTCGCGATCACCAATCGTCGAGAGCGGAACGATCTCGACTGCTCGATCGGGCGCAGCGGACTTCAGCAACTCGCGGACATGCTCGGCTTGCCATAGCGCCAGCCGGCTGGCTCGCGTGGCAATCCGAATGGGAGAGAAATCGTTTGGCACAGATGAAGCCTTAGAAGGTCAGTGATTGAACACGAACTCGGAACTATTGAGCAACGTCCACAGCAAGTCTTGCAACCCCTCGGCGCGAGTCGGTGCCTCACGGAGCAATTCGTCGATTGTGGCGAGTTCATCGGGACGTGGCCGGCGCGACAGCGTGGCCAGATACAGCTCTTCGAGAACTTCCGCTTCCGGCTTGTTGGCTTTCAGAAGTGCCGCGAGCCGGCCGCTGTCACCGATGATTTTTTGGTGGAGCGTCGTGCTGTTGACCAAGTGCAGCGCCTGCGACAAGTCGGGGTTCCCGGCGCGAGCACAATCGCAGGCGCTGTTCCGCAATGGACGGCCGAAGGTCATCAGAAACGCCGAGACGAATGACGGATCAGCCAGCGCGATCGCGCGTGTGCCGAGTGGCTGGCCATCGAACGCTTCGGGAACTCCGGTGACTTGCGAGACCGCATCGAGCAACACCTCGGCGGTCAAACGTCGCGGGACGCGATGCGTGCAGAGTTGGCCGTCGGGGTCGCGGCTGGGCTGAAGTTCGCTGGCGAGTTGGTACACGCGCGAATTGCAGATGACTCGCAGCAGGTGCTTCGCATCGAATTTGTGTTCGGTCAGTTCACGAGCCAACCGATCCAACACGGCGGGCATCGCGGCCGGATTCGTCGCTCGCAGATCATCGACCGGATCGACCAAGCCGCGTCCGAACAAGGCGGCCCAAGAACGATTCACCAGGTTTCGGGCAAAGTACGGGTTGTCTGCGCGAGTCATCCAATTCGCCAACCACACGCGCGGATCGGCGGCGGGATCGGTCGTCGGCAGCGGTTCGTGAAACGCCTTGGGGGCGACCGCGATCGCCAGCACACGATTGGGATTCGGTTTCGCCGCGACGCGCAAACTGCGCGGGCCGCCGAAACGCGCGCCGTACGCGCCGGAGTCTTTCGACTCCAACCGCGTGAAGAACGCGGCCAGGCCCCAATAGTCGTCCTGAGTCCAAACTTCTTGCGGGTGGTGATGGCAGCGAGTGCATTGCATCCGCACTCCGAGAAAAACTTGAGCGGTCGTCTCGGCGAGGTCTTCGACTTTCTCGTCGATGAAGAAGTAACCGACTGCTCCGTTCGCGTAGAGGTTCCCCTGCGCGGTCAGCAGTTCGCGAGTCATCACATCCAGCGGCTTGTTGTCTCTCAGCGATTGCTTCAGCCAACCGGTGAAGCTCGCGAGTCCCTTATCGCCGAGATAGCGGCGATGTGACCGCAACAGATCGCCCCAGCGCATCGCCCAGTAATCGACATACTCCGGCCGCGCGAGCAACAGGTCGATCCACTTCGCACGCTTGTCGGTGGCCGTGTCGGCCAGGAAGGCACGCAGCTCATCCGGCGTCGGCAATGTGCCAATCAGATCGAGACCGACACGCCGCAAGAATTCTTCGTCGGTCGACAACGGCGCGGGACGTACGCGCATCCGCTGCCACTCGGTGAGGACTAATTCGTCGATGAAGTTTGCCGGTGGAAATTCCATCGCGACCGGCTCGGCCGAGAACGGCACGGCGACGCTGACGGTGGCGCTTTGTCCGAGATACCGCACCATGACCGCCGTTTTGCCGGCTCGCTGAGCGGTCACGCGGCCGATGCGAGTGACCTCGGCGATGTGACTCTCACGAACGTCGAAGAGCGCCCACGCGGTCACGTCGCGCGTCTCGCCGTCCGCGAAGGTGGCCTGAACCGTCAGCGTCTGCGACTGGTTCGGCATCAGCGTGACGTCGCTCGGCTGAGCGGTCAGCTTGATGCCGGTCAATTCGCCGTCGCGCGGTCCGGGCATTCCAGCGAGTTGCCAGTCGCGGAGGATCGCGAACACTTCCGAGTCGCGTGAGATCCGTCGGCCTCCGCCGTGCGGAATCTCGCCGACCGGTTTCTTCAGCAACAAGCTCGACTCCGGAGCGGTGGGCACGACACGCCGGCTGCGACTGGCTTTGCTCAGAACTTCATGATCGAAGTCGGGATCAAACCCCAGCAGCGAGAGTCGGAATCCGCCGCGTCCTTGAAACGATCCATGACACGCACCGGCATTGCAGCCAGATTTCGTCAGAGCGGGAGAAACATCACGCACGAAGCTGATCGGCCGAGCTGACGCTGATGGACTCGCGAGTCGCGCTGAGATCGGATCGAGCGGCTCGGCACCGAGTGCAGTCTGAGTGGCGAACAACGCCAACAAGGCACACAAGACAGCCTGCGGTTTCCTCCGCCCCCATCCAGCTCGCCTGGATGGAGCGAACGATGGTGTGCTAGCGAAGTCGCTTGTCCGGCTCTTGTGTGAGACCCCATCCGCCTTGTGCGGATGGTGAAGAAGATCGCCGCGTGTGGAACGCCCAAGAATCTGATTCACCATCCGCACGAGGCGGATGGGGTCAGACCACGGCTTGTGGTGCGGCGGATTTAGCTCTCCATCTTTCGCTCCATCGACGCAAGGTCGATGGGGGCGTGAGGTGACACGGATTTCACTTCGCATCCGCTGACTCCTTGGCTCGCGAGACCTGCCGAAATTCACCAGTCTTGGCTCGAAAAAGATACACGGTTCGATTCGGGAAATCGGTCGCCAGTTTTTCCAAGGGCCAAGGGTAACGACCTCGCAGCACGTCTGCCGAGAGGCTGGGTTCATTCACGACGTAGTCGATGTGCCGATCCGCCGGGTCCGCTTCGATCAACACCAACGCCGGACGTTGACGGACCTCGAGACGCAACAGTTCGTCGAACGCTTGATACTTCAGCCGCGAGAACGCGATCTGCTCGACACCGGCTTGCAGCTTCGACGGATACCAGAGCGGAGCGACGTCGATCAGATTCACCACGACGGCCGACGCGATGAGCAGCGTCCACCACACCGGCATCCGCGGCCGCTCCGCCGCCAGCCACGCACGGGACAACGTATCGGTCGCCCACGCGAGCAACAGGCACCACAACGGCCCGGTCTCGAAGACATAGTGCCAATGAAAGATCCCCACGAACCAATACGGCACATGCACCGCGAACAGCGACACGATCGACGCGAAGATCAACCACCAGCCAATGGGTTGGGAGTCTTTTTCGAGGCGGCCATTCGGCGTCGCTTCTGTAACCGACGCCGAATGGCCGCCTCGAAAAAGACTCCCGACCCCGTTGACCACGAAGAAGATCAACGCCGCCAACAACGGCACAAGGCCGACCGTCCATTGCCAGGACGCGAGCAATCGATTCTGTGCGTTCTCGGCCGCGACCGAGGGAGTCAGATTGATCGCCCAACTGTCGTAGTGGTCGAGTACGCGCGGACCGAGATGCTGTTTTCCTCGCTCGACGTTGTTGAAGCCGTAAACGTGCCGAGGCGTGTAGACGTCGTTGAAGAGTTGATACGGCGAAGTCGTCAGGCTCCCTGTGATCGCGCGGTTGTGAATGCCGAGCACAACAAAGCCAACAATCAACGGCAGGGCCATCGCAATTAACCCGAAGCGTGAGCGAGGGACGGTGCCGACGCTCGGCCCCCCGCTCACGCTTTGGGTTCGCGTGGTCCACAACCGCATGAGGAACACGATTCCAAACGGCAGCGCGAACCCCGCCGCCGTCATCGGTCGGCAGAGCATCGCCCAACTCAATCCAATGCCGGCCAACGCCGCGTCGCGAACCAACCCGCGTCGCATCCATCGCAAAAACGTCCACGCGAAAAAGAACAACCCCAGCAACGTCGGATGATGCGCCAGCACCAGGTTGCCAAACAGCGCCATTCCCGGCGACAGCGCGGTCAACATTCCGGCGACAAAACCGGTGCCGTTGTTTGACAGCTCGCGGCCGATGCCAAAGACCAGCACTGCGGTCGCCGCGCCCGCCAGCCAGTGTCCGAGGATCGGCCAGCCCAGCCACAGCCACGGCGCGACGAACAAGCCCGTTGCCGGGAAGTAACGGCTCGCGAATTGGCCTTCGTTGACGACGTGCATCTGATCGAACATCCGCGCCGCGGTCGGATGACTCGGAGACGACAATCGGCCCGCGAGATATGTTTGAGTTTGGAACAAGTAGCTGTATTCGTCGTGATACGCGGGTGGCAAATCTCCGAAGTGAACCTGTTCGCGATCACCGACCGGCATGACCGCGACGCGGTAGGACATCGCCAGCGAGACTGCCGCAATGAGAATCGTGGCCCGGATTGACCACGGCGACTCCACGCCAGCGTTCCACCAGGTTTGCAACCGCCGCCAGCTTGCGCCCTCCAGCGGCCAAAACGGCCGTCGCACGAACCAGAAGTACGGCAGCAACGCGATCAGCACCAGCGGCAGAGTCGTATCAACGTTGATACTGAACGAGTCCGGTGTGCCGAGAACCTCGCGCCAATGTGCAATCTCAGCCGGCAACACGATCGCCAGCACGACCAGCAACGCCGCGACTTGAGCGATCAGCAGGCGGCGAGAAAGCTGTGACACACCACGCTCCAACGGGCTTCTTGCGACAGAGAACGAGGCCAATCATACTCGCCACATCATGACTGAAACCACGCAACGAGTCGCATTCATCACCGGTGTCTCCGGGCAAGACGGTTACTACTTATCGAAGCTGCTCGTGGAGAAAGGCTACGCCGTTCACGGGCTGATCCCGTGCAATGCTCCCGGCATCGGCGAGCCTCCGGACGTCAATCTGCATTACGGCGACTTGGGCGAGGGGGGGAATTTTGGGACGCTGCTCGACACGATCCGGCCGGACGAGTTCTACAACCTGGCGGCTCAAAGTCACGTGCGGTTGTCCTTTGAGCTTCCGGTTTACACGGCGAACGTCACGGGGCTTGGCGTGCTGCGGTGGCTGGAGGAGATTCGCCTGCATCAACTTCGCACCGGTCGGAGCGTGCGGTTCTATCAAGCCTCATCCAGCGAAATGTTTGGCAAGGTGAAAACCTCACCGCAGAACGAAGAGACTCCGTTCCATCCGCGCAGTCCGTATGGTTGTGCGAAGGTCTTTGGCTACTGGCAGACGATCAACCACCGCGAGTCCTACGGCCTCTTCGCCTGCAACGGGGTTTTGTTCAATCACGAATCGCCGCGTCGGGGCGAAGGTTTTGTAACTCGCAAAATCACGCTCGCCGCCGCCCGCATCAAGCTCGGTCTGCAAGACAAACTGTTGCTCGGTAATCTCGACTCGCAGCGCGATTGGGGTTTCGCAGGCGACTATGTCGAGGCGATGTGGCGGATGCTCCAACAGGATCAGCCCGACGATTACGTGGTCGCCACCGGTGAGACACACACGATCCGTGCGTTTCTCGACGAAACCTTTGGCCACATCGGGCTCGATTGGCAAAAGTACGTCGAGCAAGACCCCCGTTTTCTGCGACCTGCGGAAGTGGATCTGTTGTGCGGCGACGCCAGCAAGGCTCGGCGAGTCCTGGGCTGGAAGCCCAAAGTCTCGTTCCGAGAGTTGGCGCAAATGATGGTCGAATCCGACTTGGAACTGGTTCGGCGGGAAGTCAGCCGATAGGTTTCCGCTCCGCTTCCAGAGTCGCCGCGTTTCGCCAGAACGCGGGCCTTCACGGAATGACCCGCGTTCTGGCGAAGCGCGGCTACGTTTTTGAAAACGCTTTGCCAAATGTCTATGTCCGCTGAACCTCACGACAACGCCGAACTGCCGAGCTCCGCCGAATCCTTGCCTCCCGTTGAACCGCCATCGGCGAAGTTCATCGTGCAACTGTTTGTCGTCCCCGGCTTGATCGTCGCGACGATCGTCGGAGTCTGGCTGCTGTTCGGCAAACTCGCTTCGGCCGAGCAAGATTGGCAGGCGTTACTGGCCGACATGAAGAGCAGCAACGAGCATCGTCGCGGCCGTGGTGCGATGGGACTCGCGCAAGCGCTGGCGATCGATCAAAACCGAAAATTGGAAGGTCCGCGACTGACCACGAACCCGCAGGTCGCACAGGAGTTGAGCGGCTTCCTCGCCGACACGTTGAAGAGCAGTTCCAACGAGCCGGTCGTCATCGACCAGCAAGCCTTTTTGGCGCGGACGTTGGGTTTGCTCGACGTTCCAGAGGCGGTCTTGCCGGTGCTGCGTGAGGCGATGAAAGAAACCCACGACCGCGAGGTCCGCAAGAACGCCGTCGCGGCCGTGGCGACGATCGCTTACCGAGCCAATGAACGCGGCGAACCATTGACCGATGCCAGCACCCTCGAAGAGTTGGCAATTGTCTCTCGCGATCAAGACGCGCTGCTGAGATCTTTAGCGGCCTTGTCGCTCGGATTCTTTCCGCTGGAACTCGCGGATCAATCTCTTACCGTTTTGCTGGAGGATGCGGACCTCAACACGCGAGCGAACGCGGCAGTGGCATTCACTCGGCACAAATCCTTGAAGGCCGTTCCCGTTCTGAGAGATGTTTTGAAAGCCGCCGCCAACCAGAAACAAGCGGGGCCTAGTGGCGATGCCGGTCCCATCGCGGCGACGAACGTCATGAAAGCGATCGGCGAACTCGCCTCGTTGCTCGACGAATCCACGCGATCGGAAGTCACGAAGGACGTCACCACGATTTCGACCGACTACCCCGAACCGCGCGTGCGACTCGATGCGGCCCAGACGCTGATGAAACTCCGCGCGAAGCCGTGACGCATCATTTCTGGAGGACGGGAATGGCCTCGACGGTCATTGTGCCAGCATTCAGCGTGAGCGTCTTTCCGGTGGAGTCTTCGTCCCAGATCTTCCAATACAAGTCGTGGGAACCGCTGCCGAGCCGGACCACATACGACGCGACGACCGGCGTCCACCGAGCAGCCTTCACGCTCAGCCGACGTGCCGAACCTTGCCAGCGGCGTTCCGGATCCTCTTCATTCAAGAATCCGGTCGAGACCGTCCGCACATTCGCCGCCGCCGTGATGCTGGAGTCCGCGCGAATCAGCACGTCGCATTCTTCGGTGAGTGCGATGCGAATTTTCAACACATTGTCGCTGTCGGTGACTTGGATGGGGGTGACGAACTTTTCCGACGCCAGCAGGATCGAACCACCGGTCGGCGTGGGCTGGACCGGTTCCGTCGGCTCGCCGGGTTGACCACCCAGGAATTGCAAATCCAGGATTCCACCGGTCACGCAACGATTGGCCAATCCACTTTGCTTCGAGACGTTTTGCAGAAGGGCCGTCTTGATCTGTTGCCAATTCGACTGCTTGTACTCTGGCCGTCCCCAGAGCAGTGCCGCGGCTCCTGCCACATGCGGCGTGGCCATCGAGGTTCCGTTCTTCGAATCAAAGTCGCCGCCGGGAATCGTGCTGAGAATCTCCGACCCAGGTGCCGCCAAGTCCACCGACCTCAAACCGTAATTGCTGAACCACGATTTTCCGCCACTCGGATCAATCGACATCACCGAAATAATGTTCTCGGTCTGGTACGACGAGGGGTAGCTCGGATTGGGACCATCATTGTTGACGTTGTCATTGCTGGCCGCGGCGATGAACAACGCTCCGCGTCGCTGAGCACGCTCGATGGCTTCCTCCAGTTCCGGAACTTCTCCGTATCCGCCCCAACTGTTGCTCAGCACTTTCGCACCATGCTCGATGGCGAAGTCGATACACCGGATGGCGTCAAAGTCGTCGCCGCTCCCGTCGGAGTCGAGAAACTTCAGCCCCATGACCTTCACATCCCAGTTGACGCCAGCGACGCCAAAATCATTGTTCCCGACAGCGGCAATCGTGCCCGCACAGTGAGTGCCATGTCCGTTGTCGTCCATCGGATCCTCGCTGCCGGTGATCGCATTAAATCCGTGAGTTCCATTGGCCGAAGTCCAGACGTTTCGCTTCAGGTCGGGATGGTCGTAATCAATGCCGGTGTCAATCACAGCCACGATCACGGATGACGAAATTCCCGATGTCCAAGCCACGGGTGCGTTGATTTGCCGCATCCCCCAAAGCCGACTAAACAGCGGATCATTCGGCGATTGGTAACTCAGGATCTTCGATGTCTTGCCGCTGCTTTTGATCTTTTTGGACGGTTTTGGAACCTTTTTTTCCGTGGCCTTGGCCGCATCCGCGTCGGCCTCGGCATCGGCCTCTTTCGGGGCTTCTTTCGAAGGCTGCGGAGGCAACTTCACGCGATGACTTGGGAAAGCCTTGGTCACTTCTTGATTGGCTTCCAGCGAAACGGCCGTCTTGTGGGTAATCCCTGTTTTCTCGATCGGTTCAACGACCAAGAAAGTTCCTTTTTCGTAATCGCCCCCTTCGACAACTTTCAGCCCAGCCATTTTCAAACTTTTCTCGCTCGGCTTTTTCCCCGCGTCATAACTCAGAATGAGCCGGTGAATCGGCACGAACTCATCCGGTTCGCTGCTGACCCGAAGTCCGAATTCCGCAGATTTGCTGAAGAGGTCATCCGCGTGACGTTTTTGTGTTTCGATCACCGCTTCGCCCTTTGCGGTGCGTCCCACGAGCTTGCCTTCCACTTGCAGCAAGGCCCGCAGCTCGGGCGCGAGTTTCGGCGGTTTCTGAAGATTCGGGCCCGTACTCTTCTGAACTTTGAAACCCACTGCGATCCGTTTCATCTCCGGTTCGTCAGCGGCCTGCACGAAGCCCGATCCAAAGCCACAGACCAGCAATCCCCAAGTCATCCAGGTTCGAAGAATTCGAGTCATGTTGTTGCTCCTGCATCGAGAAAGGGACACACAGCCATTTCCGTTTCCAACGTGCGATCCCGCGGCCGCACGAGCCATCGTTCGACAGGAACGGTGACTTAGCATCTGACTGGCTGGAACGCTAACGCCTCTCGACTAACCTCGCCAGCATTTTTGCGCAGGTATCGCGATGGCGTCCGCCGCTCACCTCTCCTTCACGCGCCCCTCCACAATCGGTAGCTTCCCGGCACGACTTGCTTGTTGCTTCTTTCTCTGTTGAAAACCTCGTCGATATGACGCTTCCGCCGTCGGCTCCCGATCAAAGTTCTCACGTGCCACCTGTCGGTTCGCAGATCGACTACGGCTACTTCATGAACTGCGTGCATTGCGGGCTGTGTACTTCGGCATGCCCGACGTACCTCGAGACCGGCAACGAAAACGACAGCCCGCGCGGACGCATTTACTTGATGCGCGGCGTGGTGGATGGTCGCATCGCGCTGACGGACACCGTCAAGCATCACTTGGAACTGTGCCTCGACTGCCGAGCTTGCGAGACGGCGTGTCCTTCCGGGGTGCAATACGGCCGGCTGATCGAACCGTTTCGCGTCGAGATGCAGCAGCGCGAATTGGCCGCTGGAGATTCGCAGGCCAACGGCTGGTTTCAGAAGTTCATTCTTTACGGCCTGTTTCCCTACGCGAATCGTTTGCGCTGGGCGCTCGCGCCAGCACGCTGGGCGCAGCAATTGGGATTGGATCGCCTCGCCGACGGACTTGGCATCACGAAGCTGTTGCCGAAACAGCTCCAACGGATGCAAGCGCTGCTGCCCAAATTGCCTTCGCCGACAGCGCGATTGCCGGAGGTGTTGTCTCCCGTCGGCAAACGCCGCGCACGAGTTGCACTCTTCACCGGCTGCGTGGCGGACGCGATGTTCGGGCCGACGAATTGGGCGACCGCTCGTGTGTTGCAGCACAACGGCTGCGAGGTGGTCGTACCTCGCAATCAAGTTTGCTGCGGAGCAATCCACTATCACAGCGGAGCCGGCGAGCCTGCCTTGCAGTTAGCTCAGCAAAATGCCGCCGCCTTCAACGCGGACGACGTCGATGCGGTCATCATCAACGTCGCTGGCTGCGGTTCGATGCTGAAAGACTACGGCCACGTCGCTCACGAACTCGCACCGGCCGACGACGCGATGCGGCAGCGGCTCGACAAGTTTGCTCACAAGGTCAAAGACGTGTCCGAGTTCTTGATGTCGCTCGGCCCAATCAAGCCGACCGGTGAAATCAAACTCCGCGCGACCTATCACGATGCTTGCCATCTCTGCCACGCGCAGAAAATTCGGGAGCAGCCGCGCGATTTGTTGTCGCTGGTGCCCGGTCTCGAACTCGTCCCGCTGGCGGAGAGTGAGATTTGCTGCGGAGCGGCCGGCAGCTACAACCTCACTCAACCAGAGATGGCCGCGCAGCTCGGACGTCGCAAGCTGGAGAACATCCTCAAGACGAACGCTCAAGCAGTCATCACCGGCAATGCGGGCTGCTCGCTGCAACTGCAAATGCAACTTCGCCAATCCGGCCACGACTTATGGGTCGCTCACCCGATGGATGTGCTCGACTTGAGTTACCGACAACAACAACCCGCGTGCTTGCGATAGCTGGCTCCGCATTCCGCTCACTGAATTCATTCGCTCATGATTAAAGCAGTCGCCTTCGATCTCGACGGTCTGATGTTCAACACCGAAGAGATTTTCCACGAAGCGGGTGTCGAATTGATGCGTCGGCACGGCTGCGAGATGACCGATGAGTTCTTCACGCTCATCATGGGTCGCCGAGCCGAAGAGGGCTATCCGTTGCTCGTCGAAGCCGCCGGACTCGATGTCGATCCAATGAAGCTTTGGCGGGAGTCACATGACTTGTTCTTAGCGATGCTCGACGAACAGATCGCGCCAATGCCGGGGTTGTTTGAACTGCTGGATCACATCGAACGGAGCGGCTTGCCCAAGGGAGTCGCGACGTCCTCGGACAGCAAATACCTGCAACGCATCCTCACGCGGTTTGAAATCCTTGACCGCTTCCACATGACCCTGACGGCCGAGGATGTCACGAACGGTAAGCCACATCCGGAGATTTACCTCAAGGCCGCCGCTCGGCTGGGAGTCGATCCGCACGAGATGCTGGTCTTGGAAGACAGTCACAACGGCAGCAAAGCCGCCGCCGCCGCCGGTGCCTACATCATCTCGGTCCCGCATCAACACAGCCGGCATCAGGACTTCACCCACGTCCGCCATGTGGCCAGCAGCTTGATTGATCCAGTGGTGCTCGACATGCTCCGTTGATCTTGATATCTCCGTTCGACCTTCAGGGAGTCGATCATGACCACTGCAATCTCCCGACCGCTGATTGCCGGCTTTGCTGGTGCGGTCGAGCAGTTTGCCGACGAGCACGAAATCACTGAGATCGTGTTTGCTATCTACGACATTGCCTGTCGGTTGTTTCCAATGGCACGCACAATTCGAGTCGCATTAGGTGAAGACTGTGAAGACTCTCCTTGGCGGCATGTCGATTTTCTGATCGAAGGACTGACCATCTCGCCGAGAGACGCCTATGGCATCGATGATCGTTGGACGGACGAAATCACTCCGGTCTGTCCCGTTGAGCACGCTTGGCTCTTCACTCATGACCTGAAATTTGCGGAATAGCTGATGAGTCCTCGCGATTTCATGACACTGGCCCAGGTGCTGCAAACGGGCAACTCTGAAGCCGAATGGCGAACCGCGATCAGCCGCGCGTACTACTCCGCGTTTCACACCGCTCGTCAGTTGTTGAGGGACTGGGGCTTTCAACTCGCACGAACGGATCAAGCCCATGTTGGACTGACTCGTCGATTGACGGTCACTGGTGTTGCGGAGTACGAGAAAGTTGCTCGGGAACTTTCGGAACTTCGGGCGAAACGCAACGTGGCAGACTACGATCTTGATCGAGAGTGCCGTCGCGAGCTGGCGGCACAATCTGTCAAAACGACTGGCGTCCTCTTGGGCCTTTTGGCTGTTGAGGTTTCGTCGCAACGTCAGCAACAAGTGATTCAAGCGGTTCGCGATTTCGAGCGAAACGTTCTTCGTGAAGTGACCTGGCAGTCCTTGAATTAGAAATTCGACGAACCGCCCTAACGAAAGTGAGTTCCTCATGTCCGTCGCTGACGAAAGCCTAATCGCCGTATTCGTGGATTTTGAAAACCTCGCGCTCGGCGTGAAGGATATGCACCAGGGGGAGTTCAAGATTCAGTTGGTGCTCAAGCGTTTGCTCGAAAAGGGGCGGCTGGTTTTCAAGCGAGCGTATTGCGATTGGACCGGCTACGGCCACGCGGTGCGTGAGTTCCACGGGCATGGCATCGAGCTCATCGACGTCCCGCATACGCGGCAGAGCGGCAAGAACAGCGCGGATATCCGCATGGTGGTCGATGCACTCGACCTGTGTTACTCGAAGAACCACATCGACACGTTCGCGCTGCTGTCGGGCGACAGCGACTTCTCGCCGCTGGTCAGTAAACTGAAAGAGAACAACAAGCGGGTCATCGGTTGCGGCGTGAAGAACTCGACGTCCGACATGCTGATCGCCAATTGCGATGAGTTCATTTACTACGACGACTTGGTTCGCATGGTGCAAAAGGCGAAAGCCGCCGCTCGGCCGCCGAAACCCAGGGATCCTCACAAGGAGAAGGAAACTCCGAAGGAAAAGGAAGACACCGACAAGAAGCAGGAAGCGATCGACTGGCTGTGTGAGATCGTCCGCTCTCAACAAGCCGACTACGAATCTCTGTGGGGTTCGCAGGTCAAGCAGACGATTCGCCGCGTTCACCCCGGCTTCAATGAGGCGTACTACGGTTACAAGAGCTTCACGGACCTCATCAAAGACGCCGAGAGTCGCGGCCTGCTCCGCCTCGAATACGATGAAGCTCGCGGCAACTACAAGGTGAAATTGAAGGAAGACTAACGAGGCTTCGCCTCAGACCGACGAGGTGTATTGAAGGCTCCGGTCGTGCCTAGACGGGGTCTGCTGAGCATCCCCAATGTGACCGCTCGAAGCGGTAGTTGTCCCTTTCGGGACGATGACGACCGGAGCCGATGATGAGTTTACC
>CAMDEA010000129.1 GCA_945893045.1 Planctomyces sp. SH-PL62
CGTCGTTCGCCGACATGCTCGGCACGCTCCGCCGGCTCAGCGTCCGGCAACAGGTTTTAACCTTGGCCCTCACAGGACCAGGGTCTCGAAAAATCCAACAACTCCTGGAAAACGCAGTGGCCTTGGCCACCTAAACTGCAAAAGTCGAAGTCAGGGACCGTTGAAAATAGCCCAGCACGTCAGTGCTGGGGATGCGATGCGGCTGCTCGACTTGAGTCCCGTCAGGGACGACAGAAATGTCCGGCCAATTTCTGTCGTCCCTGATGGGACTTCACACACTCGTCCCACTTTTTCCCAGCACTGACGTGCTGGGCTATTGTCGAGACGTCCCTAGCGGGACTCAAAAACCGCTCAGTTTGAGTAAGTAGGTTTCCACAATTCTTGGAGCCGCTCAATTCGTCCACTGGGGAGGCCGCTTTTCCAGAAATGCGGACATGCCTTCGTGCGGTTCACCGGTTCGATAACACTCCGCGAAGGCGCGCGCTTCCGCGTCATACTGAGCGGCGCGGTTCGCGCCGTCCGCCGCATGTTGCTGCAACAGATGTTTGGCACGGCGGCGAGCTTGCGGACCTCGCGTCAGAATCTGAGCGACGCGAGCGGCCACCTCCTCGGCAAACTTTTCCGACGTGAAGACGGCATCCACTAAACCCAATCGCAAGGCTTCGTCCGCCGAGACCAACTCGCCGGTCAGAATCAGTCGTCGCGCCACGGCCGCTCCCAACAGTTGAGTCGCGCGCACCGTTCCGCCCCAGCCGGGCAAGACACCGATCGACGTTTCGGGCAAACCAATCTTCGCACCTGCGGCCGCGAACCGCAGATCGCAGGCGAGCACCAATTCCGTCCCGCCTCCGGCACAGGCACCGTGAATGGCCGCGATGGTCGTCTGCGGCAGCGACTCGATCGCGCTCATCAAGCGTTGGCCGCAGCGCGAGTCTTGCAGCGCGGATTGCTCATCCTGCGTCCGAAGTTCGTCGATGCTCGCCCCCGCGATGAACGTGCGGCCCTCGGCGGCGAATACCACTACCGAGCAATCGGCGTTCGCAACTTCCTCGACCACCGCCAGCAACCGCTGGCGAGTTTCGGCCGAGAGAATTTGAATGCCCATTTCGCCCCGCAACAAAATTTGCGCGGCAGGGCCGTTGATTGAGAAATCGACTTGAGTGGTCATTGGCCGTCCTCGATGAGCCGTGAAGGAGTCACACACTGAACCGGGAATTGATTCGCTGGACTCTTTCCGTTGGTTCCCGCAGGCTTCGATCTCATGGTTTCGGTTCCTCCGCCAAACGTCCATCGCGCATGCGCAGAATCGTGTCGGCTGGTTGAATAAAGATGGGATCGTGAGTCACCACGACCACGGTCGCCTGGTGCTGATCGCGCAAGTTGCGGAGCAGCCGAAAGACCTCGGCTCCCGTTTCGCTGTCGAGTTCTCCGGTGGGTTCATCCGCGAGGACCAGCTTCGGCCGTTTGAGCAACGCTCGAGCGATGGCGACGCGCTGCTGCTCGCCGCCGGAAAGTTGACTCGGACGGTGATCGAGACGCTCGCCGAGTCCGACTTGCTGGAGCAACTCAACCGCGCGCGTTCGCAATTCGGAGGGCACGCCGCGCGGCAGGAACGGAACCAAGACGTTGTCCACAGCGGTCAGGTTGCCCAACAGGTTGAAGCTTTGAAAGACGAATCCAACCTGCTCGCGGCGGAAAGCGTCTCGCTGCGGAGCCGACATCCCGCGCAGCCGCGTGCCGGCAATCGTGATCTCGCCGGATGTCGGCTCGTCCAGCGCGCCGAGCAATTGCAACAGCGTGCTCTTGCCGCTGCCAGAGGGACCGAGCACGAAGGCGAACGAGGCCGCCGGCAACTCAAACGAGACGCCGCGCAACGCGGCGACGTCGTGCAGTCCACGACGATAGACCTTAGTGACGTCTTGAAGCTGGATCATGCGGTCCCTTCAAGGACGGTCACTGCGCCTTGGCCGCTTCCTTCTTCTCGTCGGCCATTTGAGCCTTCAGGTACGCGATGGCGTCATTGAGTTGTTTGTCGGTGTATTCGATCTTGGGGGCCGAGCCACCGATGATGTCGCGCTGACGGCGGTATTCGAGGTAGTCCTGCATTTCCTTTTGAGAGAGCTCGACCTTGCGATCCGGGCCGACACCCCATTCTTCGTCGTCTTTCGCGCCGGGGAACTTGTGGATGTTCTTTCCGTTGGGACGCAGGTATTGAGCGGTCGTCAGTTTCAATGCGCTGGAGCCACCTTCCAATTCAATCACGTTCTGCACGCTCCCTTTACCCCACGAGCGTTCGCCGACGATGACCGCTCGTTTGTGGTCTTGCAGAGCCGCGCTGACGATCTCACTGGCCGACGCGCTGAAGCGGTTGACCAAAATCGCCATCGGGAACCCGGAGAAGGTGCCGTCTTTCTCGGCGGTCCAAACGCGGTTGTCGGTGTTGCGGCCTTTCACGCTGACGATCGTGCCGCTTTCGAGGAACAGGTCGGCGATCTTGGTGGCTTGGCCGAGCAGTCCGCCGGGATTGAATCGCAGGTCGAGGACCAGTCCCTTCAGACCTTCGTTCTTCAACGATTCGAGCACCTCTTGCAGTTCCTCCGAACTGCGGCGACCGAAGTGGGTCAGGCGGATATAGGCGATCTTGCTGTCGGCATCGAGGAAGAAATTCCAACTGTCGTCCGCCTTGTGCGTGTCGCCGAGCACCGTTGAGACTTGAATCAGTGCTCGCGTGATCTTGATCTGCTCGGTCTTGTCCGAACCGGCATGTTGGACGCCGATCGTCACATCGGTGCCCGGCTTGCCCTGCAGCGTCTTGACCGCCTCTTCCAGCGAGATGCCCTCGGACGATTTGCCTTCGACTTCCATAATCAGGTCGCCGGACTTGATGCCCGCCTTGTAGGCCGGAGTGCCGGGGAGCGGCGTCATCACCATCAACCGCCGCGTCTTCGGGTCCATCTGCACTTGAATGCCGATGCCGCCGAATTCCTGCTCGACTTCCTGATTGAACCGCTTCAGCTCTTCCGGGCTGATGTAGTTGGAGTAGGGATCAAGCTGCGTGACCATGCCCCGAATCGCCGCCTGAATAAGCTGCCGGCGATCGACGTCTTTGACGTAGTTCCGCTCGATCTGCTCGAACGTGTCGGCGAAGAGCCGCATCAGTTCGTAGTCTTCGTCCCGTTTGGCATCGGCTTTGGCTTTTTCGTCGGCGACCGCCTTGTCCTTCGGCGGATCATCCGCCTGTGAGGCACCGAGTGAGAACGCGAGTCCGAGCAACAGAGAACTCAGCAATAGCCACGAGAGGCGACGCATGTGAAAAGCCCCAGCGAAAGAGGAGAAAGATCGTGTCCCTGATCAAATCGCGGCGGAGTCTAGGCCAAGCAAAATGTCGAAACAAGCGGGGTCGTAGGTTGGCACTCCGTCCCGACCATTCGGCGAAGTCGGGACGGAGTCCCAACCTACATGCCGCCATCCAGTGACCACACTTGAATCGAACCGGCGATGTCAGCGGCCGCGACGAGCCGTTGATCGGGAGACAACGCCAGTGCGGAAAACCAATCTTTGAATTGTCCTCCGCGCGGCGTGCCGAGCACCGCGACTTCCTTGCCGTCCTCGACCTGACATATCCGGATCGTCGTGTCGCGGCCGCTCGATAAGAGATGCTTGCCGTCGGCAGAGAACCTTACGTCGGTCACTCCGTATTGATGGGCCGAGATTGACCGGGCCAACTCACCGGTCTCCGTTTTGATGAGATGCACCTTGCCGGTATCGGTCTCTCCTCCTTGCCCGAGCGCGAACAGCTTTCCATCCGGCGAACAGTCAGCCGCGATGAGTCCTCCGGCAACGAACTTTCGCCAGAGCTGCGCGGCTTCATAAGAAGACTCGTCCGAACGCAGCTTCGGGAACTGCACCTTCAACACATCCAGCTTCATGCTGCCGTCAGCAACCGACCACAGCTTGAGGCCCGCCGCCGGGATGTCGAAATCATCACGCTTGTAACGATGCTCGGAAACGATCGCCGTTTCGCCGTCGGGTGATAACGCCGCGGCGGCGATCCAGTTCCACTTGTGGCCCGACCAGCGTTTCAACGGTTGCCGAGTCGCCAAGTCCCACACAATCACCTCGGCCGAATCGTCTCCGCTGATGAGTCGCTTACCGTCGTGACTCAGGCCGAGCGATTGAATCCAGTTCTTGTGCCCTTCGAGCATGTGCGCTGCTGTTTGCGTTTCGACGCTGACTCCCGGACGCTTCAAGACATCGTCCTTGCGGGTCTTCTTGAACTCCGTCTGCCGAGCCTCGGCGTCCATCACGACTTCGGCTTTGCCGGACGGAGTCGCTTTCAAATCCCACAACCGGATCGTGTGATCGAGGCTCGCGGAGATCAGCGTTCCGTCGGGCGTCGCCACTAATCGCGTGACGCCGTTCGTGTGACCGTCCAGTCGCCGAATCGGCCACAGCGTCTTCGATTCGGCTGGTACGGAGGGCAACTCCCAGACGAAGAGTTGTCCGTCTTGATTCCCAGCCGCGACGCGGTTTGCTCCGACGAACGTCACGGCCATTGGCCACGCACTCTCGCTCTCGAACGGCATTTGCCAGATGAGCGTCGGCTTGTCGATCTTGAGTTCCGGCATTTCAGAGGTCTCGCAGCGAAAGTAGACGAGTCACTCCGTGACTCGAACATTCCGGTCACGGAGTGACCGGTCTACTTTATGCGAACAACTTTCCGACCGGTTTTCCACCGTCAACGATCTTGATTGGTCGGCCGAGCGGGCTGATGTTCTCGTGCGACGGATTCACTTCGAGGGCCTGGCAGATCGACGCGAACAAGTCGTGGACCGTGACCGGATCGTGATCGACCGCGCTGCCGTCCTTGGTAGAGGCTCCGATGACTTGGCCGCCTTTGATCCCGCAGCCGGCCATCGCGGCGTTGAAGACGCGCGGATAGTGGTCTCGGCCGCCGCGTGGATTGATCTTCGGAGTGCGGCCGAACTCACCCATCCAGACGACGAGCGTGCGGTCGAGCAGTCCACGCTCTTTCAAATCGCTGATCAGCGCCGCCATGCCGGGATCAGTCGCTTGAATCAACGCGGCGGTGCGGCTGAAGACGTCTTGATGCGTGTCCCAATTCCCGCCGGCTCCGGGCAATCCGCGGGTGGCGATTTCGACGAACGGCACACCGGACTCAACCATGCGACGGGCGAGCAAACAGCCTTTGCCGAATTCCGAACTGCCGTAGCGCTCACGAGTCGCGGGGGATTCATCGTCGAATTGGAAACGTTTGACTTCCGGGCTGAGCACCAGCTTCGAGGCTTTTGAGTAAAGCTGCTTGTGGTTGGTCGCGACGACCTGGCCGCCTCGGTCGGAGAATTCTTTTTCGATCTGATCGAGCAGGCCGACTCGGCGATTGAAGCGATCGGAACTGGCGGAAGCGGCGACGTTTTGCGGTAGCTCGCCGGGGCGATCGACGACGAACGGTTCGTAATCGACGCCGAGGAATCCGGCTCCTTCGGTGTTGCCGACGGAGACGACGGTCGGCAGATCTCGCTCCAGATCGCCGAGCATCTTGGCGATGTTGCAGCCGAGCGACGGGTACTTGACGCTGCTCGACGGGATGTAGCCCGTGTGCATTTGGAAGGTCGCGCGTTGATGCTGGCCTTCCTTGTTGGTCAGTGAGCGGATGAGAGCGATCTCGTTCATCACCTTGGCGACATTGTCCCAGCCGTTGGCGATCTGAATGCCGGGGACGTTGGTGTTAATGGCTTTCGTCTCGCCGGTGACTTCAGCGTTGTCCGGTTTTGGATCGAAGGTCTCGAATTGACTGGGAGCTCCATTCATCCAGAGCAGGATCATCGACTTGCCCTGCTTCTTGAGATCCGCCGCTTGCAGGCTCATCAAGTCCCGCAAGTTGAGCGTGCCGGCCGCGACCGCGCTGGCCGTGACCGTGTGCAAGAACCCGCGACGACTGAGACCGCGCGATGAAATGCGAACTTGTTCGTGAAGGCTGAGCATGATTGGCTCCCGTAGGTCAGGCTTTCCAGCCTGACCGTGCTGATCGTGAGGGGCGTTGAGAAATGAGGGTCGAACTTGGATCGGGTCAGCCTTGAAAGGCTGACCTACGCTAACGCTTCGACAGGAACTCGCTGCTGTTCAACAGGCTCCAGGCGAGGTCTTCAAACGCTTCGCGGCGGTTGCCGACTTTCGCGAGGTACTCGGTGGCGATGGTCAATTCCTTCTTCGATGGATCGCGAGCGAGGAAAGACAAGTAGAGTTCAGCGACCGCATCCTGATCGTCTTTGTTGTTGGCCAGGATTTGACCGAGGCGCGTGTTGCCGTCGGCTCGGAGCGCGTTGGTTACCAGCGGGAAGTTCATCAGAGTCAGCGCCTGCGGAACGTTGCCGAGCAATTCATCCTGCGGCGTCGAGGGGTCGTAGCCGAACTTGGTCTCGAACTGGCCTCGAAGCGTCTGACGGAAGCGCGCTTGCGGCCCGCCAATGGTTCGTGGGCCTTCGTCGATGCCCAGCACTTTGACGATCGCGTTGAAGATTTGATCGGAACGCAATCGCACCGGAATCGCGGAGGCGAACGGAACCGGGTTCTCGGTCGGCTCGTTGTAGCGGATCTGCCGCTGATAGGCGTTCGTGGCCGTGATCGTTTGCAGCAGCCAGCGCAGGTCATGGTCGTGCTTAACGAATTCGGCGGCGAGGAAGTCGAGAGCCGCCACCATGCGTGGTTTGCGTTCCGGGCCCATGTCGTCGATCGGCATGTAGAAACCTTCGCCGAGCAGTTCGCCCCAGAGGCGATTCACGAGCGACTTTGCGAACCACGAATTGGTCGGCGAGGTGATCCACTTCGCGAGCAGTTCACGGCGGTCTTCGTCTTCCATGCCGACGCGGCCTTTCACGTTGGTCGTGAAGAGCGCGGGAGTCATCAGCTTCCCTTCATCGTTGGGATGCTTGAGATCCGGCATGTGATGCTCGGACTTGCCTCGTCCGGGTTGCATCGGAGGCTGCGGCATCTCTTTGATTTCCTTCAAGGACAAGAGGCCGTCCTTGTCCTTGTCTGCCTGCTCGACAAGCCGATCGAAGGCTCGGCCCAGAATCGTCCCTTCGGCTTCGTCGCGAGAAAGTTTGCCGTCGCGATTGCGATCGTTGCGCTGAAACGCAAACTCGGCACCTTCGATCAATTGACCGAACCCAGGGCGGCCACCCGGCCCGCGGCCTCCTTCAAAGGATGTGATCGTGAAGCCGATTGGATTGTCGGGATCGCGTCGCATGGTGATGCGCGGAAAGAACGCGGCCAGCGAATGAAATTGGTCGCGAGTCCATTTGTCGGTCGGATGATCGTGGCAGTTGGCGCACTGCATCTGAATGCCCAGGAAGATGCGTGAGACTTCGCCGGCAATCTCTTCCGGGTTCGCTTCATGAATGAAGATCAGCGACGCTTCGCCGTGCTCGGAAATGTCACCCAGGCCGGTGATCAGCGAACGAGTGATGTCATCCCAGCCGGCGTTGTCCTTCAATTGCTTGACCATCCAGCTTTCAAACGTCGGAGCCATGACCCGCGCCCGCTCGTTGGTGGCTCGCAGGAACAGCACGTCGCGCCAGTAGCGTGCCCAGTTCAAAGCGTAGTCGTCAGAGCCCAGCAGTTGCTCGACGGCCTTCCCACGCTTGTTCGGATCGGGATCGAGGCCAAAGAGCGTGACTTCTTTCGCGGTCGGGATGGTGCCGGCGATGTCAAAGGAGACTCGGCGGAGGAAGTCTTCGTCGTTGACGAGACCGGCAGGAGTGACATGGGACGCCGCCAGTTGCTCGTCGATGAGGCGGTCCACTTCTATGGCCGCAGTCTTCACATCAGCAGGGCTGCCGGTCGAGTTCGGCTGGGCGGCTTTGGACGCGATTGCCTTCGTTTCCGCCGGAGCGATCTTGGTGGCTGGCTTGTCCGCTTCTTTTTCCTGAGCAGCGAATCGTTGTTCCATCACCCTCTTTTTGAGGGCCGCTTTCTTACCCGATTGGAGATCGAGGCCGAGCTTCTTGGCCCTGGCGGCCGCCTTGCCTTTGGCGGCGGGTTCTTCAGCGTTCGTCCCGGACGTTGCCGAAATACCTCCAGCCACGAGCACTGCGCAAAGAACGGTCCAAAGCCTGCATTGCCAACCGAACCGCGTCAGAATCGTTCGCATCGGAAGGGCCTTTCTGCCTGAAGGGTGTTTGCCGTCATCGCCGGAAGCCGTTTTCAACTCTACCACCGCAATCGGCCGACGAACAACGACGCTATGAACCCCGCGGCCCGCCGGAAGGTTTCGTAAGATTTGCCGGAGTGCCGGAGCGGCCAGACATCGGTTGAAAATAACGCTGGATCAGCCCGGCTGAGACCGATAGCATCCGCCTCTGAAATAACGTCTGCCGCCTCACGGCGGGACCACGCAGGTGACTCATGACCGCGTTGGACTTCGATCGGACACCAGCGGGCCGGTGCTGTCGAAGTGAGTCGCCTTGGTGGCATCCTCCTGTGTTGAGGAGTTGTCATGCGCATTGATTGGCTCGCGCGGATGCGAATCCGCTGGAAAAAAACGCGGCGGCCTCGAAGGCTGGTCGCCGGCATCCAGTGCTTGGAAGAGCGTCTCTTGCTCACCACGTTTGTCGTGGACAGCACACTCGACACGGTCGATGCAACTCCGGGCGACGGAATTGCCGCCGATGCAGCGGGGCGAGTCACACTGCGCGCCGCCGTCCAAGAAGCCAATGCTCACGCTGGAGCGGACTCGATCACATTACCGACTGGCACCTTCATTCTGTCCCGGTTTGGCAGCGGCGAACAAGCCGCCGGAACCGGTGACCTCGACATCACCGACGAACTGACCATCACGGGGGCCGGTGCCGACCTGACGGATCTGGATGGATTCGGCCAGGATCGTGTCTTCGATATCTTCGCGGGTGTCACCGTGACAATTTCCGGAGTGAGAATTCACGGCGGGGCTGCCAACAACGCTCAAGAAGACGGTGGCGGAATTCGCAATCAAGGGGAGCTGACTCTGCAAGATGTCAACTTGAGCAACAACACGGCGGCGGGAGGCGGCGGAGCGATCTTCAGTTTTGGAACAGGCAGCACGCTGACCATCGGCACCTCGAAGTTCGACTCCAATACGGCGAATGGTCCGCTGGGTGGCGGCGCGATCTTTAATGGCAGCGCGACGACAATCACCGGCAGCGCGCTCAATAATAATGCGTCTGCCTCCAACGGCGGCGCGATTGCGAATTTGGGCAGCAGTTCGTTGGCTCTGATTGAGACCACTGTGAAGGGAAATAATGCGGCGGCGGGAAAAGGGGGTGGCGTTTACAACACATCCACCGTCTCGATTGTTCGCAGCACGATCTCCGGGAATTCGGCCTCCGACGGCGGCGGTCTCGCAAACGTGAACTTCTCCGTCGCGACGACCGCGTCTTTGTTGCTGGCGACGTTGTCGGGTAACTCGGCGACGAACCGCGGGGGCGGAATATTCAGTGACGTCGGAACAACCTCGCTGATCGTCGATAGCACGATCGCCTTGAATGGCGCAGCGGCAAGCGGCGGCGGAATCTTCCAGCAAGGTACGGTGACGATCGGCGGAACAATTCTCGCCACGAACACCGTTGGCACCATCGGGCCGGACATTACCGGCGTGCTCAGCAGTTCGGGAAACAACCTGATTGGCTCGACGTCCGGCGGTTCTGGATTTGCCGTGAATGACCTGTTGAACGTGAACCCGAAGCTGAGCGTGTTGCGCGACAATGGCGGACCGACCTTCACGCATGGGTTACTGCCAGGCAGCCAGGCGATTGACGGAAACACGACCACGGCCTCGACCATCACCGATCAACGGATGCGGCCTCGGCCAGTCGATGGCAACAACGACGGGATCGCGCGCGCGGATATCGGTGCCTATGAGGCGCAAGGCACACTGCTGCCGCTCCCCTCCGGTGCGACCGATGTCACGATCACGCTCAACGGATCGAATGTGGATGTCACGGACAACACGACGGGGATCGTGATCTTGACGGTGCCGCTCGATCCGGTCGGCCCACTGACGATCATCGGCACTGCGGCAGATGATTCGGTGACGATCGATTTCATCAGCGGAAACCCGATCCCGCCGGGGGGCCTCAACTTCAACGGAAATGGCTCCGGCAGTGCCGGCGATCAATTGATTCTGAAAAACGGCACGTTCGACAGTGTGACCCATGCGTTCTCCAATTCGGCCGACGGTCGCATCACGCTGCAAGTCGGCACGACGACTTCCGTCATCAACTATCAAGCGGTGACAGCAGCGATCATCGACCTGTTGAATGTCAGGAATCGCACCTACCAGTTCTCGGCGTCGAGCGACGTTGTGACGTTAGACGATAACGCGACTGCGGGGGACGGCGTCTCGAAACTGACGAGCGTTTCCACCAGCACTCCGACTGAGTTTTCCAAGCCGTCCACTTCGATGACCATCCAAACGGGGGACGGCCATGATTCGTTGACGCTGTCGGCCGTTGATTCGCTGTTCGCGGCGTCCGTGTCGGTCACGGGGGACAATGGCAATGATTTGCTGGACGCCTCGGCGATGACAATCAAGGTCTCGCTGCAAGGGAACGTCGGCGCGGACACGCTCAATGGAGGCGGCGGCAACGACGATCTGAATGGCAACTCCGAAAATGATTCGATCGACGGCGGAGCTGGTACGGACTCAATCCAAGGGGGAGCCGGCAACGATGTGTTGGTCGGCGGAGCAGGCAACGACACGATTCTCGGACAGGGTGGTAACGACACGGTCACGGGCGGGTTGGACAACGATCTGCTCGACGGCGGAACGGGCACGGGCGACCTGCTGCTCGAATTGTCCGATGCGAACCTGACGCTGACGAACACGCAGCTCGTGGGCGTCGGCACCGACACACTCGTCGGCTTCGAGACGGCAAATCTCACGGGTGGCGCGGGCAATAACACGCTTACGGCGACTGCGTTCTCCGGCCCGGTGACGCTCAACGGTGCGGGTGGTGATGACACGCTCGCGGGGGCGACTGCGTTCGTGAATGTGCTCAACGGCAATGACGGCAACGACTCGCTCAAAGGGGGCAGCTTCAAGGACACGCTCTCTGGCGGTGCGGGCAATGATTCGCTGCTCGGCATGGGAGACAGCGATAAACTGTTCGGCGAAGACGGCAACGACACGCTGCTGGGAGGCACCGGCAACGACACGCTCGATGGCGGCGCGGGGACCGCGGATCTGATCGTTGATTCGGGCAACGTCAACTTCACTCTGAAGAACACGCAACTTACCGGCAACGGGACTGACACGCTGATCGGAATTGAGACGGCCTCGCTCACGGGCGGAACGAGCGCGAACAAACTCGACGCCAGCTTATTCACCGGCAACGTGACGCTGATTGGTGGCAGTGGCAACGACACGCTGACTGGCGGATCGGGAAATGATTCGCTGCAAGGCGATCTCGGCAACGATTCGCTCAAGGGACGCGACGGCAACGACTACCTCCACGGAGGAAACGACACCTTGGTCACCGGCACTGACAACGACACGATCAATGGTGGCAATGGCGATGACACGCTGTTGGGCGGCATCGGCAACGACGGGCTCTCTGGCTTTGCCGGCAACGATTTGATCAACGGCGGAGCGGGGACCGACACGCTGTACGGCGGCGACGGCAACGACATGCTGCTCGGCGGAGCCGGTAACGACACTTGCCTGGGGGGCAACGGTGACGACACGCTTAACGGCCAAGGGGGCACCGACAAGTTGAGCGGTGATGCTGGCACGAATACCTTCATCGACATCGCCGATCGCGTGGAAGGTTTCGCGATCAATCCGCTGCCGTCGTGGGTCAACGCGACATAGCCGCCGAGTCTGACGAACGGCGTTAATTCGTTCGCCGCCCCGCAATTTTCCAAAATGTTCTTGGAGTCCTGATCGTTGTGGATAAACTGTGTTCGCCCTCCCCTTTCTCAAGGGGATTTCCTCACGGATCCAATGACAGGAGGGACAACATGTCAGACCCGCCGTGCGAGTCAGAGGGCCGTCCAGGGAAGTGACGGTCCTCGGAAAGTGGAAGCCAAGAATGGTTGATCGCCTTTCCTTCTCTTGTCCCGTCGAGCCGCCCAGCCCGACGGGTTTTTCTTTTTCCGGACCACCAAAGAGCGAGCGGAACCGGGTCTGCCAGTGGAACCGCGTTGACTGCGTGAACCCTGCGGACCCCGCTGTGTGGCTTTGTCGCGTCGCGCGTGAGAACCGCACGATCGCCGTTGCCTGACAAGTCGAGCGTCAGTAATGTGCCGCACTCTTGCCGTAGCCGTATTTTCAGCGGCCAAGGCGGACGAGCGGTGATCCGTGAGTTCCGTCGCCGCTGGTTTCTGGATTCCCGTTTCACTTTCAACTGAGGAGAACATTCGTGGCCAAAGACAAGACTGACGAGACCGAAGTTTCCGCTCCCGCTCCCGCCGCACCGCAGCAGACAATGACAGTCGATGATTCCTCTGCCAGCGCCGGTTATGCCAACTTCTGCCGCGTGTCGAGCACTCCGGAAGAGCTGATTCTGGATCTCGGCTTGAACCCGAATCCGTACGCTCAAGGCAACGTGACTGTGCATGTCGCGCAGCGGATCATCATGAACCACTACACGGGCAAGCGTCTGCTGAGTGCTCTGTCGATGGCGTTGCAACGTCACGAACAAGCCTTCGGCGTGCTGGAGACCGATGTCCGTCGCCGCGTCAAGCCGTCCGTCACCGCGACGATGCCACGCAGCTAAGGCTCGATTGCAACAACTCAGAAAGCCCGACGTTTTACGACGCCGGGCTTTTTGCTGCGCTCGTGGTCAACGGCCAGCCTTCAACAGTTGCCGGAGTTGCCCTTCAGACTCCGGCGTGGCGGGATACACCAGCGGCGGTTCATTCGGCAACTTGGAAAGCGTGACTCGCCAGCCGTCTCGCGACCTGGAGACCGGGATCAACAATCGGTCCCCAGCCACAGGTTTTGCCGCGCTCAAATTGGATAAAGCGAGATGGTCCTCTGAGACCGCCCCCTTCCAGGACTTCTCCACGCGGACGGTCTTGGCTTTCGGGTCTTGGATCACCGCGGTCAACACGTCGGTCGCGGAGAGAATTTGATCGCGATTCAGCGTGATCGGGTTCGCACTGAGAATCGAGAGCACGCCCAGTCCGATCAACCACAAACCCGCGAACACCGCCGCCAGCGCGAACCGTTTCCCGGCGGCGGACGCCTCGCGAGGAGCAGTGCTATCCGGCGAATCCGTTCGCACGTCGAGAAGTCTCTGAGCGAGAGAAGTCGGGAAGAGGAAGACGCGACTCAGCGCCGGAACGCGGCGGACGTATCCAATTCATAATTGCGGTCGAACGCGTCCTCGAACTCGTACACGTCGCAAAAATCGCTGAGCTGATCGTGGTCTGTCTTGCGCATGCGATCCAGTTCGATCATGTTCCAGACGATGCGGCCAAAGTCTTCGGTCGAGGTGATGCCCCAGTGCCGCAGCACAGGGATCGTCATCAGACCAAACTCTTTCAGAGCCAATTCCCGAATCCCATCCAGCAGTTGGCGGCCGGAGATGTGCGCATCGTCGGGCGATTTGCCAAATTTCTTCTGCGAGAAGTGCAACGCTTGATCCACAAACTCATAGGCAGCAGGGTGGTATTTGGGCGTGGCGAGTTCGGCTTGTTTCGTGTGGCTCATTGTAGCTTCCTGAGCGGAGTCCGATTCCGTGCGAAGTCTGTCGAAGTCGGCAGCACTATAGCCGGGTCAGGCGAGATGACGAAACCCTTCCTGTCGAGACGCTCGTCAACAAAAAGGCCCGGCCTGTTCGACAGGCCGGGCCAAGAATTCTTTTGGGCGGAATCCGTACTCTCGGCTACACCGCCTTCGTGATGCCTGGCGTCGGAATCTGATACTCCCAGTTGCTATTCGGCTTCGTCGGCGGATCGGCGTCCCACGAGAGATTCTTCGGCATCGTGTCGATGTTGGAGTTCAATGCCTCTTCCCAAGTCACCTCTTTGCCGGAGTACACCACCATGCGGCCGAGGACGGCAGTCAACGAACTGTTCGCGCCGTTCTCACCCTCGTTGTACGGCGTGTTGTTCCGGATCGCGGCGAAGAGATCGTCGTGCTCGACCTGATACGGATCGGACCGCTTGACGGACTTGTCGCGGCGGAAGCTCCACTTGTCGCCGCCGGTCGTGATCGAGTGACCGCTGACGTCGCAATTGCCCTTCGAGCCATGAGCATACTCGGACACGCTGTTCCAGACATTCGGCTGATGGCGGCATTGGCTGAACAACCACGAGCCGTCCGCGTATTGATACTCGACGGCGAAGTGGTCGTAGATTTCGCCGTACCGCTTATCGACGCGCACCTGCCGGCCACCCATGCCACGAGCCATTACCGGATGCCCCTGCTTGACCCAATTGGCCACATCCAGATTGTGGATGTGCTGCTCGCAGATGTGATCGCCGCAGAGCCACAGATAGTAGTACCAGTTCTTCATTTGGTACTCCATTTCCGACTTGGCCTGCTCGTGGCTGATCCGCGGCTCCCACACGCCGGGATTGTTCCAGTAAACACGCTGGGCGATGACATCGCCGATCGCTCCGTCGTGAACCCTCTTCAGCGTTTCGAGGTATCCGTCTTGGTGATGTCGTTGCAAACCGACACCGACCTTCAGGTTCTTTTCCTTCGCAATCTTGACCGCTTCAAGCACCTTGCGGACACCCGGACCATCGACGGCGACCGGCTTCTCCATGAAGACGTTTTTGCCTTTCGACACGGCGTACTCGAAGTGCGTCGGACGAAATCCGGGAGGCGTGGCGAGGATCACCAGATCCACTCCGCTATCAATCACCTGCTTGTAGGCGTCGAAACCGACGAACTTGTGGCTGTCATCAACCGCAACGCGGTCGCTGTGCCCTTTCTTCAAGTTATTGAGACTGCCATTGAGCGAATCCGCGAAGGCATCCCCCATCGCGACCAGTTTGACATTCCCTTCGGTGCTCAGAGCTTGTCCCGCCGCGCCGGTCCCGCGGCCACCACATCCGACCAACCCAACTTTGATGACATCATCGCCTGCCGCATACACGCCGGACGAGAGGCTGAGTTGGGCCACCGCCGCTGCCGAGAGGGTAACCGCCGAAGAAGTTTGCAAAAACTCACGCCGTGACTGAAGGGGAGTGCTCATAAGATGTCTCCGCGAAGAAAATGAGGTAAAGGTGCCGCCCTCGGGCGCTGCGGATACTCCCGCTTCCCGCATGTGGCTCAACCGAGGCGAAGTTCTAAACGCCGAGCGTCGTTGGGAGAAGCGTGCCGTTGATTGTCAGAATCGCTCGTCGCGTCCGCATTGTTGCGGTCCAATGCCGACTTCCTGCGAACATTTGGCCGCCAGTCGCGGTGATTGACTGGCATCTTGCGGCGATTCGCGGTATCTATCCCCGCTCGTTTTTGACACCGATCAGTCAGTTTTGGTCCGAGGATCTCCAGACATGGCCACCAAGGTCGAAGAATTGCTCAACAAGGTTCGCGTGAAACAAGCGCTGGCCACCAAGTACGAGACTCTGTCACGCATCTCCGGCAGCAAGCCGGCTCGAGCGAAGTTCATCCGCCGCTGCAACCAACTGCGCCGCCAAGCTCAACAATTTCAGCAGGCGGCAGACGCGGCCAAAGCCTAG
Source organism: Planctomyces sp. SH-PL62 (assembly GCA_945893045.1). Lineage (GTDB taxonomy): Bacteria > Planctomycetota > Planctomycetia > Planctomycetales > Planctomycetaceae > SXKJ01. Next base: position 15,697 of record CAMDEA010000129.1, read on the forward strand.
AGCTGGAGTCTCGGACTCCCGCGCTGGGTCGATTCACGCTGAGTCAATTCACTCAGGGCGATTAGCTCAGTTGGTAGAGCGCCATGTTTACACCGTGGATGTCGCGGGTTCGAGCCCCTCATCGCCCACTATTTTGCGAGAACCCTCGGACTTTCGAGGGTTTTTGCATTGGCGGCGCAGTGCTCAGTTTTTCCGGAGCAGGAATTGCGGCTCCACGGTTTCATAGACTTGCCGAAAGACCGAGTTGGAGTACGGCATTCGTGTGTCGGCTCCGAAGCTCGCGGAGGCCGCCCGCTGCTTGATGAGTTGGGACGTGTTGTACGGACGGAAGTAGTAGTAGCTTCCGGGTCCAGGGGGCGATTGGTGCTGAATCAAGTCTCCAGTGGGTTCGATACATAACTTCTGCCGATCATGCCCTGCGCGAGCCGGCGATAGCTCTCCGAACCGAATCGGCTTGATACAAAATTGACGCCCGTAAGGATCGTCAATCGCGCACGCTCCAGGAGGCGCGTAACAGCCGCCGGTGATCGGGGTGTTGCTTTCCATCACCGGTTGTCCGAGCGGTCGGGGCGAGACCTCGGCCGGGGGAAGCGGCGGAATCGGCAGGTCGATGGTCAGCTCGGACTGTGCCTGAGCCAGGATGCCGACGCTGATCGCGACGAAGAGCGAATTCATGGCCAGTCCTCAGAGTCGGGGATATGCACGCCCTCCCGGCATCGGCGGTGACTCGGCAGTGATCCCAACAAATGCGTCACGACCCGGAGTTCTTCTCAATTCGGAAAAGTCTGCCTACCGATCATGACTCTCAGAGTCTCTCGGATCGCTATTTCTCTGTAGATCGAACGCTCGTGAAAACCTTTGTGTCCAAGATGGCGGGGATTGCTCTGGCGCTCGTTGGCGTCGCGATCGCGGTCCCCACATTGGCGGTCGCTCAGCAGAATTCGCCGGTGAGCCGGCAAAAGGAGCGAGCGAGGCGTCTGGAATCTCCCACGGCGATCGTCAAAGCCAAAGAGGCAGAGCTGATCAATGAAGTGTTGGAGCCGGAACTCATCTTTCCGATTGATCTGTCGCAGTCGAAGGTGGTGCGGACGCGAGTCCCGATCGAACGGATCGCCGTGACGGACCCATCCATTGTGGAATTGACGGAGTTCAATGAAACCGAATTCGAGTTGCTCGGTCTGAAGGCGGGCGAAACCACCTTGACGATTTGGTTCACGCCGACTACGTCAGAGCTTCTGGCACCTCAAGTGGCACAGCGTAAAGGCGAACGAGTCGCTCGCAATGTGAATGCCGAGCGACGCGAGCCAACAGCTCCACCCGAGCAGCGGATGTTGCGGTATCTCGTCAAAGTGGAACGCGACCAGGATCTGCAACGCCGCGCTGCCGATGAGATTGCCAAGCTTGAGCGGCAAATCAACGAGCTGTTTCCCAACAGTCAGGTGCAGCTCTTCGTGGTAGCCGACAAGCTGATCGTGCGCGGACAAGCTCGCGACGCGAAAGAAGCCACGGACATCTTGGCCATGCTCGGAGGCCAAGGAGGACGAACCGGGGGGGCGGGCCAGTCCGCCGTCGCGGTGGGTCAGACGGCTGTCGCGGTCAATCAAGCCGGCCGGTTGCAGAACAATGATCTGCAACGCTTCTCGTTGGTCAACTTGCTGTACGTCCCCGGCGAGCAACAGGTGGTCTTGAAAGTGCGGATCGCCGAGTTGACTCGTAGCGCGGCGCGCAGCCTGAGCATGGACCTCAAACTTGGAGACGCCTTTAACTTCGCGAGCGGTGGGGGAAACGTCACCGCGATTCTCAACGGAGGAGACGTAGAGTTATTCCTGAGAGCATTCAGCACCAATGGCTACGGCAAGCTTTTGGCGGAGCCGACGCTCGTGACGCTCAGCGGCCAGACGGCCACATTTCTTTCCGGCGGTGAGTTCGCCGTACCGACCGTGGTCGGTGTGTCCGGCGCGCAATCGGTCTCGACCACCTTCCGCAGCTTCGGGACACAACTGTCCTTCACGCCGACGGTCATCGACAAAGATCGGATTCGTCTGCAAGTCACCCCCTCGGTCAGCTCTCAGTCGGGGGACAGTGTCAGCGGCATTCCTTCACTCAACACGCGATCCGTCAACACGACCGTCGATCTGCGCGAGGGGCAATGGCTGGCGATCGCCGGCTTGATTCAAGACGAGCAAAGAGGGAGTCGCAAACGCTTCCCCTTTCTCGGAGACGTCCCCGTGGTGGGAGCCATCTTTGGCACCACGATGACCAAGAGCCGCGATGAAACGGAGTTGGTCGTTCTGGTCAGTCCCGAGCTGATTCATCCACTCGAAGCAGAGGAGGTTCCGCCCCTCTTGCCGGGCATGAGCGTCACGGAACCGACGGACGAGGCGTTCTTCTTTTTGCAGCACATCGAAGGGCATCCCTCGATCCATCATCGCAGTACCGTCTGGCCGCAGTACAAGCAGCAGGTGCAGGCGGACAAATGGGTCCAGAAACATCTCCAGCAAAAAGCCTCGGCCGGGTATTCCGAGCCGCAACCACAGTACTACTTCCACGGTCCGCATGGGCTGTCGCAGTAGCGGCAGTAAATCTCAAATCTCAAATTTGAAATCTTGATTCGTCACCCGACCCACAAGGGGTCGGGCTACTCGCGGAAGTTTTCCATGAGCCACATTTCTCGACAGGCGGCGTCTGCTTGCTTGGGGTCGCTGATGATCTTCGGCTGCGCCGCCTCGCGCGAGCCCCCCTTAGTTCCACCGCCGGCCATGCTGGGCACGGAAGTCGATCAGTTGATGACGCAGCAGGAACGGAATGCCGAGTCCTCCAAGTTCGTAATCCCGATGCACGAATTTGAACTCAATCAGTCTCTCCCCGGCGGACGCGAGCGTGGCTGGCGACTCAATGAGTTTGGCGAGGACCACGTCAAACAGATTGCCGCCAGACTGCGACAAGGACAGGAACACCCGGTGGTGATCGAACGCAGTCAAACGACCGCGCACGACGACACCGAGTTCCAATACCCCGTGCATTTCAGTGAGGAGCTGGATTGGAAGCGCCGTGCCGTCGTGGTTGCGGCCTTGGAGCGTTTGGGAGTCTCGGATGCGGATCAGCGTGTGGTGGCCGCCCCCAGCATTTCCGAAGGCTTCACCGCGAACGAAGCGGTTCGTGCCTACAGCCGGGTCATCGGCACGAACAATCAAAGTGGAAGTGTCTCAGGCAGAGGCGGTGGTGCTGGTTCAGGAAATGGTGCGTCCGGAGTGGGCGGTAGTTCGTCCGGGGCCGGAGGTGGTGCCGCGACCGGTCCCGCAACGGGAAGTTTTTGATCTCGTCAATAAGAATGTAATGAACCAAACGGTCTACAAACTCCTGATCTGCGGAGTGATGTCGTTGTGCGGCTGCGCGACGACGTCCCCGATGGCGTTTGCGCTGAGACCGAAGCAGGACACGGAGTCTGTCGAGCGTGTGCTCAGCATGGCCCGATTGATGGAGCGTCAAGCCAAATACGACGAAGCTCTGAAGCTGTATCAGAAGAGTCTCGATCGAGATCCCAAGAACGCCACAGCCTGGCATCGCTTGGGCTGTCTGGCCGTCCGGCGGGGCGATCAGAAGGAAGCGTTGGTGTACTTCGCTCGCTCCGCACAGTTCGGGACGGAGTCCGTCGAACTGCTCAACGACATCGGCTACGCCTTGTACTTACAGAACGAACTGGTCTCCGCTGAAGAGAAGCTGCGGACAGCGTTGAAACAGAATCCGCAGTACGCGGAGGCTCGCAATAACTTGGGATTGGTGCTCGCCGAGCAAAAACGATTCGACGAGGCATTGGCGGAATTCCGCAAGGCGGGAGACGAAGCCTCGGCCCATTCCAATCTGGCCTTTGTGCAAACCAAAGTCGGCGCGCTCGACGAAGCGGAAAAGAACTATCACCGCGCTTTGGAATTGAATCCCAAACAAGTTCAAGCGGGGCAGGCTCTCGTTCACTTCTTTCTGGCTCGCAACAAGGCTGAAGCGGCGATCGCGCGAATCGAGAAAACCGAAACGCACACCGTCAGTTCGGTGCCGCAACCGATACCGGCCCCAGTGCCGGCATTGGTGCCAGTCAGACCGTCGCTCCCCGCGCCGATACCAGCCCCGGCCAGTTTGGCCACGTCGAAGATCATGCTAGTACCGCCAATGTCGGCACCCGCCTCGCCCATCGTGCAGGCCAGCGCGATCGAAACGGAAGAGGTCGGTTCCGACTTCAAGATGCCAATCGTGCGCGACGCTCGCGACTGACTGGCGAGCGGGGCGGCGGCAAAGTAGCAGGCACATTCCATGTGCCGTCCGCGATTCTCAGGCCGTCCGCGATTCTCAGGCTGACGGCACATGGAATGTGCCTGCTACCTTCCAAACTGATTCGTAGGCGAAGCCCGCGTTACGGATACACGAATTGATCGACGCGGATGACGCTGGGATATCCGGTCGAGCAGTCGTACCGCGCGGTGGCTTCGGCTTGAACTTGATACGGCCCGATCACGGTGCCGAACAGGCTGCCACAGATCGGCGCGACGGCGACTCGTGCTTGAGCACGCACAACGAATGGACTGCCGCTGGTGCCGGGCGCGCTGAGGCCGATGGACTCGACGACGCTTTGTCGGTCGTTTCCTGGAACGCTCTCGGCGTTCGGAAGCAAGTAGGGAGCCGAGTTGGGCAGGATGTCGGGATCGAGCGGCGGCGGATTGTTTCCGACATAATTTGTGTCGATGAACGTGACCACGATGTCAGGAGTCTGATTCACGCCTCCGACGGCATACGTCAGTGTCGCTGTCGTGGCGGCGATACCAACGCCATCGCCGTCGTTCTGCGGAATGTTGGCGACGCGTGCCCCAAACCGAATGCGGTCCCCTGGTGCTAAGCCCGTGTCCGCACCGAAGGGCAGAAAGTGAATCGTGAGGATGTAGGGGATCGCACTGTTCCACACGAACCGGACTTGCGAGTTGGCCCAGGTCCGCACGGTCCCCACGGTGGTGAGGGTCAGGGCCGCATTGCTGATTCCGAAGACATCGTTCTGCGTCGCAATCCTGTTTGGTGCGTTGTTCGAAATTCTGGGCGCGGTGGCCAGGAGATTAAAGTTCGCATTGGGGTCGCCTCCCGCGCGCAGGTTCAGGACGACTCGACTGAGCGTCAACCCAGGCGTCGTGGTCGCAGTGGGTGTCTGGAAGTTAATGCCCCACACATTGTCGTCCCGCAGGGCATTTCGAGCCGATGCGTCGAGTAACACGGTTCCGGCCGACGTTCCGGGGGTCGCACTGCAACTCGGAGCCACGCCCGACGTGAAGACCACCGTGGGACTGGTGCTGGTGAGCGCACCGAAAATGAGATTGGCGGTGGGGAACGTGCCGCTCAAGTTTCCATTCGGATTGCCGGCCGTGGCCACGGTGTAGTTGGTGCCGACCACAACCGAATTGCCGCGTACAAAGTTGGCCGCTGCCACCGTTTGGCCGACCTGACGGGAAATCAGTGTGCCGCTCGCGCCGTTCGCCGCCCCCCATTCTTTGACCGCCGCCAGCGCGGCGGACTCCAACGCGGTTTCCAATTCCGCGCGAGCCAGCCAGAGGTTGCCGATCTCCACCACGAAGCACAGCATCAAAAACATCAGCGGCAGCATCAGCACCAGCCAGACAACCGCGAGTTCCTGACGGCGGCGAAACGTCAAATCTGGCGAGCGGGGCGGCGTCAGCCCACAATTATTCCCGGATGAACCGAGGGCGTCGGTGGACAACGAACCGTCGAGCGGCCGTGGAGCAGCGCTTCAGGGTTGAAGTTGCTGCCGTGCGGCTGTGTGATGTCCGCCCAGCGACATCGAGGTCTGTGGCGGCGGAGGCACATCAGGGCGGCTGAGCGGCATTTGCTCTTCGCCATCTGGGCGTTTGAGAGCGGATCTTGTCAGGCGGCAAGTCCTGGGAGAGTCTAACGAGTACCGATCATCCGATTCGGGAGCAGCAATTCATGTCCGCATCACTGTCTGATCGCAATGTGTTGTTCGGTGTCTTGGCGTTGCAGATGGAGTTTATCACGCAGGCGGGGCTGATCGCGGCGTTGCAGGCGTGGACGTTGCAGAAGTCGCGGCTGTTGGGGGAATTGCTGGTTGAGTTGGGTCACATGTCGGCCGAGGATCGCGCCGCGCTGGAGCCGATGGTGGATCGGCATGTCGCGCGGCACGGTGGCAGTGCCGAGCAAAGTCTCGCCGCGATCAGTTCTGTGTCGGAGATCGCCGCCGAGTTGCGGGAGCTGAACGACGCCGATGTCCAACAGAGTTTGCAGCACGTCGCGGCCTCGGAGTCACGGCAGGCGGGGAGCTTGTCGGGCGTCAATGCGGACGAAGATCCGCCGCAGATTCAGCCGACGATGCTGGAAACTCAGCAGGAAGAGGCTCAACCGGCGATGCGGTTTCAGTTGTTGCGGCCCCATGCCGAGGGGGGTTTAGGGAAGGTCTGGATTGCCCGGGATCGCGAGTTGAATCGCGAGGTCGCGTTCAAGGAGATCAAGTCGAAGCGTGCTCAGGACACCA
>CAMDEA010000130.1 GCA_945893045.1 Planctomyces sp. SH-PL62
CTGCGTTGCTTCGTCGGGTGAGTGGCCCGTTCAGCGACAAGAGCTCACGACTGTCAGACACGTTTTTGAGGAGATGCCGGAATGAAGTGGATGTTGTCTCTCGCCATGTTGCTTGGCGTCGCTGGCACCGCGACCGCTGGGCTGTTCGATCACCATTCTTGTTGCCCCGCGCCGAGCTGTGCCGCTCCGTGTGCGAAGGCGTGTGCTCCGAGCTGTGCGGCCCCGGCCGCTTGTGCTCCGACCTGTGCCGCTCCCGCGGCCTGTGCTCCGCACTGTGCAGCTCCGGCTGCTTGTGCGCCGCACTGTGCGGCTCCCGCCGCTTGCGGCCCGGCCTGTGCGCCGAGCTGTGCGGCTCCTGCCGCTTGCTGCAACAGCAATAGCTGCTGCAACAGTGGCTGCTGCAAGAAGAGCTGCTGGAAGATGCCGAAGCTGTGCTTGCCGAAGTTCCACATGCCGAAGCTCTGCTGCAAGAAAAGCTGCTGCAATAGCTGCGGCCACAGCTGCGCTCCGACCTGTGCCGCGCCGGCTGCGTGTGCTCCGACCTGTGCCGCTCCGGCTGCCTGTGCTCCGAGCTGTGCGGCTCCTTGTGCTCCGACCTGTGCCGCTCCGGCTTGCTGCAAGTAATGTCCTCTGCGTGGGGTGATTCCACTCTGACTGCGAATGGAAGCATCCCACTTCACTGGCTCCGCAAAACGTGAGTGAACGTCCGGGGGAACGTGCCTTCCCCCGGACGGCTCACACGCGGAACCGACAATTCGAACTGCGCCTCTTGGAGGCAACCGCGATCAAAGCACTGCGAACTTCTTCCTGAATTAAGTCGGAGATCCGCTCGCCTGTTTCGTCCTCTTGGGTCATGATCTTTGCAGCACCGCGCGGACGTCGGCTTCCGGTATGTCGCTGATCACCTCGACATGGCCGATCCGTTTCGGCAACACGAATCGCAGATGCCCGCCGACCGTTTTCTTGTCGAGCTGCATGCGCTCGATGACCGCATCCTCGGAGTGCGACCAACCGGCCGGGAGTCGTGTCGGTAAACCGAAGCCTCGCAGCAACGCTTCCTGTCGCCGTGTCGCTTCCGAGTCAATGAATCCGAGCCGCTCTGCAAGTCGGCTGGCGTGCCACATGCCGATGGCGACCGCTTCACCGTGCAGCAATTCGCCGTAGCCGGCGAGTGCCTCGAAGGCGTGACCAAACGTGTGACCGTAATTGAGGACGGCCCGCAGACCGGTCCGCTCGAATTCGTCCTTCTCGACGACGTCCGCTTTCAAACGGCAACAGCGAGCGACGACCTGCCTCAATATGCCAGGGTCGCGGAGGTTGATCGCCTCGGCTCGCTGTTCGAGGAACGCGAAAAAATCGGCGTCGAGGATGACTCCATATTTGACGACCTCGGCCAAGCCGGCGGAGAACTCGCGCGACGGCAAAGTGTCGAGCACAGCAGTGTCAATCAGCACGCCGATGGGCTGATGAAACGCTCCCAGCATGTTCTTGGCGGCGGGATGATTGATGCCAGTCTTCCCGCCGACGGAGCTGTCCACGTCCGCCAACAAGCTGGTCGGCACTTGCACGAATGGCAAACCGCGCACGAATGACGACGCCGCGAATCCGGCCAAATCGCCGATAACTCCGCCCCCAACCGCAATCACCACGGTGCGGCGATCCGCCTTCGACGCGATCAGGTCATCCCACAACGTCGAAAGATGACTGATCGACTTCGTCTTCTCGCCCGGTTCCAGTTCCGTCAGTCCGCAGGTCCAGCCGGTTCGCGTCAGTCCTTCGCGAACGACCTCTGCATATCGTCGCACGTTGCGATCCGTGACAAGATGCGCCAACCGCGAACTCCCCGCGCGATACACGCTGCGGTCCAGCCAACTCGGCAACAACTTGGGCAACTCCGCCAAGCCACCGCTCACGATGCGGATTTCGTAACTCCGCTCGCCTAGATTCACCTGCACCGAACTGGCATCAACACCCACGGCAAACCTCCATAAGTCACTCTGGCGAGCGTGGCGGCGTCAGCCCCCCGGTGGATTCGCAGCAAATGTATTTCGTCGCCGCACCGGGGGGCTGACGCCGCCCCGCTCGCCTAGTTCATTCGTGTCCGCGCGAGGTATATCGGCCTCCCAGTTGAGACGAAAGGATTCGCGTCAGACGGTGGCAGAGGCCAGATCAATCCGCGCGATCGTCAGGACCAGTTGCGACTTGGACGTTCCCCTGCCGGCTGACTTTGCTGACCGCAGGTTTATGAGCTAGATGCTCTCAGGCCACTCAATAGGTCGAATTCTGAAAGATCTGCCGTGCTACCCGCCATCGAACCGCTGTCGCTGCGACTGCCGAAAGACCTGTTGGTCCTGCAACCCATGCAGGGGCATCTGGACTTGGAGCCGGTGTTGCTCGTGCCGGGCCTGCGGTGCGCGATCGGTTCGGCCGAAGGTTGTGCGGTGCGGTTGACGAAGTCCGACCTCGTGCAGCCGGAGCACTGTGTGATCGAAGTCGTCCGTCGGCAAACAATGTTGACCGAGTGGGCGTCCGAGTCAACGTGGCTCAATGACCGGCTGGTCATCGAGCCGCGGGAATTAATTCCCGGAGATCGAGTCTCACTGGGCCCGTTTGATTTTCGAGTGCGCCTCGCCTCCGCGGACGAGTTGCTGTACGCCAAATTGGTGGAGCGTGACGCGACCGATAGCAGCCGAGTCGAACACGTCCTGCGACTCAAGCGAGCCATCGATCAGACTAGCCGTGATGCCTCGCCGGAGTTGGATCTCTTCAGTGACCTGCTTCGCGAAACCGCCAGCAGCACCGATTCGGAATCGCACGAGCGGCTCTCGCAGCACATCTCCAAACTGCTGGGCGACCTGCAAGGCCAAGTCCTCTCGCTGCAAGAACGAGAAGCAGACCTCAGCGATCAGCTTCGTCGGCAACACGAAACGGATCCCCGCGTCGCTTCGTCACGAACCTCAATCACGTCAGCCCCACTGCCGAGTTCTGTGCGGCCGGACTACGAGCAGGTGTTACAGCTTCTTCAAGTGGAGCGTGACCAACTTGAACACGAACGGGCGGAATTCGCTGTGGAGCAAGCGCGTTGGCATGAGCCGCAGCTCGAATGGTCACAGCGGTTGGAATCTCTGGAATCGCAGTTGGCGGAATTCGAATCGCAACGCTCGGCCCTGATGGAAGAGAAAAGCATCTGCCGTGCTCTCGCGGAAGAATTGCTGCGCGACAAAGCGAAAATGGAGGACTGGGACGCCCGCTTGCGTCGTGAAGAAAAAGTACTTGCGGCTCGGCAAGACGAACTGGATCGACTCGACCGAGAGTTTTTTGAACGACCGAGCGTGCCGCTCACTCTTGAGTCTGCGATCGCCCAACCAGCTCAAGCCGTTTCGAGTCCCGTCCGCCTCGAATCCGCCCAGGCACGACCGTCCGACAGTCGGTCACCCGACCTAGAGACAGCGCCGACGACCAGCCGGCCCGTACAGACCTTGTTGACTCTGATTGCCTTTGGAACTTCCGCGTTCTTTCTGGGAACCGACCTCGGCAATCCTGAGGTGATCTCGCTGATTGGCTGGGCGACCGCCCTCGTGGGCGCGATTTCGACGGTGGATTTGCTGCTTCACCGCTGCTTTTCGACCTCGCGCTGAGGTCGCCGGTCAGGGGATTCAGGGCAGGACAGTCGCTTGAGGCACTTTCCAGTGACCAATATACTCCGCCCCCTTCACTTCCGGCCGAGTCTCGCCCGAATGGTGGTTTCATGAAGTTTTCTCTCGTCGATCGCATCATCGCTCTGGAAGCGGGGAAGTCGATCACGACCGTCAAAAACGTGTCGCTGGCCGAGGAATACCTTCAAGATCACTTTCCCGGCTTCCCGGTTTTGCCAGGCGTGATGATGGTCGAGTCGCTGGTGCAAGCCAGCGCGTGGCTGCTGCGGCATACGGAGGACTTTCGTTTCAGCACCATCACGCTCAAGCAGGCTAAGGCGTTGAAGTTCAATAACTTTGTGACCCCCGGAAAATCGCTGACCGTGACCTCGACGATCCACAAATTGGAGGAAACGGAATGCACCTTTAAGGGGGAAGGGACTGTCGATGGACTATCGGCGGTCAGTGCCAGGATCGTCTTGCAACGCATCAACTTACGTGACCGCAACCCGAATCTGGGAAAGACCGATGAGTTGCTGATCACTCGGCTGCGAGAGCAGTTCAGTCAGATTTGGAGCGGGCCATCGGCCTGATCGTCCTCAAGCCGGTTGCCGAAGCGGCCGAAAAGAAACCAGTTAGTCCAGTGTCCGATTGGGGTTGAGCATGAGTTTGTCCGGCAAAACAGCGTTGGTCACGGGTGGCAGCCGAGGTATCGGCAAAGCGATCGTGCAAACGCTCGCGCGGGCAGGAGCCAAAGTCGCCTTCGTGTATCACTCGAATACCGCCGCCGCCGACGCACTGATCAACGAACTCAAGGCCGAGGGCCACGAAGTTGTCGGCTATCAAGCGGATGCTGCCAGCAAACCCGATGCGGATCGCATCGTCGAAGAGATTTGCGAAAAGTGGGGCGGCATCTACGTGCTGGTCAACAACGCGGGCATCATCAAGGACGGGCTGCTCGCCACCATGACCGCCGAGAATTGGTCAGCCGTCATCAATACGAACCTCAACGGTGTCTTCAATTACTGCCAGGCGGTGACTCGACCGATGATGTCGGCTCGATCGGGGCGAATCATCAACATCTCCAGCGTGGCGGCGAACTTTGGCAACCCCGGCCAATCGAACTACGCGGCCAGCAAGGGGGGCATCGAAGGCTTCACACGCTGCCTCGCCAACGAAGTCGGACGCCGAGGCATCACCGTTAACGCGATTGCGCCGGGATTCATCTCGACCGACATGACCGAAGCCATTCGCAATGCGGCCGAAGACACCATCAAGAAACAAATCCCGTTGCGACGACTCGGCAATCCCGAAGACATCGCGGCGGCAGTGCTGTACCTCGCCAGCGACGGAGCGTCCTATGTCACGGGCAATGTGCTCACGGTCGATGGCGGACTGACTCTGGGAGCAGGCATGTAGCGTGTCCAGCAGCCCGGCCTCCTGGCGAGGCCGAGCTGCTTGATTCATAGTGGGTTGGTCGCCGGTTGGCTCGCGGAGCCGGCGACCGTGACAAACACGCGAGTTGATTCGGCGACGAACGAGCGGCAGGCACGGCTGGAACCAAGCTGGCCGCTCGGACCAGCCAGGAGAGATTGGAATGACGCCCGAAGACATCTTCACGAAAGTCCGAGACACATTGGTCGACGCGCTGGGCGTTGATGACGACGAAGTCACGCTCGAAGCCCGATTGGAGGCCGATCTCGGTGCGGAGTCGATTGACTTCCTCGACATCGTGTTCCGCCTGGAGAAGAACTTCAGCATTAAGATCCCGCGCGGCGAACTCTTTCCGGAAGACTTGGCGTCCGCCGACGCCGGATTCGTCAAGGACGGACTCGTCACTGCCGAAGGGCTCGCGACGCTGCGCAAGAAAGTGCCGCACATCGACCTGGACACGTTCGCCAAAGACCCGAAGGTCGAGAACATCAAGGACATGTTCACGGTTCAGATGCTGTGCAACTTCGTGAAGAACAAGCTGGCGGCTTAGTCACAGCCTTCGTAGCCGCGTTCGCCAGAACGCGGGGCGTGAAAGCCCGTTCGGCCCGCATTCTGGCGAATGCGGCTACGTCTAAAGTGTGGCCATGCGCTGGTTCTGGATTGATCGCTTCACCGAATTGCAAAGCGGCCAGTACGCCAAGGCGATCAAAAACGTCTCATTGGCCGAAGAGCATTTGCACGACCACTTTCCCGGCTTCGCGGTGATGCCAGGCTCGCTGATGCTCGAAGGCATGGCTCAAACCGGCGGCATCCTGTTGGGCGAGAAAAACAACTTCGAACACATCGTCGTCCTGGCCAAAGTTCCCAACGTCACGTTTCACGGCTTCGTTGTCCCCGGCGACACGCTGACCTACACCGCCAAACTGATCAACGAAAGTCCCGAAGGGGGCTCGGTGGAAGTGACCGCCCATGTTGGCGACCGGCTCGTGGCCGAAGCTGAGATCATCTTTTCGCACCTTGATCAAAGCGGTGATTTCAAACATCTCGACCAAAAGAACTTCGTCTTCTCAATCGGCGGCCTGCTGAGCGTCATGGAAGTCGGCAAAGCGGGTGCCTAGCCTGTTGCAACGAAAACAGCATGACCACACCCACTCGCATCGCCGCCACGTTCGCCGCTTTGAAGGCGCAAGGACACATGGCCTTCATGCCGTTCGTCACTGTCGGCGATCCCGACGTCGCCACCTCAATGGCGTTGATCCGCGAACTCGCCAGCCGAGGCGTTGATCTGATCGAAGTCGGCTTCCCCTACAGCGACCCAATTGCCGACGGCCCGGTGATTCAAGCCAGCTACACGCGAGCCTTATCGCGCGGCCTACACGTCAACGACATCTTCGCCGGCATCCAGCAACTGACGAGCAGTGGCGACCAGATCCCACCGCTCGTGGGGATGGTCAGCTATGCCATTGTCTTCCGTCTCGGTGCGGCAAACTTCGTGCAGCGGGCGAAAGATGCTGGCTTCTCCGGCCTGATTATCCCGGATCTACCCGCTGACGAAGCAAATGAGGTCGCTCGCATCATCCGCGATGCCGGCCTGGACGCGATTCAACTCGTCGCGCCGACCACGACTCCAAGCCGAGAAGATCACATCGTGCAGACCGGAAGCGGTTTCGTGTACTGCATCTCGATTGCCGGAACGACTGGCGCACGCGATCAATTGCCAGAAGAACTCTCCGGCCAACTGAAACGGCTGCGTGGCAAAACGAATCTGCCATTGGCCGTTGGCTTCGGAGTCAGCAAGCCCGAACAGGTTGGCACGCTTCGCGGCTTGGCCGACGGTGTGATCGTCGGCTCTGCGATTGTCCGACAACTCGAACGACTCTCGACCGGCTCCACCGCAGCGGAAGTGCTCCGTGATGTCGGCGACTTTGCGGCGAAGATGGTCGCTGCCACGAGAGCGACGCGATAATGTCGCGCGGTGAGGCACGACAATGGCCATCTCGCTCACGCTGCCGACGATTCAGAACTGGAGCTGCCACAACTGCGGTGGCTGCTGTCGGCAACACGCGATTGAAGTCACCGAAGAAGAACGGCAGCGGATTCTGTCTCAAGGCTGGACCGCGAACGACGGTACTCCGTCGGGCAACGCTGTATTCGAGCGACTCGGTGGACCGCCGTGGGCCAAGCGGTTTCAACTGGCCCATCAAGCGGACGGGGCGTGCGTGTTCTTGGATGAGCATGGCCTCTGCCGCATTCATGCCAAGTTCGGTGAGTCCGCGAAGCCGCTGGCCTGTCGCATCTATCCGTATGCGTTTCACCCCGCCGGCAAGAAGGTCACGGTCAGTCTGCGATTCAGTTGCCCGTCCGTCGTCGCGAGCCTCGGCCGTTCGATGAGCCAAAATGCGGAAGAGATCAAGCAACTCGCGAAAGCCGTCGTGCCAGACGGCCACGAACGCACTCCGCCTCCATTCCTCTCTGCGAGCGAACGGCTCGATTGGCCCGACTTCCTTCGCATCGTCGATGTGATCGACGCGACGCTCACGACGACGGACGCGCCGATCGCCATCAAGTTACAACGCGCGTTGTTCTGGTTAAACCTCGTCGAACAATCTCGCTTCGACAAACTCAGCGGCGTACGGTTGACCGAATTCCTTGACATCATCCGCCAAGCCGCCATTGAAGAGCTCCGGCCGAATGCCGAGAGCCGAGAGCCGACAGCCGTTATCCCAACCCCGCTGGGAAGAATGCAGTTCCGAATGCTGACCGCGCAGTACGCTCGCAAGGATACCACCGCCGACTTGGCCGCTGGCTGGCGCGGCCGTTGGCAACTCTTTCACGCGGCAACGCGATTTGCTCGCGGGACCGGCAACGTCCCGCCGTTGCAGTCGGTCTTTCGTGAGGTTCCGTTCGAGTCGCTCGAACAACCGTTCGGCTTTCCGGCCGAGAGCGAAGAACTGTGGACGCGGTACTTTCGCGTGAAAGTCGCTGGTCTGCATTTCTGCGGCCCGGCCTATTACGGGGTGCCGTTGGTCGAAGGCATTCAGAGTCTCGCGTTGATTTTTCCGGCAACGTTGTGGATCGCCCGCTGGCTGGCGGCGAGCCAGAGCCGCACGCAACTGACTCACGAAGACGTCTCGCAAGCGTTGGCCATTTCCGATCATCATCACGGTTACTCGCCGATCTTCGGCTCGTTCGGCTTCCGCCGCCGAGTTCACACGCTCGCGCAGATGGGCGAGATTCCAAAACTCATTGGCTGGTACGCTCGATAAGCCAAGGACTCATCATGAATCTCTTCTGGACGACACTGCTACTGACTCTCTCGAACATCTTCATGACGTTCGCTTGGTACGGACATCTCAAGTGGCCGCAGATCAAAACGGGGCCGCTGTGGATCGCCATTGCCGTCAGTTGGGGGATCGCACTCTTTGAGTACTGCCTGCAAGTTCCGGCCAATCGCATTGGGCATCGAGACTATCCGGTCGCGCAACTGAAGATCATGCAGGAGGCGATCACGCTGGTCGTATTCTGCGGGTTCTCGATTCTGTTTCTGCGTGAGTCGCTGAAGTGGAACTACATCGTCGCGTTCGGTTGTATCTTCGCGGCGGTGTTCTTCGCGTTTCTCGACAAGTGGCAACCGGACTCACTCGCCGCGAATCGGCCGCCGAGTGAAACAATTTCGTCTCGCTAACTCTGAGTCAGGATCGCTCTGCCATGCTTGCCGGAGATCGACTGCTGGTCGCGAAACAACGGATGCTCGACCAGCATCTGCGAGCGCACGGGATCACCGACGAGTGTGTGCTGGCGGCGATGGACCGAGTCCCGCGTGAGGAATTCGTGCCGACTCCGCTGCGAGGGCACGCCTACGACGATCGAGCCTTGCCGATCGAACTCGGCCAGACGATTTCGCAGCCGTACACAGTCGCGTTCATGGCTCAAGCGGCGCGGCTGCAAGGTCACGAACGAGTGCTCGAAATCGGAACCGGCACTGGCTACGGAGCCGCCGTGCTGAGTCTGTTGGCGGCTGAGGTCTGCACCATCGAACGCTGGCCCGACTTGTCCGATTCGGCCACGCAGCGTTTGGAACGACTCGGCTTTCGCAACGTCGTCACGAAACTGGGAGACGGTTCGCTCGGCTGGCCGGAGCAAGCGCCATTTGACGCGATCATCGCGACCGCCGCCGCCGAGCAACTGCCGCAGGCACTTCGCGACCAGCTTGCCGAAGGGGGCCGGCTCATCATCCCGATCGGTGAACCGGGTGCAGGTCAGACGATGTTTCGCTTCACTCGGCAAAACGGGGAGTTGGAAGAAGAACGATTGGGGTTGTTCTCATTCGTGCCACTGGTTTGTCAGCCGTAGGTAGACCGGACGCCAACGTCCGGTCGATGGCTCGGACGTAGGCGTCCGAGCTATGGGCGTTGCGTCGGTGCTAGTCGCGTCTGCATAATTCAGCCGACTTTGACACGATAAGGAACAACGATCATGAACGTGCTCTTTTCATCCCGTTGGCTGTGCGGATCATTGCTGGCCAGCACATTGCTGCTGGCCGCCGCCGGTTGCGGTTCCAGCGATGGAGCCTCCAACGGAGCGTCCGCTGCCAAAGAGTCGAAAGCCAAAAGCGAGAAAGGCGAAACGAAACGTTCGAAGACAGACGGATCAAAGGCTGAAGGCTCCGCGGGCGGTCCCCCGATGATCGACGGAATTTACAAAGACGTCTTCTTCGACAAGCCGTTGGTGGTCGCCGCGAACACCCAGACAGGTGCGGCAGCCGGTAATACGACGGTCGCGCCGAATGACACTTCAAAGGGAGCTCCGACGACGGACGCGGCGACCGCGACGAAAGATCCCCCGAAGGCCGCAACTGGCGGCGAGGCCGTGTCGCTCAAAGACCTGATCGACAAAGACGCTTTGACCAACGAAGTCAAAAACGTGCGGAACTATCTGGCCGGCAAGGCGGGGTCGGTCGCGGCTTACAACGCCAGTTATCTGGAGATCGCTCCGGAATCGGCCACGCTGGCGGTGCTCGCGGTCGCGGTGCAGAAGCATCCGGAAGATTTCTCGTGGAAGAAGAACGCCAAGTTCGTGCGTGACCTGTCGACACAGATCACGGAACTGACCACTTCCGACAAGGCGAAGAACAAGAACACCTACGACACAGTCGCGGCCGCGTTCGAGAAGATCGACGACATCCTGAAAGGCTCGACCCCGGCCGGCCTGCCCGAAGCGGCGGATGAAAAAGAATACGGCGAAGCGGCCGTCGATATGCGCTTCATCATGAAACGCATTCAAAAAGCGGAGACGACTCTGAAGTCCTCCGTCAGTAACGAGGCGGGACTGAAGAAAGAGGCCGACAAGGTGGCCCAAGAAGGCGCGATGCTGCAATTCTTCGGCTACGCGATCACTACCGGCGGCTTCGGTTGGGGAGACGACGCGGGCTTCCACAAACAAGCCCTGCCGCTACGCGAGGGAGGCAAGCAACTCATCGAAGCCGCCAAGTCCGGCAACTATGCGATGTACGACGAGGCGATGGGCCGCATCTCCAAAACCTGCGTCACGTGCCACGGCGAATTCAAAAACAACTGACCCGTTTTGAGTCGCCGCACTCGCCGTAGCCGCACTCGCCAGAGTGCGGGGTGCCTGTCTGAAACGCCCGCGTTCTGGCGAACGCGGCTACGGAATCCAGAAGGGAATCTCATGCGATCGCAACTCATGTGGGCCGGACTGCTCATCGCCACGCTGACCTCAACACCCCTCTCAGCCGAAGTCATCGAGTTGACAAACGGCAGCCGCATCGAAGGGGAAATCCTCAAGGACGGGGCGGAGATCGTCGTCATCGACATCGGCGTCGATGTGCTCAAGATTCCGACCGACCGCATCAAGTCCCGCTCGGCCAGCTTCGACAAGCCGGGGACGAAGGCCGAAGTGAAGAAGGGAGACTTGTACTCCGTCGCGAAGCTGCCGCTGAAGCCGATCAAAGAACTCGCGAACGAATACGGTGATGGAGTCGTGCTGGTGCAGACGCCGGGTGGACTCGGATCCGGGTTCATCGTCAACACGCGCGGGCATTGTGTCACGAATTACCACGTCATCGAAAAGGAAACGCGCATCGCCGTCACGCTGTTCACGAAGGATACGAAGGGGGGCTATGCCAAGCGGCGCATCGACGAAGTGAAAATCATCGCCATGAATCAGTTCCTCGATCTGGCTCTGCTGCAAATCCCCGAGCAAAAAGATTTACCGTTCAAGCCGGTCATGCTGTCCGACGCCGACGATCAGAAAGAGGGCGAAGAAGTCTTCGCCATTGGCAACCCGCTCGGCCTGGAACGATCGGTGTCGAAGGGAATCGTCAGCACGAAGAACCGCAACCGCGAGGGGCTGACCTACATTCAAACGACGACGCAGATCAATCCGGGCAACAGCGGCGGTCCGTTGTTCAACGCGCATGGCGAAGTGATCGGCGTGACGAACATGAAAGTGCTCTTCGGCGAAGGCTTGGGCTTCGCGATCCCGTTGGTTTACGTCAAGCACTTCCTGGACAACGTCGATGCGTTCGCGTTCGACAGCAAGAATCCGAACGCCGGCCACCGCTATCTCGACGCCCCGCGCCGCAAATCACCGGACTCGCCGCCGAAAGGGAAATGACGAATGACGAAAGACCCAATGACGAAGGAAGTCCGAATGTCGAAGCACGAATTACCAATGTCTCGACAATTCGTCATTTGAACTTCGTCATTCTTTCGTCAGTGGGGCATTCGTCGTTCCTGTTCGCCGTAGCGTCGCCGAAATCAGCCGATGGTCTGACCCATCCCATTCACCGATGCGGCATTCGCGAACTTTCCATGACTCATTGGCCAGGATGTGGTCGATGCGCTGCCAAGGAGTGTTGGTCGGCCACCATCGGAAGCGTTTGCACGGCGCGGTGAAACCGAAGCCCCAAGCCGATGCTTCGAAGGCGTTGGTCAGATCGCCGAACGATGTTCGATAGACACTGCTGGAAGTCGGCATGTTGAAGTCGCCGACCACGATCATCGGCAACTCAGCGGAATGCTTGGTGACGAACTCACGCACTTGCCGAGCCTCTTGCATGCGCTCGACGGTCGCGCCGGCGAGAGCGAGTTGCGAGTCGCCGCTCGCCAAATCCACCGGCCGCAGTTCGACGAGCGATTTGCGAGCGGTCATCAGGTGCAAGTCCGCCAGCACGAACTTGCCGAACGGAGCATCTACTTCGACCGCGATCCCGCTCAGGTGCGAGAACAAGTCCGTCTGACATTCCCCCAACAATCGCAGCGGCCACTTCGAGGCCACCCACAGGCCGCGCACCTGCACCTGGTGCCAACCCTCAAAATGATCGAGCAGCAAACGTGGCGGGCGACTGGCCTCTTGCAAGGCGACGAGATCCGGCTTCGCGCGTTGCACCTCGCGCAGCACGAGGCTGAAATCGGGTGTGAAATGCTGCACGTTGCAACTGACGATTCGCAGCGTCTGCTCGTCACGAGCAGTGGCTGGCGCCGACTCATTTCCACGCTGCTCCGGTATGTTAAACTCGGCAACCGACAGCAGGACGAACAACGTCGTCGGCAGATTGATCCAGAACGACTTCGACCGCGTCAGCAGCGACGCGACCAGCAACACCGCTCCCGGCAACAGCCACGGCAGGCGAGGCAGAAAAGTCACGACGCTGCCGAGCCAATGCGATTCCGAGACTTCCCAAATCAAGAACCACAACACCGCCACTCCACCGACATGCGCGGCCGTCAGCCAACGCACGAACCGTAAGGCTCGCGAAGGATGTGATTGCGGTCGGATGTTGCGGGGTAAAGCCATTTCAGATTTCAAATCTCAAATTTCAAATCTCGATTGGGGCAACTGCCATCGGTTGTCGGCTTTCGGCCGGAGAGAGGACTGATTGCCAATCCTGCTTTCGTTCGGCAGCGTGGACGAGTTGGGCCATTTCCCAGGCGGTGACGTAGTGATATCGGAAGTTCGGATGCTCGGCCGCGGCGTGCGCGAGGTCTTCATGGAATCGCACCGTCGGTTCTCCGAGCAGCGTGTCGATGTTGCCCTCCTTGCAGCCGTGCGTGTGCAATTTGACGAACAGCCAATTCGGTTGACCGGCGACGTGAACTCCGGCTTTCAGCCAGAGTTGCAGGCGATGCCACGACGGTGCGAAGCCGGCATGAATGTCGGCGTTTTCGATGCGGGGGATCAAGCCGAGTTTTCGGCGGGACCAATCGAGTTCCAGCGGTCCTTGCACCATCAGCAGATGCTCGCGGGGCGAGAGCTGCCCGACGCGAGCACGCACGCCAGCGTCATGCGACTTGCGTTGGCCGGGGAGGTCGGTCGCGTAGTAGATGCTGTTGATCGTGCGAGTCTGCGTGTCGGTCGGAGCGGAAGGCAGCGTGAAGTCGGCGTAGCAGCCGGTCTCGCGCAAGACGGTCAACTCTTGATCGACTCCGCACCAGCGGCCATCGGGTCGGCAGTTGCACAACGCCCAATTGCCGTGGATGAAGCCGTAGACGATCTCGCCGGTCGTCGGATCGCGGCGCAGCAGGCCGTGCCGGTGAAAGAGCGTGTCGCGAAACGATTCCAGCTTCTCGCGCAGCGACTCGGCCGTGTCGCCGTCATGATGCAGGTGGATATCAACGTCGCCCCAACCTTCCGCGCATAGCACCGCGAGGCGGTCGAGGTAATCCGGGTGATACTCGTCCTGAGGGAAGAAGAACGTGTGCTGCGGTGCTCGACCGCCGCTGTCTCGGAAGCGACCGAACAGTCGCGGATACTCGGCGCACCAACGATCGACGCGAGCGATCGCGGTGCTGTGGCTCGCACCGTAGCAGCGCGGTTCGTAGTGATCGCAGATCGCGAGAAAGACATCGACCGGCTCGGCCTGCGGGCTTTCCAGCGCCGACCGAACGCGACACGCGATGTCGCGACGTGCCGCCAAGTCTTCGGGGCGTGGCCACAGGTAGCTCGGTAGCCAGAGTTGCATCTGCCGCTGACGAATCGCGAACCACACGCTGGCCGCCAGTCCGGCAATGACGACGAGCAACAGAGTCAAAAGCTCAACGAACATTCGCTGCCTCCTCTGAGCAAAGCTGCCCTAAAACTGGGTTGGAGTCGCGGAGCGACTCCGCCACATTCACCGGACAACTTCGATCGAGCCATTCGGATAACGTGACGAATCGCAGATCGTGGCGTGTCAGCCGTTCGACGGCGACGGCGGCGCGCGGGGGGTTGTCGTGCAGCAGCACGATGTCGCCAGTACGGGGACGGTAGCCGTCTAGCCAGCGAAGCAATTCGATTTCGTCCGTCATCGCGTAGTCTTTCGGGTCGCTATTCCACAGGGCGATGGTCTGCTGACGCCGCCACAGGCCGAGCGTCTTTCCCACCGTCAACGCCCCTTTCGGTGGCCGCATCATCCGACAGTCGCGGCCGGTGAGGTTCTGGATCATCTGTCGCGTCTGCGTGACTTCCTCAAGAAAACGTACGGCCGACGTCTGCGCAGGTTCGCTGTGCGTCCAAGTGTGATTCCCGATTTCGTGTCCCTCGTCGGCGATGCGGCGGACGAGATTCGGATGCCGCAGAGTCTGTTCGCCAATGACAAAGAACGTCCCCTTCGCTCCGGCGGCGGCGAGGGCATCGAGCAGTCGCGGCGTGTGTTCGGGATGCGGACCATCATCGAAAGTCAGCGCGATTTCCTGTTGTTGGGAGACCGCAGCGCGCGGACCATGCGTCATCAGCCACGACTGCGGCAATGCGGCGGCGAACACAGATTTGAGCAATTGACGGAGTGCGCTCATGGAGTGGCCCTCTCGTCGTGGGGCAGGTTTCCAACCTGCCCGTCCTCCTCCCGACTGGCATTCCGCGCCACAGACGCCGCCGCCGCATGCTTCCCACGCACCATTTGTCGCAGCAGCGTCGTCACGCCAAGCCTGTCGGCAATCGCGCGAGCAAACCCATCCAACGCTCGGCAACCGCGCAGATACGCGAGGCAGAGTTGCGGGCGCAGTCCCGGCGGCACCAGCCACACGTTTCCGCTGGTCGAGGTCGTTGTCGCGAAGAGTTGTTTGTAGTCCGCCGCTCCGCCGCCGAAGTCGAACACGCGCGGCGGGTTGTCTTTCAACAGGTCTTCGAGCACTTGCACCAAGAGCACTTGGCCGGGAGACCGATCGGAGAACTCGCGGTCGTAGCCAACCTCTTCGTAGCTGAAGAGTCCCTTGTGCTGCGTGCCGAACAGGAACGCGGCGGGCTGCTCGTCCACGAACAACAAATACGAACGCAACGCTTGCTGCGTGGCGAGGAACGTGAAGAACCGCAGTTCCTGGGCGTTGTTATGAATCCGCAGGCCGAGTTTGTCGCTCTGCCAAGTTCGTTGCGAGATCGCGTGCGCCGCTTCGAGGAACTCGGCGATCTGGCCCGGCTCGGTCACGCGCACCAGCCGTGTCGCACCGATCTTCTTTTGTTTGCGTTTGAACGTGTTGCGAGTCTTCGACGAGAACTTCGCCCAATAGTCGGCGGGCGTTGGCGGAAATTCGATCTTCAACCGTTCCTGGATTCCGGTCGGGCTGAAGATCCGGAAGCCGTCGTGATTGAGTGACTCCGCGGCAGCGAACAGCGGATCGCAGCGTTCGAGGTCTTCGATCAGCAAGTAGCTCGCGTGATGCTCACGAGCGAACGACGCGCACGCCGCGAGCATTTGGCGAGTCAGCGATTCATCCACCTGGCCGAGCAGGCGATTGCCGACCAGCCGATAGCCACGCAAGCCCAGGTTCGGCCCGAAGCCTCCGGCTTGCCGCAGCGTCATGCTCTTCGAGGCGAGGATGCCCAGAGCAATGACTTCGTGACCACGAGAGGCTTCGCAGAGAACGACATCACCTCTGGAGGTCAGAGAAGTCTTCGGCGAGCGGGGCGGCGTCAGCCCCCCGGTGGTTTCGACGTCCGCTGACAACCGGGGGGCTGACGCCGCCCCGCTCGCCAAAGAGTCATTCGTTTGTTGCGAAAAAAGATGCTCAGGATGCTGCGCGATACGTGCATCGGGATCACAATCGAAAAGTTCGCTCCAACGCCAGTAGTGCGACGACAAGTGCTGACGGTCGGCTTCTTCGAGTATGTGGAACGCGATCGACACCGGAGGTGTGACCGTTGAGGGCACCTCACAAGCGGCAACGCGCCGATCGGTCGCATGAGACTTGTCTGTCCTATCGAGCATGTCAGACGCCATACGAATTCATTTCTTCCGGTTGTTGTACGGACGATGTCACGGCCGACGCCCCAACGATGAAGCGACGTAACGGGGTCAAGGTGCCCAGCCAATCGCGAGCGACATCGGCGCGAGTCGGGCCGAGGTCGAGTTCCACATCGCCGCGTTGCCAACTGTCGCGGAGCGTGCGGAACAGCAGCAGCGCGGCGAGTGGCAGTTGACGGAACTCGGCATCGACGCCGCTCCAAATGGTGCGCAGGTGGCCGAACTCCAGCGTGTGAAATCGGAATGCGATCGGCCGCGCGCCGGACAGCAGAAAACACAAGTCGGCGGCGGAATGCCGCCAGGCCCATGGCAACAAGTCACGCAGGAACGAGTGCCGCTCCGGAGCATTCAGCACTGAGTCGGCACGCGACAGTTGCTGCTCGTCATTCAGCGCGATGTTCAAGCAGTCTTGATACAGCTCGTCCGAAAAATGCGGGCCGGTGCGGTCGGTCCCTTGTGGCCGAACGCGGACGAAGTTCATGGGGCCGAACGTCGCCAAACGCTGTTCGCCAAGCTCGACCCGATGGCGGACGGACTCAGACACCTGCGACCAGAACGACTCAAAGTTCTCCGCTACACGCAACGTCGTCGTGCTGGACCACGGTTGCGATTGCACGTTGACCTCGGCGGCGTGCAGTGCGGAGTTGATCTTCCCCTGCGGATCGGGCAAGCCGCGCAGATCGAGTACATGCTTGCGCGCCAGTTCCGTTCGCAGATGCTTGGCGACCGCGTGCCACTGTTCGGCCGGCTTGGCCCCCAACGGCCAGAGCGTCTCGCCGCCGACGCTGGGCAGCGTCAGTTCGTGCTGACCGCGCACATTGCGTTCGACGAGCACTGTCAGCCCGGCCGTCTCACCCTCCTCGTCGAGACAGAGCACGCGCAGCCGTTGCTGGTCTCCAAAGTGCTGGAGGTAGAGCTGCAACCACTCGAACGTCTGACTGAACGCGGGCTGTGGCGTCTTGTCGAGCAACTCACGCCACAACGGCTGCAACTCGGCCAGCGTGGCGAGTTCGTTGATCTCCAGCACGCAGGGTTCGGTCGCGAATTCGTCGTCCGCGCACACGCTCACCTCGTGCGAGCCGTCGCCGGATTGCAGTCCGAGTTCATCGAGTGTGAAAAACGTGGCGGACATGTCGCGAATTACCTTGCGGAAACAGGACCAGCGAGCGGGGCGGTATTAGCCCCCCGGTTCCGTGGCGAAAACACCGGGGGGCTAACGCCATCCCGCTCGCCAGAAATGTCTGACGTCATCGGCTCGCCCGATGCGAGTTGTTCGTGTGTCGTTGGCCGTCCCCATAGCCCGCCGTCTAGCAGGCCCTTGAGTTTCAATCCGGCGTTCCAGAAACCGCTGACCACGTGATTGATGGCCACGGTGCAGGTCTCGACGCGATCGGCGGACTTCGCTCCCCAGCGCTGCTTGTAGTGCAGTTCGTTGGTGCCGAAGTCGTAGCGCGTCAAGCCGCGCGAATAACCTTCCTCGTACATGCGGCGATAAAGCTGCGAGCCGACTCGGTAATCGCTCCACGCTTCGTCGTAGTTGTTGGCGATCACGTATCGCGTCGAGCCAACCGTGGCCGCCACAACAAAGCTGATCGGTCGATCGTCGGCCCGCATCAGCCAGGCATCAAAGAAGTTTTGCGGGGCGAGCCATTGTTGAATCAACTCTCCCCAAAAGCCGCGCTCGACCGGTCCGACGAATCGCGGTCGGCCGTGAGAGTCATTCATCAGCCAACTCCGCTGCTCGATCAGCGAGAAACAGGCCAACAATTCGGCCGTCTCGAACAGCGACGGCTGGCGGACGTGACGCACTTCGACGCGATGCTCCCGCGCGAGTTTGTTTTCATAGTTGCGGACGTTGCGCAGAAACTTGCGGCCGACGGTCTCGTCCTGGCATTGCTCCCAAGTCGGTGGCAAGTCGGCGATGGCCAACTCGTCCGAGCATTGTTTCCGCATCGGCATTTCGAGCTCACCCAGCGCGGACAGGATGCCGCGATGCACTTCGTGGGACAACGGCCACGGACCAAGCTGCATCACGCTCCAGCCGAGTTCCACCAGAAACCAGCCCAACGCGCGGCCGACCGCGAACTCGCACGATTGATCGGCCAACGCCAATCGCCACGGCTGGAAGTAACCGGCCATCGCGTTGACTCGCAGCAGTCCGACTTTCGGATGCCCAATCGGCAACACGCCGCACAACCGATGATTCGCGTCGTCGTAGACAGCCGCAACGTGCATTTCACCGGTCCACGGCGCGTGCGAGCCAATCGTGCGATCCCAAATCGAAAACCATTCCGGCCCGAACAACCGCAAGTCCGGCCGCACACGATTCAACAAATCGCGCCAGTCCGAACAGAGTTGTTCGTTGCCGTCCAATCGGTGAAGTTCGCAATGAAACATGATTGTTCCTTCTCGTAGCCGCGTTCGCCAGAACGCGGTTGAGCCACCGGCAGGCGGCCCGCACTCTGGCGAGTGCGGCTACGTCGTTTACGTCTGAGGTTTCGCAATCCCTAATTTGTTCGCGGCCCATTGGCGGCCGCTCAACCAACTGATCAGTTTCTGCTGTCCAAGCCACGTCGCTCCCAAAACCAAGCCGCCACCGGCCGCGATGGCGATCATGTTGTTCCATCCCGGAACCAGCGGCACTTGCGACCAAATGAGGTACGAGTAACCCAGCAATGCCACCAACGGCGCAAGCTGCGGCCCGGCCACATCGGTCAGCAAGCGACGCGGTTCAATCTCCAGACGACGCAGCGCGTAGGGCAGCAACAGGCCCAGCTCCACCAGATACAACGGCACCACCGTCCCCAACGCGACTCCAATCAGGCCCACGCCATAGACCAGCGATATGCTCAAGGCGAAGTTCGCCAGCGCTTCCATGACATAGAACAACGACGGCCGGCGCACGTCTCCCATTCCGAACAGTACGCTCGTGACGACCTTCATAGGCGTGGCAACCAATTGACCGCCCAGCAGCAACAGCAGAATCGTTTGGCTCTGCGGATACGCCTTGTGGACCCACGTCTCCAACAATGTCGGGCCGAAGAAGCTCGCCCCGATGAAGAAGCCCATCATCAGCAACCACGCCAATCCTACCGCGCGACACAGTAAATCACGCAGTTCCGCCATCTGACCTTGAGCGTGCAGTTCGCCGGCTCGCGGCAGGCAGACCGATGCGATCCCCTGCAACGGCTTGCTGATGTACTGGCACAAGCGCTGAGCCACGCTGTAGGGCACGATCGCTTCGGCTCCCAGCACGCAGCCGATCACCACGCAGTCGGCCGATTCAATCAGCGTCGCCGACACCGCCTCCAGCAGCGCGAACGCGCTGAACGAGAAGCACTCCCGCAACGTCTGACGGTTGAGGAAGCGAAATCCCAGTCGCAACGTCGGCACCAGCCGGAACGCGCAGAGGACGCATCCCAAGTTTTCGGCCGCCGTCGTGGCCAGGAAGATGACCGCCAGAATCATCAGTCCCGAATCCTTCCGCAGCAGCGCGATCGTCAACACGAAGCGGACCACGCCACTCAGCAGCACGAAGGCTTTCTCCAACTCAAACCGTTGCAGGCCAATCAGGACGCCTCCGAACACTCCGCCCGTGATCGACACGGCCGCGTTCAGGCCCAGAATCAAGATCACCCACCGCAGTTCGCTGACGGCGACGGTGCTGTTCGGCCAGAGATCGGGGGCCAACCAGGCCAGCACGCCGGCAATCGCCAGCGCGAGTCCGCTCATCACGAGATACACCGCACCAATCACATTGACCACTCGGTTGACTTGCTCGGAATCTCCGTCGGCATGATGGGTCGCCACATAACGGCTGACGGTCTGCCCCAACCCCAGGCTGAGCAATCCCGCATAGCCGGCAATCGCGCTGATGAAGACCCATGTGCCATACAGCGAATCGCCCAGCGTGCCGAGCACTCTCGGCATCAGGATCAGCGCGAGCAACAGCCCCAGCACATGGTTGCTCCATGTGGCCAGCAAGTTGATCGTGAATCGCTTGCGCAGTCCCATTGAATTCAAATCCTGGTGGCGACCACCACAAACACGTTGAAGGCAAGAAACACCGCCGCGCTGCACGCAGCCAACCGCCACAGGTGCCCGCGATCCCAAGACACCAGCAGCCGCCTAGTATGCAGGTGTGCCGAGGCCAAATTCATGTACGCCACCTGCGTCCCCAGCATCAGGTAGGTCGAGACCACGTAAGCTCGCGAGAGCGACTGCAACCCCATCGTCCAACCGACCAGCATCGCCACGACGAACGGAAACAGCCGATTCAACTCCGAGTGATCAAACTCGCGCCGCGCATCTCGTAGGCGATACAGCGACAACGCGGGGAAGAAGAAGGCTCCCAGGAACAACGTGCCGCCGACGATTCCCAACTCGACATACGCATGGACGAACGAGTTGTGAGCCACCAGCCCGGCCCAGTCGGCGTACATCCCTTGCCCGATGCCAAACAACAAAGCGGGCGAACGGAGCGCCGCCAGACCTTCGCGCCAGAGAGTGATCCGCTCGTGGCCGGTTCCACCTTCCGAGAACCCGACGCCGGTATTCCGGACTGCCAGCAGCGGCAACGCACAGAGACAGAGAAGACCCACGGCGATCGCTGTTCGGCGTCCGTAGTGACTCAGTACGACGGCCATCAATGCGGCCCCCGCCGCCATCAGTCCGCCACGCGAACGTGTGCAAAGCAGCCCGATCACCAGCACGACGATCGGCAATAACGCGGTCCAGCGAATCGGCCCCATCGAGCGATCCAACGCCATCGACGCCCAGATGACTGCCGAGAACACGATCAACAACGAGATGTCATTCGGGTCTTGAAAGATCCCCGTGCCACGCATGCGGGAGACTCGCTGCACGGTGTTCGCGTCCGTGACACCATCCACATCCGAGATGTGCGTAATGAACTCGAAGTCCACGACGCCGTAGTAATCCAGAACGCACAGCGACACCGTGATCGTGGCGGTCACGGCCACGACTGTCAGCAGCGTCTTCAACCGAGCGACCGTGTCGGTCTGCGAGACAATCAGCCCGAACAACAGCAGCACTTTCAGAAACTCGATCGCCCCCTCTTTCACACCCCCCAGATAAAACCGCTGCAGATGTGACAGCACGATCGCGATCAGCACGCCGCATACGCACATCATCGCCGGCTGCTGTTGCAGGTTCACCCAGCGGAAGTGCCGTTGCAGATCGCGGGCTCCGCAGACCAACGCTCCGACGATCAAGACTTCATAGATCGGTACGACATCGAGCACCGGAAACAGCTCGGCCGGCCGCAGAATCATCACCGCGCAGACTCCCAGCAGCAGCCCAAAGGCTAACTGCGAAGTGGCAGGACGATTCGATGCCGACGACATAACGAGGTTCCTGAAACGTAGGTTGGGACTCTGTCCCGACCGGTCGGGATGGAATCCCAACCTACGAACCGCGCACGACGAGTGTTGTCCGCGCGCAACGGTGGTTGTTCCGCGGAAACATAGGTCACAGAGTTTGCCCGGCAGGCGATTTGGAAAGTCGACGGGAGTCCCTCGTCCGGCGGCGTCGATCAAT
This sequence comes from Planctomyces sp. SH-PL62, assembly GCA_945893045.1. Classification (GTDB taxonomy): domain Bacteria; phylum Planctomycetota; class Planctomycetia; order Planctomycetales; family Planctomycetaceae; genus SXKJ01. Next base: position 21,868 of record CAMDEA010000130.1, read on the forward strand.
CGCCACAATCGTTGCAATCGGCCCCGGGCCTTTGTGGCTCTAAGGGGCGCGGGATACATTCCGCCGCGATTTAAGCCGGGGTCGGGCGTTCAAATTTCAAAATTGCCGAGGCAATTTTGAAATTTG
>CAMDEA010000131.1 GCA_945893045.1 Planctomyces sp. SH-PL62
CCCGCAGTTCGCCGCCTTTGGCGGCGAACTGCGGGAAAACTGGGGAGCCGGTGGTGTGTTGATCCTGATTAGCCCGCCATCAGATTCACCATCCGGGCGAGCCGGATGGGGTCTAAACACAATGCCGAGAGGAGAATCTCTGGTAATGACTCAATTCAACAGTCGCATGGCAGTCCTTTTGATTGGTTGGGGGTTGATGACTCCGCTCGGTGCCGCCGAACCGCCATCGTTTGAACGAGACGTGCGGCCAATCTTGTCGCGGTATTGCTTCAAGTGTCACGGCCCGGACGAAGAACAGCGTCAGAGCGGGCTGCGGCTCGATGTCCGAGATGCCGCGATCAAGCCCTCTGACAGTGGCAAGGTGGCGATCGCTCCGAGCAAACCCGACGCGAGCGAATTGATCCGCCGCATCAACCTGCCGGACGGCTCCGAAGAGAAGATGCCCCCCGCGTCCACCAAGTTTGAACTGACGGCCGAGCAGCGTGAAATTCTCAAACGCTGGATCGCCAGCGGCGCGGAGTATCGGCCCCACTGGGCCTTCGTCGCTCCGAAGCGACCTGCAATACCGAAGGTGCGCGATGCCAGTTGGCCGCGCAACGGCATCGACCATTTCGTGCTCGCGCGATTGGAAGCGGGAGGACTCAATCCGTCTCCGCAGGCCGATCGGCACACGCTCGCACGGCGCGTGTTTCTCGACTTGATTGGAGTCCCGCCGACGCCAACCGAGGCTGATGAGTTCGTCAACGATGCGTCTCCGGATGCTTACGAGCGGCTCGTGGACCGATTGCTCGCGTCACCGGCTTACGGTGAACGCTGGGCGCGGCGCTGGTTGGACCTCGCCCGGTATGCCGACACGAACGGCTACGAGAAGGACCGCACTCGCAATGTCTGGCCGTATCGCGACTGGGTCATCAACGCGATCAACGCCGACATGCCGTTCGATCAATTCACGATCGACCAACTCGCGGGAGACATGCGGCCGAATGCGACCACCGAACAACGGATCGCGACCGGATTTCATCGCAACACAATGCTCAATGAAGAAGGGGGCATCGACCCGCTGGAGTTTCGTTTCCACGCGATGACCGACCGTGTCGCCACGACCGGATCGGTCTGGCTGGGGCTGACGATTGGCTGTGCTCAGTGTCACACGCACAAGTACGACCCGATCACGCACACCGATTACTACCGCTTCTTCGGCTTGCTCAACAACGCCGATGAGCCGGAGTTCGACATCCCGGTCTCCGACCTCGTCGCCAAGCAAGCCGAGATCGACCGCCGCATCGCTGAGCTCGAAGCCGACCTGCCGAATCGATTCCCGCTACCGGATGAGTTCACTTGGACGCCGCTCAAACCAGTCGTGGCGAAGTCCGCCAACGGTGCGTCTGCGGAGATTCAATCCGACGCCAGCGTGCTGCTGAGCGGATCGAACCCCGAAACCGACTCGTATGAAATTCAACTCGACAGCGATCTCAAAGACGTCGCCGCGATTCGCCTCGAAGCACTGATCGACGACAAGTTGCCGAGCAAAGGCCCCGGACGCACGCCACACGGCAACTTCGTGCTCAGCAAAATCAGTGCGTCGATCGTGACTCGCGATGTTCCGGGTGAGGTTCAGCAACTGAAATTCGCGCACGCCTCGGCCGACTTCTCACAGGATCAATTCGCGGTCGCACAAGCGATCGACGGCAACGCGAAGACCGGCGGTTGGGCGATTCATGGTCCCGGCAATTGGAATGTGAACCGCACCGCCACCTTCGTACTCGCTCAGCCGAGCGGCTTTGCCGACAAGACCGCGCGCTGGACGATCAAGCTCGAACAACAGCATGGCATGCAGCACACGCTCGGCAAGTTTCGCATCAGCCTCGGCCGGCGGAATTCGGCCAATGGTTCGGCCGCTGAGCAACGACAGCGGCACTTCGATCAGAAGTTCAACGCCTGGCTCGCTTCCGCTGAGAAGTCCGCCGTGAGCTGGACGCTGCTCCGACCGGTCTCCGCGAAGAGCAACCTGCCGCTGCTGACGATTGAACCGGACGGTTCCGTCTTTTCGAGCGGCGACATCTCGAAGAGCGACGAGTATGTCGTGGCGTTTGAAAATGTCCCGGACGGGATCACCGCAGTGCGACTCGAAGCGTTGCCGGATGACCGCCTGCCGAAGCACGGTCCAGGCCGAATCTATTACGAAGGTCCGTTCGGTGATTTCTTCTTGAGCAACATCGCGATCGCGGCTCCCGGTGGCGGGGCTCGATTTGTTCGCGCGTCCCAATCGTTCGCCAGCGGCAACAGCAACGCGATGGCCGCGCTCGACGACAACAAACAAACCGGCTGGTCGATCAACGGCGGACAAGGCAAACCACACGCGGCCGTCTTCGCGCTGTCCGAACCCCTGACGTCGAAAAACTTCACGCTGCTAATGCTCTTCGAGCGTTACTATGCCCCCGCTATCGGTCGCTTCCGCATTTCCGTGACGACTCATCCATCCGCCGTCGAAGCCCCGTTCCTGCCGAGCGATGTCGAGTCCGCGTTGCTGAGCCTGCAATCGTTGCGTGCCCGCGCATCAACAACAGACACGCCCTACTTGGCGAAACTCAAGCAATACTTTGTCACGATCGCTCCCGAACTCGCGGCCGAGCGGCAGGCCATCGAGAGCTTGCGCTCTCAACGACCGACGTTGCCTACGTCGCTCGTCATGCAAGAGCGTCCCGACAACAACCCACGCCCGACGCGCCGCCATCATCGCGGCGAATTCCTGCAACCCAAAGAACAAGTCCAACCAAGTGTCCCCGCGTTTCTGCCTGCATTGCCAAACGACAAATCCCCCAGCCGAGCATTACTCGCGCAATGGCTGGTCAATCCCGACAATCCGCTGACCGCGCGAGTCACCGTCAATCGCCATTGGGCCACGTTTTTCGGACGGGGAATCGTCCGCACGCAAGAAGACTTCGGATTCCAAGGCGCACTCCCCACGCATCCGGAGCTACTCGATTGGCTGGCGACGGAGTTCGCCAAAGTAGACGAGTCACTCCGTGACTCGAATTCCGGTCACGGAGTGACCGGTCTACGTTGGAACCTCAAACGTCTGCACCGCTTGATCGTCACCAGCGCCACCTATCAGCAATCAAGCCGCGTCACGCCAGAGTTATTGAAACGCGACGCGCAAAACGAACTGCTCGCGCGCGGCCCACGATTCCGCGTCGAAGCCGAATCCATGCGCGATGCGTTGCTCAGCGTCAGCGGTTTGCTCGGCTGCAAACTCGGCGGACCGAGCGTCTTTCCGCCGCAACCGGCGAACGTCACGACTGAGGGCACCTACGGGCAACTTGCCTGGAAAGTCAGCGAGGGACTCGATCGCCATCGCCGCAGCCTCTATACGTTCACGAAACGAACCGCGCCGTTCGCGATGTTTACAACCTTCGACGCACCCAGCGGCGAGGCGTGCGTCGTGCGCCGCGAAGTCTCAAACACGCCCCTGCAAGCGCTGACGTTACTTAACGACGTCATCTTCACCGAAGCGTCGCAAGCGCTCGGCCGTCAATTCGCGACGATCAGCGGCAGCGATGAAGCCAGACTCACAGAACTCTTCCGCCGCTGCCTCACGCGACCGCCGACCGATGAAGAGACCGCGATGCTGAGTCGCTTTTTGAAGGCTCAACGCGAACGGCTCGCAGCGAAAGAACTCGACGCCGCCAAACTCGGCGGTTCCCTCGAAGAGGCCGCTTGGTCGCTGGTGGCTCGTGCGTTATTGAATTTGGACGAGGCTGTGACCAAGAACTAAAAACGGTATCGCGGAGATCGGCTGACGGCCGTCGGCAATCGGCCGAACAGTCCCTGCTTCCGGCCGACAGCGGATCGCCGAATGCCGACCGCCGTTATTCCGTTTTTGGCCGATACCGAGACCGCAATTCCTTCCGCAGCAACTCAAGCATCTTCGAGTGTGCGGTGTCAGCAGCCAGGTTTTTCAACTCGCCCGGATCGGCGTCGTGATCGTACAGCTCGGTCCCCTTCTCGCCGTTGTTCCATTCGGTGATACAGCTTGCCGACGCGGGCCACGAAGTAGCCCCCCCCTTCTGAAACGTCTGCCCCAGCGTGACGTGGTCGGGCACGTTCTTGCGGAAATGCGTCGAGTTCTCAAACACGCCGGTCGAGTCCGGCCGCAGCCCGGTGAGAAACGACGCTCGCGACGGATTGCACAGCGGAAACTGACAGTACGCCCGCTCGAACCGCACGCCCCGCGCCGCCAGCCGATCAACGTTCGGCGACTTCACCAACGGATCGCCGTAACAACCCAGCCGCGGACACAAATCGTCCGACACCACAAACAGCACATTCTACTTCTCCGCCGCCCACAGCGGAGCCGCCACCGCCATCAACAACCCAGCCAACAACACGCGACGAACGCTGCGAGCCACCATGCTGACCTCCGGCCATGAGAGACAAGGGATGGGCCGGAATCTTCTAAACGAAGCGGAGCGAAAAACACAGCAGACCGGAAACCAGTCGGTCTTTGTCTTCATCCACTACTCCAAACGAATCCATTTCAGTCGCGGCAACGATCTTCGTCTCCAAGAAACGAACAGCAGATCTCCAGAAGTCGGTTTTGCCTGTGGTTCGATCTCAGTTTGTTGGACGTGCAACACATGTCGCGTCTGAGATCGAGGGTTGATAATGTTCCCACATGAAGAACAACCCTCTCCCTCGACTCGATATCACATCCGACTGGCGCGATGGCCTCGTCCGACATTGCAGACTGAAGCCGGGCGAAGTTTGGCTCGACCCCGATGGTGCGCATCGCGTTGGCTGTGTCGATGCGACTGACAAGGATGCAATTGCAGGTCTCGTGAGCGGCGTTCACCCGACGTTGGCGATCCAAGACCCACCGTACAATTTAGTCGCGTTTCAGCGTCGGAGCATTCAAGAGTACGTCGATTGGTCCAGAAGTTGGGTGCAGATGACTCAGGCAGTTCTAGCGAAAGATGCGTCTCTTTACGTTTGGCTGGGAGCAGATCAGAACGACGGATTTCAGCCGCTCGCAGATTTTATGGTGATGATGCGCGACGAACCGGTTGTCCCTCGAAGCTTCATCACCATGCGGAATCAGCGAGGCTACGGAACGCAGAAGAACTGGATGGCGGTTCGGCAAGAGTTGTTGTACTACACCAAGGGCAACCCGGTGTTCAACATCGAGGCGGAATACACCGACATCCCCAAGATTCTTCGCGGCTACTACAAAAAGGTGAACGGCGTCGTCACTGAAAACATGGAGCGCAGCAAGTCCGACACAATTCGTGCGGGAAACGTCTGGGTCGATATCCAACAGGTTTTCTACCGCATGGAAGAGAATGTCTCCGGCTGCTACGCGCAAAAACCGCTCAAGTGCATCGAGAGAATCATCCGAGCCAGCTCAAACAAGGGCGATTACATCCTCGACCTGTTCGCGCACTCTGGCTCCACGCTGTTGGCGGCGGAGATCCTTAGCCGCTCGTGTATCACCGCCGACATCGATCCCGTGTTCTGTGAAATTGCGATCCGCCGTTTGGAGCACTTTCGCAAGACCGGAAAGCTCGGTTGGCAGAACAGTCATCCTTTTGAGAATGAAATGCCAGAACTCTCCGTGGATGGTGAGGCAGGAACGCCTCGTCATCGGCAGGAACAGGCAACGGAGCGAGTGCTCTTCTGAGCGAAAAGACGAATGGATTTTCAGACCTGGAGGTTGCCATGGATGGCGAGAAGCTCCGCGACGGGATTTTTGCACTACGCACGGCACGATTCGGCAAAGTCACCGAGGGAATGGTTGAACGCCTGAAGAGAGACACCAAGGGTAAAAGCCGCTTTTATGATCTCGATGATGTCCAACACCAACATAAAATTGAGGTGAAGTTTTCGGTCGTGCAGAAGAAGGCCGAAACGATGATCACGGAAGAAACCGTGCTCCAGTGCATCGAAGAGTCCGTCGCCGAAAATCGCATGGTGGCGTTTTCAGATTGGAAGCAACACAAGTTCGACTGCAACATCCAGCAAGTGAAGCGTGCGGAATTCGACGTGCTCTACTACGGGTTATTCTTTTCCGATTGCGTCAAGATCTTCCGAATCGAAAGTCAGGATATCAAAAGGAACTCAGAGGGCGGCCGAATCAACTACTCCGATCGTCAGCACAAAGGCAACAAAGGCGAAGGACAGTTCCACATCACGCATCGTAAGCTACAGGTTCACTTGGACCATTATTTCGACAAGACACTTTCTTTCGGCGAGCTGTACGACCTATTGGCAGGCAAGTAACGAGAACTGCCAAGGTCACAGATGCTGGCCGAATGGAACGAGAGTGATCGCGGGAAACAACTTGCTGCTGAGCCATCAATTGGTCCGCGCCGAGCGCGGTCAACAAACACGGGGCATAACGGCGTCCGCCTCGACCGGCGTTTGAGATACCAATTTGGCACGTCAAAGAATCTGGATCCTCGGCAGCGAGTCAGACCCAAACATCCGAGGTCGAGTCGCCCAGAGGGAAACGCATTTCATGGGCACGAGCCGGGCCGTCGGGTTCTTGGCCGAAGTCCACGAAGAAGCGGTCGTTGAGCGTCAGCCCACCTTTGGTGGTGTCGGCGTCGATCTGCAGCATGATCGAACCTTGCTTGGCAATGTTGGGGTAAAACTGGTTGTCCCAACTGCTGACGAGCGAATCGGTGACGTACAGGCGTTTGCCGTCGAGGCTGAGTTGCAGCATTTGCGGTCCGCCCGTCGCGGTCTTGCCGTGAATCTTCGGAGCCTTGCCGAGCAGACCGCCCACCCACACCTGTCCCGTGAGTTTCGGCTTCGACGGATTGCTGATGTCGTATTGTCGGACATCGCCGTGGAGCCAATTCGAGAAGTAGAGCCAGCGGTCATCCAACGACACGACCAGATCGCTGATCAGGCCCGGCACCGGGAAGTCCCAGCCTTTCAGTTCCTGTCCCGCGACCTCGATGACCTTCTCGGCCTTCCACTCCTGGCCTTCCTTGAAATAGTGCCACATGACGCTGGAGAGCGCCGCTCCGACATAGCCGTGCGTGCTCGCGGGGTTGTGGTGGAAGCGGACTTCCAGCGGGATCATGCCTTGCTCACCGAGGTCGATGCTCTGGGCGATGCGGCGTTTCGACCAGTCCCAGAAGTGGAGGTGATGGCCGTATTTGCCGGCCTTCACATCGTCGAGTTGGAAACCGGGCCGCGTCGTCTTCGGTGCTCCCCATTCGCTACTGACCATCACGTTGTGCCGCGGCTGATACCAGAAGTCGTAGTTGTAGTTCATGCCGCGCGTGTCGGTTTCCCAGCGGCCGGCGATGTTGAATTCTTCGTCGAGCAACAGGAAACCTCCCGGCCCATTGAGCTGCTCATCGCCAAGCATCGAGATCATGATCCGGCCATCGGCGAGACAATGGACCGTGTGCGGTGCCGTCAGCTTCGTCTTCCGAACGATCTCGTCCGACTCGATGACCTTGTGCAACTTCGGCACGTCCGGCTGCTGCGTATCAATGATGTGAATGCGCCCGGAGACCAATCCGGGAACGATCAGATACCGCCGAGCACGAAGTCCGTGGCAACTGGCACAGGCATTCCAACCAAAGTGATGCAACTCATCGCCGACATTCGGCATCTTGAGCCGATGGATGACCTGCGAATAAGTCTTCGACGCGGGATCGAGATCCACCGTCGCCAGATAATCCGGCTGCTTCACTCCCGTGCCCGCGTAGACGCCGATGACATACGCGATTTTCTCCGGCGGCGATTTGCGAGCCTCGTCCGGAGTGGCGAACGTGCGATCCTCGCAGTGGTCGTCACCTTGAAGATGGCTGCTTGCCAGGGCGAGCGATCCACCAGCCGCCACGGAGGTCAAGAATTGACGTCGATCCATGATGCCCTCGTTGAGAGTTGAAGTGTTTGTGAAACCGGAACCATTCTCGGCTAACTGTCCGCTGCGCCAAGTTTCATGAAGGCGCGAGAGGTCGGGTGTGCGAATTTCAGATTTCGCCGACAACGACTTTCCACGATCTCAGTCTTCCTCGGCGAAATCTGAAATTCGCACACCCGACCCCGGCTTTCTTGAAGTCGATGGGAAGATGGACGATCGGCAGGAGATGTTCTCGACGGTTTGGGGACTCGCTTGAAAGATGGCGCGGAGTTGTGTCTAGTCGTCGTGTCGAGCGTTCGCTCGAAAAGTCGAATTGCATTTCGCACTCTTCAACAAAGGAGCATCATGATGAATCTCGCTTGGCTCGGTGTGTTGGCACAACAGGATGGTGGAGACGCGGGCGACGCTGCCGCGGGTGCCGTGGGCGGCGCAATCATGATTGTCTATCTGGGCATCGTCATTGTTGCGTTGGTTGGGATGTGGAAGGTGTTCGAGAAGGCGGGCAAGCCGGGCTGGGGAGCGATCGTTCCGATTTACAACATCGTCCTGCTGTTGGAAATCGTGGGCAAACCGATCTGGTGGCTGCTGTTGCTGTTTATCCCCTGCGTCGGCTTTGTGGTCTTGTTGATTCTGTTCCTGGAGTTGGCCAAGTGCTTCGGCAAGAGCGCGGGATTTGGAATCGGTTTGTTTCTGCTGGGATTCATCTTCTTCCCGATGCTCGGGTTCGGTGACGCAAAATATCGCGGTCCGCAGAAGTCATAGGCTGTTTGCGATCATCGGAATCCATTGACCGCGCCGAGCGCGACATCCGTCTGAAAAACACAGCAGCCCGGCAACCGTTTGGTGGCCGGGCTGTTTTGTGGGGCAGGTTTGCAACCTGCCAGGATTCACGGGCAGGTTGCAAACCTGCGCGACGGTTATTGCGTGATGATTTCGAAGTTTTTCAGGTGATCGTTGCCCTGAGTGACAAATTCGTCCAGCTTCGCTTTCAGGTCCAGGTCTTTGTTCGCCAGTTGGAACTGACAGGTCCGCTTCTTGATGTCGGTGTGAATTTCGGAAATGCCATCGACCTTCGCCAAATCGCTGCGCACGGCAGCGGCACAGCCGCCTCAGGTCATCTCTGGTAACTTGAGCGTCACCAGCGTCACACCTTCCGGCAGAGGTTCGTTGCTGGCCGCCGTCGCCGGTGGTTCGCTCGGAGCCGAGTTGCTTGCCACAGGCGGCGGATTGCTCTGACCGCAACCAACGGCCAATGCCAAGAATAGAGAACACCAACAAGATCGCTTCATGGACCAAATCTCCTCAAGAGTGCAGACAGACTTTCGTCACGGCAGACCAACCGCGAGCGGCGAGATTCTAGGATCGACCGGCGGAGATGGCACGCTGCAACTTGGCGATTTTGGGTACGCTCGCCTGTTTCATTTCTGGCCGCGCCGGTGAACTCCCATCACTTGGACTGCCGCTGCTTCGCCGCTGGCGATGGAGTCGGGAATGCCGACGCCGGTCAGGAAATTGCCGGCGAGAGCCAAGCCGGGACACTTCGCGGTGGCCGCGCGGATTTGCGCGACGAGTTCCAGATGTCCGACGTGATACTGCGGCATGGCTCGCGTGTGACGAAAGGGGATGGCGAAGTCCGGTTTGCCACGCACACCGAGCAAGTCGCGGAGTTCGCGGCGCACAAGATCCAAGATCGCTGAATCATCCAGTTCGCAGAGTTCCGGTTGCAACGCGCCGCCAACGAACGTGCGGAGCAAGACGCGGCCGTCAGGTGCTCGGCCGGGGAACTTGCGGCTGGTGAAGGAGACGGCCAGCACCTGCCGCCGCTCGATGTGCGGGACGACGAGTCCAAACGCATCCAGCGGATGCTCGATGTCCGCCAGTTGATGTCCGCTGGCGACCACGACGGTCGAAGCGTATTCAATGCGATTCAATTCGCCGGAGAGCGTTGAGCAGCCATCGGCAAGCAAGCCCGCCGCGATGTAGGACGGCACGGCGAGGATGACGGCGTCGAATTGGTCGACCCCGTCGCGTTCAACATCAAATCGCCCGTCGCCGCAAGGCCGCACCGCGCGGACTTTGACACCACAATGAATGTCCGCGAACTGAGCGACACGCGCAATCAATGCCGAGACCAATTCTTCAATCCCGTTTGGCAGGCTGACAAACAAGCCATAGCGCGCCCCGCTGGTTCCCGTTGAGCGATCGCGTGACTGTCGCAATGCACCGCGAATCAAGCTGCCGTGCTGTTGTTCCATCTCAATGAATCGCGGCAGCGTCGCGAGCAGGCTGAGCTTTTCCGGATCGGCCGTGTAGATGCCGCCGACGAGCGGCTGCACGAGTCGCTCGAACGCTTCGCGTCCGCAGCGGCGACGCACGAAATCGGAGAGGCTCTCATCCGCGCCGTCTCGCCGCGCGGGGACAAAGTATTCGGCCATCAATCGCAGCTTGCCGCGCCAACTCAGCAGCGGTGAGCGAAGCATTGGCCAGGCTTGCTCGGGCACCATCAGTTGAAAGCCTTCGGGGACCGGATGAGCGCGGCCGTTGCGCAGCACCAGCGACTTGCGGAATTGCGCGTTCGTCGGAATCAGCCGTTCGGCGAGGCCGAGTTTGTCACACAGCCGCACACCTTCTGGCTTATTCGTGATCCACATGTCGGCAGCATGTTCGACGAGGTAATCGCCGAGGCGTTCCGTGTGCAGCACGCCGCCGAGTCGGCCCGAGGCTTCGAGCAATGTGATTTGCACGTCGCGCTGTTGTTCGGCCGCGAGTTCGTGGACTCGCAGCGCCGCTGAGAGGCCGGAGATACCGCCGCCGATGATCGCAATGCGTGTGGGAGTCGGAGGCATGTCGCAGTTCGTCGTAATGCACGCGGTTCGCGAGCAAAGTAGGCGAGTCACTCCGTGACTCGATTCGAGTCACGGAGTGACTCGTCTACTTTGCGGCTTCGCCGCGCTATTCCTCGGCTAACTCGCCATCTGCGGAATCGAGTTCGTCATTGGTTTCGCGTCCGCGATTCGGTTCGGGGCTGCGCCGGAAGACGGCGACGATGTCGGCGACTGGGACGACGAACAGCACGTTGTTTTGCTCGAAGTCGACAGGGATCGCGTTCTTCGGATGGAACAACACCTTGTCGTACTTCTCGATCGGGAAGTCGCTGTCGCGCTGGACCTGCACGCTGACTTCGACAATGCGGCCGGTGATGGTCGGGATCTCGGCGTGATCCGGCAGCACGATGCCGCCGCGTGTTTTCTGGCGGCCCTCGTCTTTGCGGATCAAGACGCGCATTCCGAGCGGTTCGACGTATTCGTTCAAGGGTCGCTTTCCAATGATTGATCGGAGGAAAAAGTGTGATAACGGCTTTCGGCCATCGGCACTCGGCCATCGGCCGGAGATTAGAGCACCGCTTCGATGACGTTGCCGCGGCTGATCGGGAAGGGGCGGCCGACGGTGTCGTGCATTTCGGTGTCGGGCGCGTAGCCGAGGCAGTGATAGACGGTCGCCAGCATGTCGGCGGGGGTGACTCGGCCTTCGATGGGGAATCCGGCGTCTTTGTCGGACTTGCCGTACACGACTCCGCCGCGAATGCCGCCGCCGGCCAATGCGATTGAGAAACAGTTGCCCCAGTGATCGCGCCCCGCGTTGCCGTTGATCTTCGGTGTGTGGCCGAACTCGCCCAGCCACACGACCAGCGTTTCGTCGAGCAGGCCGCGCTCGGATAAGTCTTCGAGCAGCGCCGAGTAGCATTGATCCATGATCGGCATCAGCAACGATTGCAGAGCCTTCGCATGAGTCGCGTGTGTGTCCCAGCCACCTTGATTCGGCTGGTCTTTGATGCGCGTCCAATTGATGCGCACGATCGAGACACCTGACTCGACCAGTCGCCGCGCCAGCAACACGCTTTGAGCGTATCGCGATCGGCCATACCGATCGCGCACCGAGTCCGGCTCTTGCGACAGATCGAACGCACGCCGCGAGGCGGACGCGCTGAGCAATCCAATCGCCTGCTGAGTGTCATCGTTGAAGCGTTGGACTTGTCCCCCTTGCAGCGTCGTGTCGAGATGCCGATTGACTTGTTCGAGCAACGACCGTCGCGCGTCGAACCGCAGCGAACTGATCTCGTCGGGGAATGAAAGATCGGGGACGCGGAACTGTGGCGAACTCGGATCGCAATGAATCAGCCACGGATCGGCTTTGTTGCCGAGGAACCCGGCGTCTTGTCCAGGCCACGGGAAATTGCCGTCGTTCCAAATGTGTTCGGGCAACACGACCGACGGGGGCAGGCCGTTTCGCGAAGCTCGCAGCGTCCGCACGATCGAGTCCGCGCACGGCCAGAGGTTCGGAACTTTGGACGTCACGCTCTCGGCGTTGAGCGGAATGTGCGGCACACCGGTCAGCATTTGATAGCCGCTGGATGAGTGCGCGTTGTCGCCGGTGACGACCGCTCGCAGCGCGGCGATCTTGTCGGTGAGCTTCGCGGTGCGCGGCATCAACTCGCCGACAAACATTCCCGGCGTCTTCGAGGCGATCGGGCCAAACGAGCCGCGAATCTCGGCGGGCGCGTCCGGTTTTACGTCCCACGTTTCATGCTGAGGCGCGCCTCCGGTCAGCCAGAACAGGATGACGGACTTCGCTTTTCCGAACGCACCCGCTCGGCCGCTGGTCGCGGCCTTGGCACCGTTCTTTGCCGCCAGCAGATGCGCGAGCGACAAACCGCCCGTCCCCAAACTGCCAACACGCATCCACTCGCGCCGGTTGATCCGGTCGCACAGCGAAATTCCTTGATCAAAAATTGTCAGCATCAGAGCCTCCCCTGGGCGAACATCGTATCGGGCTCATCGGCTTTGACTCCAGCGTTGGTTGAGTTTCGCGTCGTCGTAGGTTGGGACTCCGTCCCGACCGGTCGGGACGGAGTCCCAACCTACGCATGGTTTCCCAGCCAATAGCTGTAGACGAAGACGATCCCGCACGCCACGCAGCCGAACACCAGCAGCAACTGAGCCAGCGGTTCATTCTTTCGCGCCACCACCTGCGCGATCGCCACCACGAGGGCCACCATGCCCAGCTTGAACCAGACCATGCCGACGAAACCCCAGCCGTGATAGAACCAACGAGCAATCGGATTCGACTCCACGAAGCCGCTGTTACGACGCAACAGCATCCATGTCGCGAGGATGTCGCAAACACTCAGCAACACGTACCACGCGGTCTCGGTTTCCAACGGGATGCCACGACGCTTCTTAGCCATGAATCAGCTTTCGCAGGTCGGCCAGTGCTTTCGGAATCTCGCCATAGGGATCGGCTTCCTCGTATTCCAAGACGACATAGCCGCGATAGTTCGCTTTACGAAGGATCTCGATGACTCGCCCCAGATCCGCCGGTTCTTTCTTTTTCGTGCTGTCGCGAATGATCGCCACTTTGACCTGGGCGTTGATGGCATACGGAGCAATCTGAGCCAACTCGGCATACGGATCGTCCGAATGAAAATTGCCGCCATCCAGATTCACTCCGAACCACGGTGACGGTGAGACTGCCTTGACGATCTTCAACAGTTGCACGGCAGTCCCGGTGATGCCGCCATGATTCTCCAGAGCGAGGAACACCCCTTTCTCGGCGGCATACTCCAGCGACTTGTTGATGCCGGCGACGCAGCGTTCAAAGGCAGCAGCTTCGGTGTCTCCCTTGGGAATGTTGCCAGCGAAGATGCGGATGACCGGCGCGCCCATCGTGGCGGAGTGGTCGATCCAGTCTCGCGTCAGTTTGATCTGCTTGTCCCATTCCTCGCCGGCTGGCTTACAGAAGTCGTTGCCGATCGCTGTGCCGGAAACATCCAAGCCCAATCGAAAGGTCTGCTCTTTGATGGCGATCAGATACGACTGCGAGAATTCTTTCGGGAAGTAATACGAAGTCAGTTCCGTGCCATCGAGGTTTTGATCGGCGCAGAACTGGATGAAATCTTCCAGCCGCATCTTTGCCGCCGCGAGTTGCTCGGCCGTGCCGCGGTTCGGCAGGAACTTGTTGAATGAGTACGCAGCCAGGCTGAGCTTCATGTGGCTCTTGCCATTCCGAACGGGAGGTTCGGCAGCGTGTGTCGGATTTGTGATTGCGAGCGCGGACGCCCCGGCAGCGAGACCACATTGCGTGAGAAACTGACGACGCGAATTCGAGGGCTGATTCATGGCTGACTCCAAGAGGGTGAGCGAGCGGGGTCGGGTGTTCGGTTTTTCGGAATTGGCGGGATGTGGACGTCATTTGCAATCCAAGCCCTCTGCCCGCCAATTCCGAAAAACCGAACACCCGACCCCTGAGACCAACGACCGCACAACGTATCGTCAGTCTTTGCCGTTGACGACCGAAGCGAGCCATTCGCTGGCCAGGCGGGCTGGTGCATCGAGATGCCCGGTGTAGCCGGTGTTCGCGCCGGGGACCAATTGCAGATGCAGATGACGGTGCGATGTCTGTAACTGTCGAACCGCGTCGGGCACTGATTCAAAAGCCGGCGATGATTCGACCGATGCGGTGCCGACGATCAGCAGGGTCGGGCAAGTCAGTCGGGGCAGCAGCGGGACGAAGTCGTAGTCGTCGCGCGGGCCGTACTTGGCGAGGAAGCCGGCGGCCGTGAGCCACAACGGCAGCGGTTGTTGAACCAGTATCAATTCGCCCCCTCGGCCACTTTCGACCAAATCGGTCGCGCGACGAAAGTCATCACGAAACGCGGTGGCCTGCGGCGAAGATTGCCACTCGGCATGACAGAAACGCGGCGGGGAGATTCCGATCACGGCCACGACGCTGGGGTGCGGGTCGTGAGCTTGAGAAAAAATCGCTTTCACGCCTCCCATGCTGTGGCCGACCAAGACGAAGCGTTGAAAGTCACGACGGATCAGCTCATCCACCCAGGCTCGCAAGTCGTGGACGCAGTCGGCGATGGACTCAAAGGCGGCTCCCCCTGACAGCGGGTTTCGACCGCCGGGCAAGGCGCTGATGATGTCGTGCCCGCGCGTGTTGATCCGAGCGACCGAATGGCCTTCGCCAACAAGTTGCTCGGCAAAGTTTTGCAGAACGCCGGAGGAGTAGAAGTTGCTGCCGGTTCCGTGAACGAGCAGCCAAACCGTGTTCTGCGATATGGCGTCCGACGAATGGGGGCGCTGCAAGCTGCCATCGAGCAGCACGCCGTCGGCAGTTTTGGTTCTGATCAATTCCACGTTCATCGCATCCTTTTGAATCGCTGGAGAGGCCGGGGTCAGGCACTTCGGAATTCGGAATTGGCGGATTTCGATTTGGCTGGCTGACAACACACAACTCCGCCAATTCCGAATTCCGAAGTGCCTGACCCGTGAGCTTGGCGTGAAGCAGCGCACTCGTCGCGGCAATTTGGGAAGACCTTTCCGATTGGCTGGAGGTTGTCGGTTTCGGTGACGCTGCCGGTCGCACCCCAATTTATCGTTTGTGACGGTTATGCCAGACGATGACCAACCTGCGAACTCATTTTGTTCCGCAAACTTCGCCAAGTAGGAATTGTTGGCGGGATCAACTGGGGCGGAACAGTCGGCAAAGTTTCCAGGGAGGTCAACGTGAAGCGGTCATCGTGGCTGAAGAATTGGTGGGAGTCCGCTCGTGCATCCAGCCGTCGCCGCGGTCCGGCGGCGCGTCAAGCCGAGGTGCTGGAGCCGCGGCAACTCCTGTCGGCGAGCGGGCTGTTCATTCCCGCGACCGGTGAGTTGAACCTTCAGTTGGGCAGCCAGGAAAACGTGCGCATCAGTTCGCAATCCGGCAACGTGCTGATCGAGACCTCGACCGGGACCGGGAGTTTCTCGACGCTGACCAGCGTGGGGACGATCGCGTCGGCGAGTGTGCTGTCGCTCGTGGTCATTGGGGGCGACGACGCGAACACGATTGATCTCAATGGCGTCACGGCGGCGGAATTCACCGCGTTGACCTCGATCAACGTGGATGGCGGCAACGGAAACGACACGATCACCGGCAGTCCCGATTTCGGTGACAGCATCGGTGGCGGTCATGGCGACGACACGATCACCGGTCAGGGTGGAGCCGACACGATCCGTGGTGGAGATGGCAACGATTCCATCGCGGGCGGGATCGGCGACGACTCGATCCTGGGCGGCGACGGACAGGACTCGATCGCCGGCGATGCGGGGAACGACAGCATTGATTCCGGAGACGGCGATGACGTCGTGTCCGGCGGCGACGGCAACGACAGCGTCTTCGGCGACAACGGCCAGGATGCGCTGAGCGGTAACGCCGGTGATGACACGCTCAACGGAGACGGCGGGACCGACACTCTGGAAGGGGGCACCGGTGCGGATTCACTCGTCGGCGGTGCGGGGAATGACTTGGCGTTTGCGGACTTCTCGCCAGCCAACTCGACGATGACCGTGTCCAATTTCTTTATGACGGATTTCAATGGTGCTGTTCCGGCGCAACTTTCCGGGACGACGACTCTCGTGCCGGTTCAAGGGTATGCCGGCATCGGAACGGGAACGAATACGTTTAGTGGGAGTCTGCTGCAAAACACGACGGGAAACGGAACGGATACGACTCCCAGCACAATTCCTCAGACCGGGACCACACTGACACTGACCAATCTCCCAACTCATACCAGCATCGACCTCAACTTCTTATTGGCGATCATCAACAGTTGGGATGGTTTGACGACACTTCCTCCGGCAAGTGCGCTGCTTGCTCCCGACTTCTTCAACGTTCGGATCGATGGCACGCTGCGGTTTCATGAGAGCTTTGACAACGTCACCGCGACCGGCACACAGCAAGGCTACAACGCTCCGCTGGGTGTGCAATTGACGCCTCGTCCGTTGACGGATTTGGGATTTCCCACAACGAGCACAACGCTCGATAGCGCCTGGAATCTGGGCCTGGACCCGCAGTTCAGCAACATTCCTCACACGGCGAGCACATTGACGATCGACTTCTTTGCGGATGGGGCTGGCTTCCAGGGCGGAGCCAACGAGTCCTGGGGCATCGACAATCTGCATGTGAGCCTCAACGGCGTGCCGATCGTGAATCCGGCCAGTAGCGACACGTTGATTGGCAACAGTGGCAACGACAGCCTTTTCGGTGCTGGCGGCAATGATGCGATCAACGGCAACGTGGGGAATGACTCGCTGGACGGCAGCGCGGGGAATGATGCGCTCAACGGGGAGGCGGGGGCCGACGAGATCAGCGGGGGCGACGGCAACGATTCGTTGCTGGGTGGTGCCGGCGATGACACGCTCAACGGCAACGCGGGCAATGATCAAGTCAGTGGCCAGACGGGGAATGACTCGCTGACCGGCGGCGGCGGAGCGGACACTTTGAATGGCGGTGCCGGCAATGACTTGGTGCAGAGCGACGAACAAGCGGTGTCGATCACCAACGCGGTGACGGTCTTGGAAGGGAACAGCGGGACGACCGATGTGACGCTGACGGTGAGTCTGGCGTCCCCCTCCACTCTGCCGGTCACCGTGGACTTTGCCACGATGAGCGGCACGGCGCTCGCCGGTGCGGACTTCGGACCGACGAGCGGTCAATTGACGTTCGATCCCGGAGTGACCTCGCTCACGATCGTGGTGCAGGTCTTCGGTGAAACGATTCAGGAATCCAATGAAGCTTTCAGCGTGGTGTTGAGCAATCCGGTCAACGCGGCGCTGGGTCTCGCGACCAGCATTGTGACGATCCGCGATGACGACACTCCGGGCACTGTTCCAGTTCCTCCCGCGGCTGGCCTCTTCGACATCCAGATTGTGTTCGGTACTGGATTGACGGTGACTCAGCAAGCGGCCTTTGCGGCGGCGGAGCTGCGGTTGGAAGGCATCATTACGGGTGATCTGCTCGACGTGGTTGATCCGATGTTGGGTGCCATTGATGACGTGCAGATTTCCGCGAGCGGCGTCGCGATTGATGGGGCCGGCGGCATTCTGGGACAGGCTGGTCCCGACAACGTTCGACCGGGCAGCTTCCTGCCGTTCTCCGGGACGATGATATTTGACACCGCGGACTTGGCGGCCTTGGAAGCCAGCGGTTTGTTACAGGACACGATCCTGCACGAGATGTGTCACGTGTTGGGCTTCGGCACGATTTGGTCGCTCTTGGGTCTGTTGCAGAATCCCGCGCAGTCGGGTGGCAGCGATCCGCGATTTACCGGCGCAATGGCGACCCTGGAATACAACGCCCGTTTTGGAACGGCCGACGCGTCCGTTCCCGTGGAAGCCACCGGCGGACTCGGAACGGCGGACAGTCACTGGCGTGAATCGATCTTCGACAATGAATTGATGACGGGGTTCATTAACTTCCCCGGTCCGAATCCGTTCAGCCGAGTCACGATCGCGCAATTTGCGGACCTGGGATATCAGGTCGCTCTGTCGTCCGCGGACAGCTTTCTCCGCGCACCCGCGAATAACCAGGCGGGTGTTCGCAGCGCTGCCCCCAATAGCGGTACGGTCACGCGGCCGGTGATCCATGTTGCCAGTCCCAATGTGCTGGCCGGTGCGCGAGGTGCTTCGACGACCGGTGCGGCACGTGCCAACCTCTTGGATGTGGATGGCGACTTGCTCCTGGGTGGTGACGGTGACGACACACTCCAGGGAGCCGCTGGAAACGACACACTCAATGGCCAGTTAGGTGACGATTTGGTGTTCGGCGGAGGCGGGAATGATCTCGTGCTGGGTGGTGCGGGACAGGACACGCTCGACGGTCAAGACGGCAACGACACGCTCGACGGACAAGGGGGCAGCGATACCGTCTTCGGCGGTGAGGGAGACGACACGTTCTGGTTCAACCCGAACAATAGTGGCATCGAGACGGTCGATGGCGAAGAGGGGCTGAACACCGTGCAGGCGAACGGCACGAGCGCCGGCGAAGCCATCAGCGTGGGCGCGGTCGGCAATGTGCTCAGCATCTCGTCGGGGACGAACACGCTGCTCATCACTGGGAATGTGCAGAACGTGATCGTGGATGGCTTGGGTGGAGACGACACGATCACGGTCGGTGATGTGGCGGGGACCGGATTCGTGAAGCTCGACATTCGCGGCGGCACGGGAGACGACCGGCTGTCGGCGGAGGGAGCCAACATCGGCACCGCGCGGTTGTCGCTCAGCGGGGACAACGGCAATGACACGCTCATCGGCTCGGCGGGCAACGACACGCTGAATGGGGGCGCGGGCAACGACGCGGCCAACGGAGGTGCGGGCAACGACACCGTCAATGGCGACGCGGGGAACGATCAGCTTGGCGGTGGACTCGGAAACGATCTCATCGACGGAGGTGATGGCAATGACTTCGCCAACGGCGATGCGGGAGACGACAGTCTGCTCGGCAGCAGCGGCAACGACACCATCAAGGGAGCGGACGGCAACGATACGCTCGATGGCGGAGCGGGCAACGACAACCTCAACGGCATGGCCGGCGACGATTCGGTCCGCGGCGGAGTTGGTCTGGATGCGCTCGCGGGTGGAGCCGGCAACGACACGCTCGACGGCGGTCGCAACGACGACACGATCAGCGGCCAAGCGGGTGACGACAGGATTCTGGGCGATCATGGCAACGATGTGATTGATGCCGGCGACGGCAACAACACCATCTTTGGTGGCGACGGCAATGACACTCTCAATGCCGCCGATGGCAGTGATCTGATATCCGGCGGCGATGGCAATGACCGCATCAACGCGGGCAACGGCAGCGACACGATCACCGGCGGAGACGGCAACGACAGCGTGCAAGGGGGCGGCGGCGCGGACGTGATCCTGGGGGGCAACGGCGATGATTCGCTGGATGGCCAAGGTGGCACGGACACCATTGCCGGTGGCCAAGGGATCGACATCATCGCCGACCCAGCCAGCGAGATCGACGAACGCTTTGTGTTGTCAGCGGCGGTGCTGCTGGCGTTGATGGGGAATTAGTGTGGCTTGAGGCCCGAAGGGTCGAAACTCGATAGCCCAGGGCGCAGCCCTGGGTTGAGAGTTCAGGAAAGTTTCCTAAGCCCTGAAGGGGCGAAACTGGTTAGCACGTCACGCGAGTCACGCCCCGTTGGGGCTTAATGATGGTTGTTGTGATTTCTACCCAGGGCGTTGCCCTGGGCTATCGAGTCGGTCCCCGTTGGGGCCAAGACTGGCCCCGTTGGGGCCAAAACCGATCCCATCAATGGGGTCACTACGAGCGAGTTGGGAAGTTCGACAGTGTGCCGTGGGCAAGTGGCCGGGAGTGGGAGTGACTGCACTCGTTCTCGCGGACATTTCGGCGGCTGTTGAATACGAAGTGTGAACAGGGCACCGAGCGATTCCACATCGCTCCGCGCGGCGGAGTCCGTAAGCGGAGCAATCGGTCGACGTATCACGACCGGCGCTGGTGCTCTCATCGATTTTTCTCACTGAACGCCAAGGAGGGCTGACATGAACGTTTCAAACATTTGGACTCGATGGCAACGGAAACTCGCGACTCGCAGCAGCCGCAAAATTCAACGCACTCCGCAAGTCGGAGTGGAAGCGATGGAGCCACGCGAGCTGTTGTCAGCTTCCGCGCTGTTCCTGCCGGCGAGCGGTGAACTGAGTCTCGACTTGGACTCGTCCGACAGCGTGCGGATCAGTTCGGTCGGCGGCAACCTGGTGGTCCAGACTTCGACGGACGGGGGCGCGAACTACACGACGATCAACAGCGTGGGGCCGGTCCTCGCGGCGAGTGTGGTGTCGATCAATGTGCTCGGTGGCGATGACGCCAATACGATCGACCTCAGCGGCGTGCTCGCGGCGGACTTCACCTCTTTAACTTCGATCGTCGTCGATGGAGCGAACGGCCACGACACGCTGATCGGCAGCCCGGACTTCGGTGACAGCCTGATCGGCGGCAACGGCGACGACACGATTCGCAGCCAAGGGGGCATTGACACCATCGTCGGTGGCGACGGCAACGACTTCATTGTGGGCGGCATCGGCGGGGACAGCATCGCAGCGGGGGATGGCGATGACTCGGTCTTCGGTGATGACACCGTGTTGGCCGCGAACGGCATCGACACGGTCAGTGCCACCACCGGAGCAGGTGGCGACGACACGATCAGCGCGGGCAACGGACAAGACACGATCAGCGCTGGCCTGGGTAACGACAGCGTGAATGGTCAGAACGGTCAGGACTCACTGTTTGGCGAGGCGGGTGACGACTCGCTCAACGGCGACGGCGGCACGGATGTGATTTCGGGCGGCGTTGGGGATGACAAGATCCTGGGTGGCGAATTCAACGACACGCTGCAAGGAGACGACGGCAACGACACGATTGATGGTCAATCCGGTCAAGACAGCATCAATGGCGGAGCCAATGACGACTTGCTGATCGGCAGCGCGGGCCAGGACGACCTCAATGGCGACGAAGGCAACGACACGCTCAACGGTGGAGCCGGCAACGACACGCTCAGTGGCAATGCGGGCAACGACCGCATCCTCGGTGGTGCCGGGGCTGATGTGGGGGATGGCAATGAGGGTGACGACAGCGTCTTTGGCAACGGCGGCAACGACACCTTGAATGGCGGGATCGGTGCGGACTTCGTTGATGGCGGAGAAGGGGAAGATTTGATCCGCGGCAACCTGGCGAACCTTTCGATCAGCGATGTGACCAAGCTCGAAGGGAATTCCGGGACCACGGACTATGACTTTACGGTCACTTTGAGCGACCCCGCGGACACGCTGGTCAGGGTCCAGTATTTCACGGCGGACGGCACGGCCCGCGTTGCGGACAATGACTATCAAGCGACTTCCAACACGCTGACATTTCTGCCGGGCGAGACCAGCAAAACGGTGACCGTCAGGGTCAACGGCGACGGACTTTCGGAACAGGATGAAACCTTCACCGTGCGACTGGGGAACGCTTCGAGCAACGCGACCATTTCCGATGGGGTGGGCGTGGGCACGATTCTGGATGACGGTGATCAGACCATCTTGGCTCAAGTGGGTGATGCGGCGGTGACGGAAGGGAATGTCGCCGGTGCTACGACGCAACTCAACTTCACGGTTTCGCTGGCCCGAACGGCCACGGTCGATGCCGTCTTCAGCTTCACCACTTCGGACGGCACCGCGACGGGTGGGGTTGTCGCCGGGAGTGATTATGT
>CAMDEA010000132.1 GCA_945893045.1 Planctomyces sp. SH-PL62
GAAACGCTCTGGTGCTCGTTGGAATCTCCGCAACGCCGAATCCGTCTCCGCCCTGACCAACCTCCGCGACAGCAATCAATGGCAACCCTATTGGTCAACTTGCGACACCACAAAAACTTAACACCGCCAATATCTCTGGGCACACCCGGATGCGAACCATTCTGGCTGACGCTTTTCTTTCACCGAGGAACCGCTAATGGAGTCTTCACGATTCGCGTTTGTCATCGTGGGCCTGCTGACGACGGTCACGATGTGTTCCGAGTCCGTGGCGTTGGACATCACGCAGGACACGCGGCTCGATCCGGATAAGGTCTATGAGTCGCTCGTCGTCAAAACGTCGAACGTCACGATCGACGGTCGCGGTGCCTGGATCGTTGGCGCGAAGGATCAGCCCGGCAACAAGCTCAAAGGGACCGCGATCCTGGCCGAGGGAGTGTCGAACGTCACGCTGAAAAACATCAACGCGAAAGGCTGGGAGACCGGCCTGCGGATCGTCGGCGGCTCTGGATGGACGATCGAGAACTGCAATTTCTCTGACAACTTTCACGATCCCGAATTCGGCTGGGGTGAGAACGGGCGGCGCGGCGGAATCGTGCTCGATCGAGTCACCAAGTCGACGCTGCGAAAGAACAAAGCCAATCGCGTCTGGGATGCCTGCGTGCTGGTGAACTCGGACGACAACGTTCTGGAAGAGAACGATTTCTCGCACACGTCGAACACCTGCTTGAAGCTCTGGACCGCCTCTCGTAACACGATTCGCAAGAACGTCCTCAGCCACGGCATTCGGATCAAGCTGGGCGAAGTTCACGCTCGCGATTCGACCAGCGTGCTGATTGAGAGCGGCTCGAACGAGAACCGGCTCATCGACAACGATTGCACGCACGGCGGCGACGGCATCTTCGTCCGCGTCCTCAACGGCTGGTGCAGCACCGGGAATCTGTTCGAGAGCAACGATTGCTCATTCGCCAACAACAACGGCGTCGAATGCTGGGCACCGCGCAACGTGT
This sequence comes from Planctomyces sp. SH-PL62, assembly GCA_945893045.1. Classification (GTDB taxonomy): domain Bacteria; phylum Planctomycetota; class Planctomycetia; order Planctomycetales; family Planctomycetaceae; genus SXKJ01. The sequence continues at coordinate 1,008 of CAMDEA010000132.1, forward strand.
TCGTGAAGAACAAGGCGAACCATTGCAGCTATGGCTTCTGGCTGGGAGGCTCGGACCAGTCGCGGCTGATCGGCAACGAGGCGTCGTTCAACGGTTTGAAGGGCGGTCATCACAACTCGCCGCATCTGCCGCAAGAAGGTCACGCCGGCATCGTGTTCATGTTCGGCCCCTCCAGCCACACCGTCTGCCGAGGCAACATCTGCCGCGAGAACAACGGCGCGGGGATCGCGCTGATCGGCGACCTCGACAGCCAAGGCAAGAAGTGGCGGGCCTACCACTGGATCATCGAGCAGAACACGCTCACCAAAAATCGCTGGGGCATCTACGCCAAGCACGCCGATTGGGTTTCGCTGGCGGGCAATCGCTTCGACGGCAACTCGGTCAAGGACGTGCAACTCGACGGCGGAGTGACTCGCTGGGAAGAGAGTTCGTTGCCGATCCCCGATGCCGCACTGCCGCCGCAGCCAAAACTGTCCGGCCCGACGTCCGTCAAACTTGGCGAGCGTGCCGCCTGGGACGCTTCGAGCAGTCGCGATCCGGCCAACCGCGAACTCAAGTTGACCTGGGACGTCGGCGACGGCCGATTGCTCGTCGGTCCGAAACTGGAGCACACGTTCGACCGCGTGGGCTTTCATCGTGTGGGACTCAATGTCTCGAACGGCTTGCTGACGGATTTGGCGTGGCGCGACGTGTACGTCGTCCGCGATGTGACCGAGATTGGCACCGAGGGCTCCGCCACGAATTGGTCGATCGAAGATTTCCACGACCGCACGCGCAGCAACGAACAAATCTCGCGAGCGAAGTTCGCCGACGACACGACCGACAAACTGGTCGGCAAGTCGGCGCTGAGTGTCGTGATCGCTCCCTATGCCGGCTTCCGCGCCGCGCTGACGTTTCCGAAATCGCGAGATGCTCAGTGGTCTCTGGAGGGCAAGACAAAACTCGTCTTCTGGCTGAAGGCGACCAACGAAGATGTCACCGGCTGGCAAGGCGGCCCGTTTATTCGGCTCGACGGCGAAGCCGGTCAGCAATGTCACATCGAACCGAAGCCCGGCTTGGACCACATGCGAAACGCCGAACACAACGAAGCCCGCGACGGCTGGCGTCTGTTCGAGATCCCGCTGCGTGCCAACGACCAATGGCAAACCATCGGCGACCTTCCCGACAAAGTCCGAGCTCTCGCCCTGTGCTTCGACTCTTGGGGCGCGCCGACGTTGCGATTCACGATCGACGGTCTGGCGTTTGAATGACGGCGGCGTCTTGAGATTGCGTAGACGGCGAGAGTCACGCCGTCATAAATTGGCTCAGAGATTCTCGGTCGAATGTCTTCGCAAATTCGGAGTTCGGCATGTCCACCACGTTGTTTGAGGAAATGCGAAGCGGCACCGCACCGCCGCTCGTGCCGATCACGGTTGATCAACTCCATCAAATGATCCGCAACGGCATCTTGAACGATGGCGATCCCATCGAGCTGATTGACGGACTCCTGGTGCGAAAAGATCGCAGCGCTCGCGGAGAAAATCTCATGGGCCATGATTCTCGTCATGCTTTGCTCGTGAAACGACTGTTGCGTTTGCTCATGGTTCCATGTGAATCCGCCGGTTTCTATGTGCAAGTGCAGCTTCCCGTGACATTGAGCGACATCAACGCACCCGAACCCGACCTCGCGGTCGTGCGCGGCACGGAAGAGGACTACGCGGATCGTCATCCTGGCCCGAGCGACTTGGCGCTGGTCATCGAGGTGGCGGACTCGTCGGTCGGCACCGATCGTTCGACAAAGCAGCGGCTGTACGCGACGGCGCGAGTCGCCCAGTATTGGCTCGTCAATCTTCCAGAGTCGCAGGTCGAAGTTTACGAGCAGCCAGACTCGGCCTCTGGCAAGTACGCCCAACAGACGATTCTCAAGCCCAGCGAAACTCTCGTGTGGAATCTCTCGCCGACTCAGTCGCTAATGATCGACGTGGCTCAGCTCTTCCATTGATGGCTGTCGATCAGTTGTCGGGTTAGGGTGGCGGACCTTCGCAGAAGAAGGGTGCCGAACCATCATTGGCCCTGACCTTGCTGATAGCTCGCCAGCAGTGGATCGTCCGCGTCGTATTCAGCCATCGCGTTTTCCACCAAACGGCCAACGTCGATTTCACTGGAACCATCCGCCAAGAGTCTGCGGCAGACGTGCTCGTAGGTCTGCTCAGGCAGCAACTCGTCGCGGTTCCCCTCAGCGGCTCGCAAGACAGTCCCTTTCCGAAGTCCGTCGTCCACAATCGCCGCGACATCGGATTTCGAGCGTCGAGTCCGCCACTGTTCGAGTTCAAACTGATCGTTGATAAACCACTCCAACCGCGCGGGAAAATCCGGTATCTGTTGGACCTTGGCTTCTGCTTCGGGGCTAATCGTGATGGACATGGCCTGCTCCTGCTAAACGTCGCCAACCAGTCTAACCCGACCTTGGCCACTCGCCAAACAGTTTGGGCATCCACTCGTCCCGGCTAGTCGGGATGAACCCGACCACGCAGCCGACCGTGATCTGGAGCACCCCCAGCACCAAAGTCCAACGTCTGAGGTTTTCCTTCAAGCGGTCGATATCGGTGACCACAAGTCTCTCCTTGGTAGTGGCAGTCGCGTGGAAATAATTCACATCTCCCCTACCCTTCCTGATGATCTGGGTGTGGCACCTGATACAGTGGCTTAGATCGTCCGTGAATTGACAGCACCTCACACAGTTTTCTGGAGACAGGTAATGACTCCTAGCGAATGGCTATGCGCAAGAGCTCCGGGATTCAAAGAGCTTTCACCGGAAGAGCGAGCAGCAATCATGGACTTTCTTTTCTTATGGAGTTTCTTTGAAGCAAAGTCGCTCAATACCAAGGCGAATGCGACGGCCATCTGCGCGGAAGTGGAAAAGTGGGAGGCTTCAGGCCAATTGAAACTAGATGCGTTTTCGGAAAGTCTGACCTACTTTAAGACTCGACACTTCCAGAACGGTGCTTTCACGGATCACTTTCGCGATTTGCGCTTTCGAGGCAACGATCATCAATTCTTGGTCGAAGGCGTCTTAAACGGTACTAACACCAAGTTAGCTGACAGCATCTCTGCGCTCCTAATTGTTGTTTGGCGCTTGCGCAACAACCTCTTTCACGGCATCAAATGGGCCTATGGCATTCGAGATCAGCAAGCCAACTTCACGCATGCAAGCGCAGCACTTATGAAAGCGATTGAACTGTCTGAAAAGGCGTAAATAGCAGGTCCGTTCCACTTGCAGATCGGGCTCGCACAGTCTGAAAGCCGTCGAGGTAAGCCCTAGCCAGTCTCGTTGTCCATCGTTCGCAAATTGAAGCGTTATCCGCAGTGAACTGCTAGGTCTTTATCCAACTCGATTAACGACAGGAACTCCTCCGCAGACAAATTGGCAAGACCTTTCTCGCCGGTTCTAGAAATTAACTGGCCGGCCAATGTTTTCTTTTCTGCGATGATCTTGTCGATGCGGTCTTCGAGCGTTCCGCCACATACGAACTTGTGAACGATGACATCTCGCGTCTGGCCGATTCGAAATGCTCGCGATGTTGCTTGATCCTCAACGGCCGGATTCCACCAGCGGTCATAGTGAATGACGTGATTGGCCCGCTGGAGATTGATGCCGACACCGCCGGACTTCAGAGATAAGACGAGGATTGGAAATTCGTTTGCTTCGTCATTTTGAAATTGTTCGCGAAGCCGTTCTCGATCAGCAGCCGAAAGTTGGCCGTGAAAGAAAAGCACTTCCTTTTGAAATTTTTCTGACAAGTACGGCGTTAGAAGTTCACCCATCTGACGATACTGCGAAAAGATCAAAACGTGCTCGCGTCGGTCGAGGATGTTGGAGAGCAAGTCACAAAGACGCTCAAGTTTTCCGGAACGGGATTCTCCGTTTCCGTTAGTCATCGGAGAATGGTCTTTTTGGTAATGGGCCGGATGGTTACAGACTTGCTTGAGTTGTTGCAGGATTCTCAGGAGAGCCATTCCACGACGACCCGCCTCTGAAGTCTTCACCGCTTCTCTCGCATCCGTCAGAACTGCTTCGTAAAGCGTTGCTTGCTCAACGGTCAACGAACAGTATTGATTGCGCTCAATTAGTTCGGGGAGTTCGGGAGCAATCGACTTGTCCGTTTTTACTCGCCGAAGAATGAACGGCGACGTCAAGCGACGAAGTTTATCAAGATTTGGCTGCGCTGATGACTCACCATCTATCCCGACGAATTCACGCTCAAAGTCAGCCAGCGTTCCTAAAAAACCTGGATTAAGAAAATCCATGATCGACCAAAGGTCGCTTTCTCGGTTTTCCACCGGCGTTCCAGTGAGTGCCAGACGAAACGATGCCTCAATCTTCTTTGCAGCTTTCGTCTGTTTGGTCGTTGGATTCTTGATGTTCTGAGCTTCGTCAAGGATTACCGCCGACCAATCGACTTTGCGGAGGATATCCACATCGCGTTGCATCACGTTGTAGCTCGTGATGACCAGAGAACGACGGCTTGCAATTGCCCAGAATGGAGTTTCATCGCGAACACGGCTGGCACCATGATGCTCGTAAGGTCTGAGTTCTGGCGCAAACGTTTTGCACTCTTTGAGCCAATTCGGAATCACTGATTTTGGACAAACCAAAAGCGCAGGTCGTGTTTCACCTTCCTGACGCACATGCAATAGCCAAGCCAAGGTCTGAATGGTTTTTCCAAGCCCCATATCGTCAGCAAGACAGGCACCAAGTTTCAACCGGCTCAAGAACACCAACCAAGATAAGCCTTGCTGCTGATAATGCCGCAAGGTCGCGTGGAGTGACTTCGGAGGTGAGACGTCGCAAAGTTGATCGTGCTGTCGGAGACGAGTAACGATCCTTCGAATCTCTGAAAGGGAGTCATTTTCATCCGAATTGGTCAGTGTTCTTTCGGATGACTCCCGAAGTTCCAGTCGCAGCAAATCGGCGACTCTCAACTCGCCAGAGCGTAATTTTTGTAGTTGTTCGACCACGTTGTCGTAATTGCTGTGGTTAAGGAAAAACCACTTTCCACGAGTCGCAATAAAAGGGCGATGGGCTTCAACGAGTGCGTTGATCTCTTCTGCGGTTAGTTGGCAACCATCCAAATAGACATCGGCCCTAAAGTTGAGTAGTTCATCCCAAGAGAAATTCCCTGGTGCCGACTTCAGGATTGAGTCGCTTTTGTATTTGATCGTCAACTGAGGCTTTGGGCCGCCAGAATTCAGCCATTTTGGAAGACGCACGGCAAAGCCCAAGTCCGTCAGCTTAGGAGCCCAATCGGCGACAAAATCGACGACTTGATCAAAAGTTAGGACCACACCATTCGGAAATTGCGTTCGTCCCCATAGTGGCACGATCTGTTGCAGCGGCGGACATTCGAGTGCTGCGGCAATGAGCATCGGTGGCAATACATCATTTTCTTTTTCAAATGAATCAAGCCGGTCGGTCTCGCGAGCGAATTGAGACAGTGAGACTGACAATACATCATTTTGTTTTTCAAATGAATCAAGCCCGCGACCCTTCCGCCAAATGTCCCACGACCACTTCACGCGGACGCTGTTGTCGAGCAGTTGTAAACAGTTCGGAACCTCGTCCGGCTGAACATACAACAAAAGGTGCCATTCCAACTTGGTAGGAGTGAGATGTTGTGGGTCAACGACATCCAATTCTGAATTTCTCGACCTAACTTCCAATGAGACGCAAAGCATCCAAGGAGGACTCACATGCCTGCCCCACTTTGATGAGCCGGAACTTCGCGGTGACTGCGCGAGATTTGCGAATGTGCTCCAATCACTGACACTCGAAAACGTGACTCTCGTCCAACCAGTTTTTGGTGCAAAGGCCCGAAGGTGAATCTTGATTGGCCGACTTTGATTTTTGAGCATTGCGCGGAGATTTTCGTAGGCTACGTCGTATCTGTCCAAATCGACTTCAGTCACACAGGAGAGAAGGAAACGATTGGCGAGTTGGAAAACGGTTTTACGATCGTCGTTCAATTCTTTGGGATGCGTCTCCCTTGTCTCATTGAGCGTCTCGGCAATCTTTCGAGCGAGGGCTCTTCGATCAATTGTGAATGCGGGTTCACGTCGGCGAGTACCTTTCAATGCCTCCGCTACTTCAACTTCTGTGATCTCCTTGCGTGATTGTTGGGCATTCGGACCCTCTTCGGCTGCCACATCACCTTCGTCCGAATCGCGACTCATGGCATTCCTTCTACAAAATGTCGCCGTGCGTTAATCGAATCAACATAATCAGGGACCGAGTGTCGGTCGTGATGTCGTGCGGTTCGCTGACTCGGATGGCAGAGATTGCCACTGGCTGGGTGCGCAGCGTCAGAAACTCAGGACCGACATTGCACATCAATTGACGTTCATTCCGAATTGGAGCTGCTACCAAATCTTCTGAGCGTACGGCGGCTATTGGTCTTTTTTCTCGGCACCTGGCTTCGCCGGTTCCGAGGATCGGGTGCTGGTGCCGCGCGTGGTTGACCGCTGAGGCGTTGGGAACTTGAAGGGCTCGCCAGTCATCTCGGACCACTTCGCCTTTTGCTCCGGGGTGAGGACCGCGAGGATCTTTTCGCGAGTCTCCGTGGCGCGTTTGTTGGCTTCTTCAACGGCCTGTCGAAATCGCTCGGCGGCGGGGACATTCGGGTTCGGCGGATTGGTCGTGCGGTCTTGAACGCCTCCGCGCCCAAAGGACGAGCTTGATTGAGTCAGCTTGGCGATCTCGTCGCGCTGCTGTTGGGTCAGGCCGAGCTTTTCGGCGACGGCATTCGTGGTCAAGGCTCGCAGGCCCTGTTGTTGCAACCGGAGCTGCTCCATTCGCTGACGCTGTGCGTCGCTGAGCAGCGAGAGCGCTTCGTCGGCCGACTTCTTGCTGAGCTCACTCAGTTTGACGTTGTATTCGGCGGCGAGCCGAGCACGTTCGCGAGTCGCTTCGGCGCTGATCGCATCAATCTTCTTCGCCTTGTCCTCCTCCAACTTCAGTTCCGTCTGCACCTCGCGGGTTCCCAAGAGAGTCACCGTTGGGCTTGATCGGCTACCCAGCTCTGGAGTGGGATTCGACCGGCTTGGAGCAGCCTCCTGCCAGAACGCCCAACTCGTTCCGATCATGGTTACCGAAACAACGACTGCGATCACAAAGTTCTTGAGCATGGTCACGTCTCCTTTCGGGTGAGGTGTCCGAAGACTTCGGAAGCTTGGGGGACCGAGACTCGAATCGAGCGATCGTCGGCGAGGCGCTGCTCTCGTGTCAGCGGAAAGCAGGACGTGAATCATTATGCTTGGACTTGTTCACTATCGCCAGCTTCCGCACGGCAAACGATACGCCAGCACGACGCGCGAGCGAGTGGTGACTCGCGAAATACCACTCGCTCGCGCGTCGTGCTGGTGGCCCGAACCGGGATCACGTCTCACTTCTGATTCCGAAAATGGTGCGTCGATGCTGATGCCGACCACGTCGGCTACCATGCCACGCCAACCAACTCGCACGACAGGGGCTTTGTTGCCATGTACCTCCCCGCGTCATTCGCCGTCTCTGACCCGGACAAATTGGCTGAGGTCATCGGGCAATACAGCTTCGCCACACTGATCACGACGACCGAGGGTGTCCCGTTCGCGACGCACCTGCCGATCTTGCATCGTCTGCGGGCCGGTACGCCGGGTGTCCTCGTGGGACACGTCGCGCGCGCGAATCCGCAGTGGCAACATTTCGCCAATCCGACGGAATCGCTGGCAATCTTTTCCGGGCCACACGCCTACGTCTCGCCGTCGTGGTATGCCACCGAATTGGCGGTCCCGACCTGGAACTACATCGCGGTGCATGTCTACGGAGTGCCGCGCGTCATCGAGGACGAGGCGTGGCTAGAAGCTTTGTTGGACGAGATGGTGAAGCGCTATGAATCGAATCGGCCGCAGCCTTGGCCGAACCAACTGCCTGACGACTTTCGCCGCAATCTGCTGCGCAGCATCGTTGGGTTCGAGATGCCCATCTCGCGGATCGAAGGCAAGTTCAAGCTCAGCCAGAACCGGCCAGAGCAGGACCGCGCCAACGTCGTTCGCGAATTGAGCGGCTCATCGAGTCCCAACGCTCAGACAGTCGCGGATTGGATGCGTGCGATGGGCAACTCGTGATGCGTCACACTTACCCGGCCAATTCGGAAATCGCATCGCCCACATCCACGATGGGAACGGGGCGGCCGGCGAAGTTGGTGACGGCTGCGGTTTTGTAGTCGATGCCGAGGTGACGATAGATCGTGGCCAGGAAGTCGCCGGGGCCGACTCGGCGTTCGACCGGACCTTCGCCGCGCTTGTCGGTCGCGCCGATGACCTGGCCGGTGCGAATGCCTCCGCCCGCGAAGAGCATCGAGTTTGCTTGCGGCCAATGGTCTCGACCGGGTTGAACTGTGCCGGCGGGAGCGCTGGCCACTCCGCCGCCGCTGCTGGCCACGTAGCTGATACGCGGCGTGCGGCCGAACTCGCCCGTGACGACGACGAGCACTTGCTGATCGAGGCCGCGCGCGTAGACATCTTCAATCAACGCGGAAACCGCTTGATCGAGCGTTGGCAGCCGGAACTGTAACGCGTCGAACACATGCTGATTGACGGCATGATCGTCCCAGTTCTGAACTCGTCCGCACAGCGGCCCGTCGAACTCAGTGGTGACGATGTCCACGCCCGCTTCGACCAATCGCCGAGCCATCAGACATTGCTGGCCCCACTGATTGCGGCCATAACGGTCGCGCACCGCGTCGGGCTCTTGCGTCAGATCGAATGCCTTGCGGGCTGCCGGATTCGTCAACAGGTCGAGAGCCTGTTGGTCGATTCGGTCAACCGCCTGCATCACGCCCGATTGATCGGCCACGCGCGGCAGGCGGTCAAGGCTCGCCTTCAAACGGCTACGCGCGTTGAGCACTTGGAGCTGTCGTTCGTCCTTCAGTCCGACATTGGGGACTTCAAACTGCGGTGAGCTAGGATCGCCGAAGACTTTGAACGGTTCGGCCGACGGTCCCAAGTATGTGGAGCCGGCGATCGTGAAGCTGTCGTAGTTGTCGATTGGATTGACCGCGACGTAATTCGGAATGCTGCGCCGCGCGTCGCGTCGCAGATGACTGGCAATCGACATCCAATCGGGCAACACCGGTTTGAGCTTGTCCTGCGGGTCATCGTCTCCCGCCAGCACCTGCAACGATCCAGCCGGATGCCCGCCGCCCGTGTGAGACATCGACCTCAGCAGCGCGTACTTGTCGGCAATCTTGGCGAGCCTTGGCAGCAGTTCGCAGATTTGAATGCCGGGGACATTCGTGTCGATCGGCTGATACGGCCCGCGAAAGTCCGACGAGGCCAGCGGTTTACAATCGAACGTCTCCAAATGACTCGCGCCGCCGCGCAACCAGACCAGAATGATGGCCGTGCGTTGAGGCTCCGCGGCACAGGCTCGCAGTCGCAACAGGTCACTCAGAGTGAGGCTCGAAAAACCGGTCAGCCCAAGTCTCAGGATTTCACGTCGATTCACCAAGGTTTCACCGCTTTGCTGGCATCACGCCGGAGAGTCACTCTGAAAACCGATCTCTTGGCAAACATCCTACGACGGCTGTACCTGTGGCTCAACATGGGGTTGGTGTCTGAAAATTGGCTCAGGCCGAAATGCAGAAAGCAGTCCCAAAACTTGAGGTCTTGGAACTGCTTCTGGAAACCACATTGAGTTGGCGTCTACGTCTTCTTGCTTTCTTCCTTGTCGCGCGGCTTGTCTTCTTTGTCATCGCGACGAGGTGGGCGACCTTCTGGACGCGCATCGGGACGACGTTCTCCGTCGCGCGGACGATCCGCTTCCGGTTTGCGTTCGCCGTCACGTGGCCGGTCACCTTCTGGTTTGCGCTCACCGTCGCGCGGCCGGTCACCCTCTGGTTTGCGGTCACCGTCACGAGGACGGTCACCTTCTGGTGGACGACGTCCGCCATCGCGTGGCGGCTGCCCTGCGGGACCACGGCCTTCCGGCGGACGATTGCCATCGGGGCCGCGACCCTCTTGGCCCGGCGGCGGGCCAAGCAATTCTGCCGGATCGAGTTGGCCATCTTTGTTGCGATCCAGTTCCGCGAAGACTTCTTTCAGGCGATCCAGCTCATCGCGGCTAATCTTGCCATCGTGATTGCGGTCGAGAATTTCAAAGAACCGCGGCATCGGACCACGCCGTTGACCATCGCCTGGCCCACGTCCATCGGCCGGACCACGAGCGGCATCGCCACCCGGACCACGTCGATCTCCTTCCGGTGGACGTCCCCCTTCTGGCGGACGTCGATCACCCTCACGACCAGCTTCCGGTTTGCGATCACCATCGGGCTTGCGTGTCTCCGGGCGATCGCCAGCGGGTCGTCGAGCATCACCTTCGGGCTTGCGAGCTTCACCCTCTGGTCTACGCGCTTCTCCGTCTGGCTTGCGGCCTTCACCGTCTGGCTTACGAGCCGCTTCACCGCGCCCACCTTCTGTCGGCCGACGTTCGCCTTCGCGAGCTTGAGCGAACGCGACCACGTCATCGAGTGTCAGTACTTCTTTCTTCGCACGCTCGAACATCGGTCGCACGCGGTCGCGGAACTGTTCCGGAACTTCGTCGAGCGTGACCTTGCCGTCACCGTTCACGTCCATCCGTTTGAATTGCTCTTCAGGATTCTGATTCGGACGGCCGCCCGGAGCACCCGCTCCCGGACCACCTGGCGGCGGACCCAACTCCGCCATCGCGCGGCCGAACTCTTCTTGAGTCAGCTCCGCCTTGCCGAGCTTCTCAAACACTTTGGCCAGCCGATCGCGCAGCCCATCCGGCAGTTCGTCCTTTTGCAACTTGCCGTCGTTGTTCTTGTCGAGCCGCTTCAGGAATTCGCCTGATCCAAATCCTCCAGGAGCACCACCAGCCCCGCGCTGGCGCATCTGCTCGAAGTCTTCGGCCGTAAGCGAATCTTTGTTCTGGCGCGTCATCATTTCGCGGAGGAACCGCGCGGGGCCGTCTTCGGGAATCTCGTCTTTGGTCAGCTTGCCGTCTTTGTTCTTGTCGAGCCGTTCCAGCATTTGTTTGAAATCGACCATCGGCCGACCACCACCGGGGCCACCCTGACCGCCGCCAACTCCGCCACCTTGCACCGGAGCGTCGCTGCGCTTGATCGCGGCATCGAATTCCGCCTTCGTCAATTCGCCGTTGTCGTCTTTGTCACCGAGACGAACCAAGCGGTCGAAGAACCGGCCTTGCTCCTCCGGAATTTCATCCGGCACCAGTTTGCCGTCGCTGTTCTTGTCCAACTTCTTGAATAACTCTTCCGATTGATTGGTCTCCGGCTTCTTTAAGTCATCTTCGGCAAACGCGACGACGGGCAGCCCGATCAGCCCGCTCGCGAGCAACGCCCAGAAATTGATCCGCTTCATAATGTGGTTCCTGACGAGTAGTTGAATTGGATTGGCCCGACACGGCGTGAGCATACGGCATTGAACCCGCTTTTCCACGTATGGTTTCGCGAGATTTCCCCGTGGGGCAGGTTTTCAACCTGCTAGTCCAACCGGCCCATCAGCTTCTCCGGGCAGGTTGAAAACCTGCCCCACGGTTAGATCGGCCAATCAAACGCGATGTCCAATGCCGGGGCCGAGTGCGTCAACGCTCCAATGCTGATTCGGTCCACTCCAGACTCAGCGATCTCGCGGACATTCGCCAGCGTGATCCCGCCGGACGCCTCCAGCCGAACAGTCGAGGCGATCTCGTTGCGTAAACGCACGGCCTCGCGCAGCGTCGCCGAAGTCATATTGTCGAGCAACACGATGTCCGGCCCGCCCGCCAGCGCATCACGAAGCTGATCGAGCGTGTCCACTTCAACCTCAATCGCGATGCCGCTCGGCGAGACGCTTCGCGCCTGTCGAACGGCATCGGCGATTGAATGACCTCTGACCTCTGACCCCTGACCCCTGACCCATGCGGCCAAGTGGTTGTCTTTAATGAGCACGCCGTCATGCAGCCCCATCCGATGATTGGTCCCGCCGCCACAACGGACCGCGTACTTCTCCAACGCTCGCCAGCCGGGCAGAGTCTTGCGCGTGTCGAGAATGACGGTCTGCGTCCCCATCACTGTCTCGACGAACTTCCGCGTCTGCGTGGCGACACCAGACAAGTGCATCAGAAAGTTCAACACGGTCCGCTCGCCAATCAGCAGCGAACGCAGTGAGCCGGACACTCGCGCGACGACGGTTTGAGCTTTCACGAACGAACCATCCGCGACCAACGGCTGCCACACAACCGCGGGATCAAGCCGATTGAAGACCAACTCCGCGACCGGACCGCCCGCCAAGACTCCATCGCGCCGCACGACGACGTTGATCGTGGCCAACTCAGTCGGATCAACCAGCGCGGCACAAGTCAGATCGCGATCCAATTCACTCGGCAATGAGTCCGGCATCGCGTCCAAGATCGAATCGACCGTCGTGACCGAGAAGACCTCCGCCGATTCGCCAACAGGCGACAGCCCATTCGTCGCTGAATCTCTCAAGTCCTCCGCCAACGCCAACTCGATCAATCGCAGAGCGGCACGCTCTTCATGGATTCCAAAATCAAGAGACCGTTGGATGGCGTCCGGCATGTTGTTCTCGTTTTTCATTCCTCTGGCCCCATTCCTCTGCCAAAACTTGCCGCCAGAGGAATGGGGCCAGAGGAATGAATGCAAACACGGCTCAGTTTGTCGAAGCGGTCTTCTCGCCACGATCCACGCACACCGCGACCGCCAGATCGCCGGTGACGTTCAGCGTTGTGCGGCACATGTCGAGCAGACGATCCACGCCCAGGATAATGCCGATTCCGTCCCCCGGCACGTCCACGGATTTTAGCACAAGCACCACCAACGGCAGCGAGCCGCCGGGCACTCCGGCCGTGCCAACGCCCGCCAGGATCGACATCAACACGACAGTCACTTGCTGCGCGATTGTCAGTTCGACCCCGAACACCTGCGCGAGGAACAGGACCGTGATCCCTTCGTACAAGGCCGTGCCGTTCTGATTCGCGGTCGAGCCGACTGTCAGCACGAAGTTCGCAATCTCGCGTTTGATGCTCAACTTGTCTTCGGCAACGCGCAGCGACGTTGGCAGAGTTGCATTTGAGGAGGACGTCGCGAAGGCGGTCAGCAGTACCTCGGTAATGCGACCGAAGAATTCGCGTGGCGAGAGTTTCGCGAACAGCCACACGACCAGGGAATAAACCCCGAACATGTGCAGCGCCAGTGCGGCGACGACCGTGCCCACGTACCAAATCAGAATCTGCAAGATGTCCAGGCCCAGCGTTGCCGTCAGCTTGAACATGAACCCCGCCACGCCGATCGGAGCCAATCGCATCGCCCAGCCGATCACGACCATTGCGATGTCGTAAATACCCTCCAAGACTTTCACCAACGGCGCAGTCCGTTCCGGTGAGATCGAGATCGCCACACCACAGGCCAGTGCGAAGAACATCACCGCCAACATCCCGCCGCCCTGAGAACTGCCGTCCAATGCGCCGACCATCTCTTGCAGAGGATTCTTGGGGATGATGTCCAACAACGAATCGCGGGGGGACTTCGCTTTAGCCGCCTGCGACAAGGCTTTGTCGGTGTCCTTGGCGTATGTCTCTTTCAACAGCTCTCGCTTCTCAGGCGGCAACCCCGTTCCCGGTTTCACGACATTCACCGCGACTAACCCAATCCCGACCGACACGGAAGACAACAGCAGCGTCATCAACAGAGTGCGAGCACCGAGCCGCCCCAGGCGACGCACGTCGCCGATGCCAGCGACTCCCAACGTCAGCGCGGAGAACACCAGCGGCACAACAACCATCAAGATCAGCCGCAAGAAAATCTGACCCAGCGTGTCGGCTACGTTTTCCGTCAGCCATTGCAGCGTTGAGTCCAGCTTGCCCTCTGTCGCCGGCCAGACTTCTCGCGCGATCAAGCCGCACGTCGCACCGACCAGCAGCCCGATCAGAATCTGCCAGTGCAGTGACAGACGCGGTTTCGACGAGGGATTGTCCATCAGCGAGTCACCTACGGACGCGAGTTTTTTTTACCCTTGTCGCGCGTCCGTCGCTGCCCCGAGGACGGGATGCCGTTGACGTCTTGCATCTCTCCCATCTCTTCGAGGCGATCGCGCATCTTGCTCCAAAAAGTTTTGGCGGGTTTTGCAGCGCCGCCGTTGGGGCCGGAGGAAATCTTCGCGACAACCGGAGCGGGCGGGGGTAAGCGATCCAGCAGTTTGCGTTCGCCCATGCTCCACACGCTGGACGCGATGAAGTACACGCACAGCCCGGCGGGGACGTGATAGAACATGAAGCCCATCATCAGCGTCATCCAGAAGAAGACCTTCGCCTGCATCCGAGTCTGCTCGTCGGTCGGCGGCGGCATCAGCATCTTCTGTTGGAACAGGAACAGACTCGTCGTGATGATCGGCAGCAGATTGAACTCAGTGCCCAAGAACGGCATCTTGAATGGCAAAGAAAAAAGCGAGTCCGGTGCGGCGAGATTGTCGAACCACAGGAACGGCGCGCGACGTAAATCGACCGAACTGCTCAACGACTGATACAGACCGATGAAAATCGGCAGTTGCATCAGCACCGGCAGGCAGCCGCTAAGCGGATTGAAGCCGGTCTCAGCGAACAGCTTCATTTGTTCTTCGGCGAATTTTTGTTTGTCGTCGGGATACTTGGCCTTCAGCTCGGCGAGCCGCGGTTGCATCTCTTTCATCCGCTTGGCGTTGATCGCCTGTTTCTTGCTGATCGGGAACATGCAACTGCGGACCAATACCGTCAGCAGCATGATGCAGATGCCGTAGGGGAGTCCGGCCCCGTGAAAGCCATTCAGAATCCACAGCAGAAACCCGGCGATGCCGGCCACCATTGATGCTGGAATGATCAGGAACCCGCTGAAGTCGATGACCGTGCCCGCCTGCAGAGGCGGCGGCCCCAAGAGTGTGGCCCGCTTCGGTCCGAGATAAACGAGATACTCGTGCGTGATCTCCGACTCGGCGGGGACGACTTGCTCGGTCGAATGGAAGCGGACGCTGACTTCGCTCTGAGCCGGCAATGCGTCGTTTTTCTTGACGACCTCCGGCTTGGCGAAGTCGAGATAGGAAGCGGGTTGTGCGAGCAAGTCTTTGGCTTGCGCCGCCAGTTCCTCCGGGACATTCTTTGAGCCGGCGATGAGGTCGGTCACGGTGATCTTTTCCCCGGACTCTTTGCTCGCCTCTTCCGCCAGCGCCGCCAATCGGGCGTTCCGGCGGGCAACATCCTGCGGCAAGAACAACGCCGTGAAGTATTGCGTGTCGATGCCGACGTACTGAAACGTGCGGTCGCCAGCCACATGATTTTCGAGCTTGCCTTTGTCGAACGCTTTGACGATCTCGTGGCTCGTCTGAGCTCCCGTCACCAAGTCCCCATCTTTCTCGCGGAAACCGAACTTCACATCGCGGAACTTGCTGGCGTTCTCGGCATTCTCCAGCGGCAAGCCCGCCGGACCTTGCAAGTCGTAAATCAGTGGCCGCGCGCGGGCGGAAAGGTTGCGGAAGCTCAACTGCATATCGAGTTCATAGCCCGTGGGGTCTTCATCGCGATGCGCGTCGGCTTTCTCCCAGCGGCGGAGTTCGTACTTCTTGCGGAGTTCCCAAACGCCGTCCGGCGACTTGAAGGCAAACGTGACACTCTTCGAGATTCCCTTCGCATCTCCGTCCGCCACAACATCGTTCTCGACCATCTCCCAGTTCACCGTCGCAAGGCTGGCGTCTTTGTCGAGCTTCTTCAGTTGCTTGTTGACCTCATCAATCGTGAGTTGCCCCGTCACCGGATGTGGTGGCGGTGCCAGCGGGAGTAAGTCACCCGTCAAATTGTCGCCGAGCAATCGGAGTTGCTGCACGGCGGCTCCCGGCTGCCGAGGCTTGAGTGCCTTGTAGCGCGAGTCGTTGAGTTCCGCGGCGACGATTCCCGCACCAACGGTGCTCAATGTGACCTTCAACCCGTAGCCGGATTTCGGATCATCCGAGCCGATGACGACGGTCTTCGTCGGATGCTCCAGCACCTTGGCATCAACGACCGCTTCTGGTGAATCGGCCTTGTCCAAATTCGCCGGCTTCTCCTGCTCGGCAGATTCTTCAGGCTCGTTTTCATTTTTTGCGACGAGTTTCGGGTCCGGTTTCGGCGGTGGAAACATTCCCGGAAACCACTTCGGCCCGATGTTCATCCAACCGAACAGGATGAGAAACGAGAACACCGTGAAGAGCAGCAATCGACGTTGTTGGTCCATGTCACTTTTCTGAGAAGCCTTTGGAGTGCGGCGATTGATCGCCGCTTTTCTTTCGCGGGTGACTGGTGTCACTCCTGTCGAAAGAAAGCCGCTTCGCCGCGAAGGGAAAGCGGTGATGAATCACCGCAGTCCAAATAAAACCGCAGTCCAAATAAAAACAAAAGGGTGCGCAGTCGCACCCCATCTCGATTCCGATCACGACAGTCAGCTCAGCGACCGTCGCGGAGTCGGTCACCCAGGAAGTTGTCGAGTTCCGGGATGTCATAGATTTTCTTGATCGTCTTTTCGACGTCGTACTTCACGCGGCGGTACGTCAGCTTGTCGCCATCGAGCACCACATAAGACGAATCCGGGACTCCATTCCGTGGCTGGCCGACCGAGCCGACGTTGATTAAGTGCTTCGTATTCGTCAGCCGGTACTCAAAATTGACTTCTTCCGGAGACATAAAATTCAAATCCTCGGAGAAGATTCCGGGGATGTGTGTGTGCCCTTGGAAGCACCAGCGTTCCACCAGTCCAAAGATGCGTTCCATCTTCCGCTGGTTGTAGATGTCTTCCGGGAAGACGTATTCGTTGAGCGGATTGCGGGCCGAGCCATGCACGAACAGCAATCCCGGTTCGCGGCGGATGCGGGGTAGTTCGCCGAGGAACTCCCAGCGGCGTTCGCTGTTCTCGCCGGTCTCAAGCTGCTGCCGAGTCCAAAAGATCGCCCGTTCGGCCCCGGCGTTGAAGCCTTCGGGATCGAACAGTGCTCCCTGATCGTGGTTGCCGAGGATCACCAGATCACAGCTCATCACCCGGTCGATGCACTCGCGCGGGTTGGGGCCGTAGCCGACGATATCACCCAAGCAATAAACCTCTTTGATGCCCTGCGAGTTAATGTCCGCGAGGACCGCATCGAGGGCTTCGAGATTTCCATGAATGTCGCTGATGATGGCTCGCAACGCAGACTCCGCGACGAAAACAACCGCACCGTGCCGTGTATTGGCTGGGCAGTCTAGTGGTGTCGAGAAAGGGGGGCAATCATCGCCTTTCGGCTGCCGTCGCGACACGGCTTCAAGCAGAATTCGCCGCCCCGCGCCAGCCGAATAGCCGGTCAGGCAAGCTGTATCAAGCAGGCAAAGTCGACCGACCTCGAACGGAACCCCTGCTGGCGAAGAAAGGCAGGGCACTCGCGTTCCAACGGAATTCAATACGTTGGAACTGCGACTTGCCTGCTGCATGACCGCGTTATCAAGGCGGGCGACGCTGACTGCCACCGGACATCCCGCGTTGATATGTTGGATTCACTGGACGACTTCGCTGTAGACGCCGCGGCATCCGCGGGCAGGTTTTCGATGACGGTGTTACGCTATTGAGCGGCCATGTGGGACTCGTCGGTTCTGGGAAAGACTGGTCTCTTCCCACAAATTCGCTTTCCGACAAACGAACTCGGTTCCTCCGCAATTGAAAACGGCGATGAATCGCCGCAGTCCAAAGGAACGCTATGACCAACACGCCCACCGTTGCTGCCGGCGCACTGGCTCCTTGGGAAATCGAAAACTTGCCGGAGCCTCCCCGTTCGGGACGGAAGTTGTGGTTGGCATTGATTGGTCCCGGCGTCGTGCTCGCCGGCACGAGCATCGGCACGGGCGAGTGGTTGTTCGGCCCGGTCGTGTCGGCTCAGTACGGAGCGTCGCTGTTCTGGCTGGCGATGATCAGCATCGTATTGCAGGGCTTCGCCAACCTGATGTTTATGCGGTACGCGATCTACTGCGGCGAGCCGATGAACGTCGGCATCTTGCGGACGTGGCCGGGGCCGATGGCGTGGATCGTCTTCTTTGGGGTGCTCGATGTGGCTTCGTTCTTTCCATACAACGCCTCGAACGCGGCTGTGCCGCTGGCGGCGGCGTTCCTCGGCCGGCTGCCGCGTCCGGAAGACATGTTGCTCGTGCGTGGACTGGGCATAGCGATCTTTCTGCTGTGCTTCATACCGCTGCTATTCGGAGGCACGGTCTATCGGATGCTCGAAAAGATCATGGCGGCGAAACTCGTCGTCGTGCTCGGTTACTTGTCGATCATCGCGGTGACGATGGTCTCGGCTCCTGTGATGTGGGATGTCGTCACGGGCTTCTTCGCATTCGGGACGGTGCCACTGCGACCGAACACGCTGATCGTCGATCGGCATTTCAACGTGCGGCACGTCGGCGACGGCATGGAGGTTCTGGCGAAAGGAACCTGGGAACGAAAAGACGACTCTGTCACGGGCGAGTTGCAGATCATCCGCGGTAGCGAGCGGTCGAAGTTCAACCTGGCAATTGCCGACAAGCTCAGCGAAGCCGAGCGCCAAGTACGAGATGCCATTCTGGAAAGAACGAAAGCCTTGGTCGGTACCAAGCGATTTGTCATTGAGTTCGAGAGCGTCGGCGACGCTTGGCTGATTGTCGAAGGGGACGTGATCGACAACCACACATTTCGGCCGTCACGAATTGAGGTGCATAGCCTGCGCTCCGCAACGTACTCAGCGCTGGATCAAGTCCCGGAACCGCACCGCTCGCGGCTGGCGAATCATTTGCAGCACGAAGGTCTCGCGTATGTGAACGCCTTCAACTACGTCAGCGAGCATGGCCGATTGCCGCCGCTGGACTGGGCGATGGTCGTGGCGTTCGTGGCCATCGCTGGGGCGGGCGGGCTGACGAATACGATGTTCTCGAACTACGCGCGCGACAAAGGCTGGGGCATGGGCTGTCACGTCGGCGCGATCCCCAGCGCATGCGGAGGAATCACGGTCGCGCTGTCGCACACTGGCAAAGTATTTCCGCTCGACGACGCGAACAAATCCAAATGGTCCGGCTGGATGCAACACATTCGCCGCGATCAAGCGATCTGGATGGCGGCGTCGGTGATCGGCATGGCGTTGCCGTGCATGATGTCGCTGGAGTTCATCCGCAACGCCAGCGTCGTCGGCGACCGAGCCGCCGCGATGTCGGCCGAAGGGATTGCCGCGCGGTATCCGTCGTATGCCTCGCTGTTCTGGTTCCTGACGTTGCTCTGCGGCTTCTTGGTGCTGACTCCCGGACAAGTCAGCACCGGCGACCAGATTTCTCGCCGCTGGACCGACATGCTATGGAACGCCAGCTCGCGCGTGCGACAGCTCGGCGAAGTGCGCTACATCTATTACGGCATCATGGCGATCTACGCCGTCGGCGGGCTGGTGATCCTGATTCTCTTTCCCGCCGTGCAGATCGCGAAGTTCGCCGCCGTGCTGCAAAACATCGCGCTCGGCTCGACGTCGCTGATGTCGCTGTACGTGAATCGCAAGCTGCTGCCGAAAGAAATCCAACCCGGCTGGTTTCATCAAATCGGCATCGTGCTCTGCGGCGTATTCTTCCTGAGCATCAGCCTGGCGCTGTTGTTCATTTGAAGAACGGCGATGATGACTGAGCCACAAGCCGGAGGCTTGTAAGCGATTAGCCGGGGGTCGCGCAGCACACCCCCGGTAATGGCCAGACAATTCATTCGCATCCCGGCAGGGATGCCAGCGCTGGCATCCCTGCCGGGATGCAAAAGCAATGTCTAACTCGATTCCGGGGGTGCGCTGCGCGACCCCCGGCTAATCGCTGAAAAGCCTCCGGCTTAAATCGCAATCGAAAGTACGTCGCATCGGGACATGCTGTGATGTCCCCGCATCAAGCAAGAGCCGTTTTGATCTTTGAGCATTTCCCAAAATCCAAGAGACTGCCGCGCGCTTCAACCAGCCACCTTCCTCATCCAGAAACGCAGCCGTGCAGCTCACCGACAAAGTCATCATCGTCACCGGCGGAGGCCACGGTATCGGCCGAGCACTCTGCCAGCGCTTCGCTCAAGAACGTCCGCGCGGGCTGATCGTCGCGAGCTTGAATCCCGACGCGGCCGAAGAAGTCGCCAAAGAAGTCTCCGGCATCGCCATCGCCGGAGATGTCTGCGACGAGGCCCACGTCCAACATCTGGTGCGATTCGCCGACGAGCGTTGGGGCGGCGTCGATCTGTTTTGTTCCAATGCCGGAGCCACGGTCAAAGGGGGAGCCGAAACGCCCGACGCCGACTGGCAGCATCTCTGGAATCTGCACGTCATGTCGAACGTCTACGCCGCGCGAGCCGCCTTGCCGGGCATGCTGGCTCGCGGTCACGGCTACTTTCTGCAAACGTCCTCGGCGGGCGGCTTGCTGACCGAGGTTGGCTCGGCGGCGTATTCGGTGACCAAGCACGCGACGATCGCGTTCGCCGAGTGGCTGTCGATCAACCATCGCCGCGCCGGCATTCGAGTCTCCTGCCTGTGCCCCTCCGGCGTGCAGACCGACATGCTCGACGCGAGCGACCCGATCCATCAGTTCTTGCAGTCGCACGCCCTGACCGTCGAAGACGTCGCCGAGTGCGTGGTGCAGGGCCTGGCCGAAGAAAAATTCCTGATCCTGCCGCACCCCGAAGTCGCCGACTTCTTCGC
>CAMDEA010000133.1 GCA_945893045.1 Planctomyces sp. SH-PL62
CCTGCTCCCGAACCGCTGGCATCAACAACTCGGATTTCACTTGTGGGACATCATCCATGATCGACTCCAGAAAGAGGTTCCGAACATTTTCAACCTCATTCTGACAACTCTGTATTCATCGCGCCAGGCAAAATTGGCACACCCAACGCTGGGCCGTTCGATGCGCCGGCGGAGATTCGCAAGCTGGTCGATCTGGCGGACAACGTGCGGCTGGGGCCGAGCACGCGCGCGATCTTACACGCGGCGGCAGTGCGGAATGTGCCCTTCCGGCGACTGACGAGCGAGAGTCTCGTGCAATTGGGAGAAGGGGCGCGACAGCATCGCATTTGGACCGCCGAAACCGACGAGACCAGTTCGATTGGCGAAGACATCGCTCAAGACAAGGAGCTGACGAAAAAGTTGCTGCGCAACGTCGGCGTGCCGGTCCCGCAAGGTCGGGTCGCCTACACAGCCGATGAGGCGTGCGCGGTGGCACGCGAGATCGGTTTTCCGGTTGTCCTCAAACCACGCGACGCGAATCACGGCCGAGGCATCTCGTTCGATCTGATGACCTGTGGAGAAATTGCCGAAGCATTCGATCTCGCGCATCGGGAAAACAAAGCGGGAACGACCGGCGTGATCGTCGAGACGTTCGCTCGCGGACAAGCGCATCGGTTGCTGGTGGTGGGCAACCGGCTGATCGCGGCGGCTCGCGGACAGAACGATGTCGTCAGCGGCGATGGTCGCAGCACACTGGCCGAATTGATTGAGGAGGTGAATCGCGATCCGCTGCGCGGCGAGAACTACACCGACTTGCTGGGCATGATCAAACTGGACGAGGTCTCGCTGGTGATGCTCAAACGCAAAGGGCTGACGCCGGAATCGATTCCCGCCGCCGAACAAGAGGTCGTCGTGAGGGTCAACGGCGACCTGACGACCGACGTGACTGGCCAGGTTCATCCCGCCGTGGCCGAGCGTGCGGTGCTCGCCGCGCAAACCATCGGCCTGAACATCGCGGGGTTGGACGTCGTCGCCGAAGACATCGGTCGGCCTCTGGAAGAGCAAGGCGGGATGCTGATCGAGGTCAACGCCGGCCCCGGATTGTTGATGCACGTCGAGCCGCTTTATGGGCATCCGCAACCGGTCGGCGATGCGATCGTCGAGCTGATGTTTCCCAGCGGCGCGGATGGACGCATCCCGATCATCGGCATCGCGGGAGGATCGGAGGCCAGTCAAATCGGTCTGCTCATTGCCGGTCTGCTGCGCAAGCTCGGCCGGCGCGTCGGCATCACTCTGGGCTGTGAGATTTCCGTGGATGGCCAGCGACCGTATTTGCTGCGCGGCTCGGACCAGGATCGCATCCGCTCGTTGTTGCTGCACCCGTGTGTCGAGGCCGCGATCTTCGAAAGCCAACCGGACGAGGCCCGCCTGCACGGATTGGGATGCGAGCGTTGCGACGTCTCAGTCCTTTCGAGCCTCGCTGCGGCGAGTCCGTCTGCGTCCTCAGAGAATCTCCTCCACGGAGTGCTGCCGCTGGTTCGTGCCGTGCCGCCGGAAGGGGCGGCGATCGTCCCCGCGGACGCGCCGCACATCGACCAACTGCTCTCCGCCTGCCGCGGTCACATGATTCTGTATTCGACCGTGGGAGAAACCGCTCGACTGCGCGAGCATCAAGGTCGTGGCGGCCGAGTCGCATTTTTTCTGCACGACAGTTTGATCCTCGGCACCGGTCCGAACGCCTTCTTTCTCCCACTGAAGGGGATCGAATCGTCCGGTCCCATCGAGCGTGAGCATTGGCTCCCCGCCGTCGCCGCCGCCTGGTCCGCCGGTGTGCCGATTGAATTGTTACGCGAGATTCTGGCCAGCATGGGACTGAGCGACTAATCGCCCTTGCAATCAGTCGACAACGCCCAGGCGCTGGCCGATCTCGCGGAGCACGTCGATGTCACTGGCCGGACGCGGCGGGCTGCCGGGGTGCGTGTGGTCGCAGGTGAGCCAGCCGCGCAGCTTCAGAAATTGCGCGGCCGAATGCTTGTACGCGGGACTCGGCGAGCGGAACGCGAACATGCCCAGATACTGCAACTGGTCGTTCAACTCAAAGAAGCGCGGATCGCCGACAGACCAATACGCATCCCGTTTCGCGAACAGGTCCGGTGCAAACGTGCTCAGGCCGAGCAGGTAGTCGCTGCCGTACATGACCATGTCGATCGCGAAATCGTTGCCGGTGTAAACGGTGAAGTCCGGCCGCAGCTCGTCGCGCAGCCGCAGCCGCTGCCATTCCGGTTCGCGCTGAAACGACGAATGCTTCTCGCCGATGCACTGCGGGATCTCCAGCAATCCAGCGAACGTGTCGAGGTCATAGATCGCGCCGAACTTTGCCAGCAGCGGAGTCAGCTCAAACGCCAGGAAATGATCGCAGCTTCGGCCGATCGCGCGATACGCCTCGATCAGTTTGTCCGGCGGCAGCTCGACCAAACCAAACGATTGAAACAGGATCGGCAGTCCGCCCGCTCGCTGAATGTGTCCGATCTGGCGTTGATATCCCGCGAGATCAAAATTCGCTCCCGGTTGATCGCCTACGAACGCTCCGGCGACAAAGGTGCGGCCATCGAGCACCGCTTGCGTGCGCCGCAGCACTTCACGATAGGTCTCGCCGTCAAGCAGATGCACGAAGCCGGTATCCATATCAACGGCAGGAGTCAGTCCCGCCTCGGCAGTCCGCAACAGATGCGCGTCGAAGGCGGGCCAATCGACCGCACCGGATTCCGAGAACGGCAACAAGATCGCCGAGATGCCATGAATCTGGCGACGAGGTATCAGTTGCGGCAGCGGCGAGAGATCGGTTGAGTCCACGGCGGTTGTTCCCAGATGTTTTTTCGTGTTGAAACGCGTGAGCCGGGGGAGCCGGGGTCAGGTGTTCTGATTTCTGTTTTGCTGTTGCAATGGAGAGCGAACCGTTGATCGAGTGCTTGTCTGCAATCCAAGGTTTGGGTGGATTGCGGGATCAAAACAGAAATCAGAACACCTGACCCCTCACGCGGGAGATTTCCGTTTGACGGCGGCGTAAATGAAATAAGCCGGCAGCCCCAGCAGAATCAAAATCGCCGCGACATGTGCGGCAAACGATTCCAGCCGATACGCCGTCGGCAGGAACCACACATAGAAGCCGACGAACAGCAGCGGTGTCACCGGATAGCCCAGCGTGCGATACGGTCGCTCCCATTCGGGATGTTTGAAACGCAGGACGATCACGCCGATCACCGACAGCACCAGGAACACGCTGGCCGAGAAGATGACGTAGTCGGTCAGGATGTCGAATAAGTCACGATTTTGCAGAGCAGTCACATAGTGTTTGGAGATTCTGGCTCCGACGACCATCAGCGAAGCCATCGTCGCCTGCGTGCAGATCGCGATGGTGGGCGTGCGGAATTGAGCATGGACATGGCTGAGCTTCTCGAAGAACACGCCGTCGTGTCCCATCGCGTAGGCCACGCGCGGGCTTTGCATCAGGTTGCTGTTGATCGCTCCGAACGAACTGATGGCGATCACGATCGACAGGACCGTGACCGAGATCGTGGCCCAGCTTTCCCCGAAGACTCCCATTTGTTTGGCCAACATGGTCTGGGCGGTCCTCTGTGGCGTATCGACCAGTTCGGTCATGTTGAGCACACCGTGATAGGCCACGTTGGCTCCCACATAGACCAGAATTAAAATGCCCACGCCACCAAACAGCGCACGCGGGATGTTGCGGCCTGGATCGCGAACCTCGGCGGCGACGGGAGCGACTCCATCCCAGCCGTTGTAAGACCACATCACTGCCAGCAGGATGGCGGCCATCTGTGACGGCAGCGTCGAATACTTGGGCACCGTCATCTTTTCGAGCGTCTCTTTGGGAAGCGTCGAAGCCGTGGGATCAAAGGGGACCGTGAAGTTGTCCCAGCTCAGTGACGAACTGCCAAAAAGCATCAATAAGAACGGCGACAACGCGATCAATCCCACCATGCCCGCTTTGATAACGGTGGTCACTCCTTGGACCCGGCCGCCCCAAATGGCTCCCAGCACATTCACCATCGCGACGAACATGATCAGCAGCACCGAGCCAATCACCAGCAACAGTTCGTTGAGTGGTAAAGGGATTTTGAACACGACGGCCAGCGTTTCGAGAATCATGATCGCCAGAGCTCCGCAAGAGGCGGGCGTGCCGAAGAAGAACTCGCTCCAGCCGTATAAGAATGCGACCGGCTTGCCGTAGGCTTCCTTCAAATAGTTGTACATGCCACCGGCACGCGGCAGCATCGAAGCAAGTTCCGCGAAGCAGAGCGCGCCCAACAGGCAAACCAGTCCGCCACCAATCCAACCGGCGATGATCAGCGGGAACGAGCCCGCGTCGGCCGCGATCAGTCCTGGCTTGCGAAAAATGCCTGAGCCGATCGTGTTGCCGACCACCATCGCGATCGCAATGCCCAGGCCGAGCACGCGGAGCAGTTCGGGGCGCGAGGCCGTTGGCGAATCGCTCGGCGCAGCGGGATCAGAGGACATGCGGCGGCTCCTGAAAAATCGAAAAGTCGTCTGAATCCAGTGAGCCGCAAGGCGCTAGCCGCGGGTTGTCTTCATCGACCCGCGGCTAGCGCCTTGCGGCTCACGAGGAACAGCCGGGCGGAGCGATTCGGCCGCGAGTCATCCCCCTCGGCTGGATTTGTTACTCGACTTCGGCACCAGCAGCAACTGTGGCTTGGGGTCGAAGGCAAACGTGTGTTTCGGCAACGGTTCGACGGTGCGGTCGCGTTTGATGGCATTCGTGAGCTTGGGAAAGGTCCACTTGGACTTATCCGGTTCGGGCACGAGCAACGATCGCGGCATCATCACGTCGAGTTGCGTTTGCGGATGCTTCTGTTTGCATTCGGCGAACAGCCCGTAGGTTTGCGCCACCGTTGGGTCTTTGTCGGAGTTGAAGCCTCCGACGCAAACCAGGGAGCGATCCCGTTCGTGCCAGACGTAGGCTTCGTACTGGCGACCGAGATGCAGATTCCGCTCGCGCAGGGCATGGCAGAGGATTTCGGCGTTGCGGCCCGCTTCGTCGAGCGACTTGCCAATCTCGAATTCGTTATCGGAAGGTTTGCTGACCAACTGCGCTTTGCCACGGAAGGAGGCCACGACCAGCGTGAACTTCTCCGGGTTCCCCAGCAACGAGTACTTGCGGCCGGCGTTGAGCTGCAACAACAGCGGATCGATCTTGCGCTGCGCGATCTCATCGGCGGAGAGCATCGGATTGATGGTCAGAAACGCTCCGCTGAGCACACTGGGCCGCCCCGGCGTCGGATGAAAGACGGCGTGATCGGAAAGCTCTTTCGGATTGAACGTCTTGATCCAATTCATCGTTTTCTGAGCGAGAGTTTCCTCCGCCGACTGATAATTCCCGGCGACGACACAGATGCGATGATCCTTGGATCGGACTTCGCGGCGCACCGACTTGCCGCCGCGATTGATCGTGCTCAGCGGCTGAATCTCTTCCTTCTGCTCATAGACGTAAGCCGGAATGTTCTTCTTGCGAAGTTCGTAAACGAGATCGTCAGCCGCCTGCTCCTTGGTCGGCCCGTCAATGCGGAATTCCGGCGGCGGCTCGGCCAAGCTGGCAACCATGATCATCCACGGGCCATGCTGCTTGCCGAGGACATACTTCTTGCCTTTGATCGCTTCGATCTTGTCCGCGGCCGAACCCGGCGTCGCCAGACTGGTGGCGGCGAGACAAACACCCAACATCCATAAACGAGTGAGACGCATCACGGCAGACTCCATTCCACCGAACGGAAATTGAAACAGGACGCGGTCAGCGTCGACTCGCGCACAGACAGGAAGGTCGGAAAGGGGCGGGATGGTAGCCACGACTCGAAAAACAGGTCCAGACCGATTCAGAGGTGGTTTTTCGCCGCGAATTCATTGCCGCCCGCGAACCGGGGCAGGTCTTCAAATTTCATTTTTAGCACAGCGAATCACGCACGATGTGAATTGAAATGGCGACATGATAAGAAGGTCGATGGCAGATCGCTGGGCCAAAAATGAAATTTGAAGACCTGACCCCAGTTCGAAAGGGACAACATGCGACGGCTTTTCCTGGGCTTGTTCACGATCCTCGCGTTGGCTGGCTTGTTGGCCGCTGTGCAGCGGGTGCCTCCGCAGATTGCTCCGGTGATTTCACAATCCATCGGGGCCGTGCAGCCACGCATCTCGCCGGATGGGCAGACGATTGCGGTGTCGTATCAAGGAGCGATCTGGACGATCCCGCGTGTCGGCGGCGCGATGACTCGGCTGACGCATGACGCGGGATTTGATATCGAGCCCACGTGGTCTCCGGACGGCGAGCACATCGCTTACGTCAATTCGCCGCGATTCGGTGCGGGTGATTTGAGGATCGTCACGAAGACCGGTCAGGCGGTGACTGTGCCGAAGCGCATCGAAGTGCTCGGCACGGTGGCGTTTCAAAAGATCGAGTGGCTGCCGGGAGACCGAGTGTTCGGAGTGCTGCGTGTGGACGGGCAGGCGACGGGCATCAGTTGGGTGAATTGGAAGACGGGTGAGACGAAGACACTCGCGCCGGCACCGCAATGGGGCCGTTTCGCCGCATCGGCGGACGGGCAATGGGCCGCGTTCACAACGACGCTCGATCAACCGGGGCAGCAGACGGGCAATGATGGCGTCTCGGCCGATGTGTGGCGCGTTTCGATCAACGGCGGTGAGCCGGAGAAGCTGTTCCGGTTCCCGTCGCGCGTTCATGATCTCTGCTGGTCGGCGGACGGGTCGGGGTTGTACGTCGTCAGCGAACTCGGCGGCGGGCAGGCTCACAATGACCTCTGGCATTTGCCGCTGCGCGAATCATTGCAACGCATGCGGAAGCTGACGTTGGGACAAGCCGATGAGGATCGGCCGTCGGTGTCTCGCGACGGGCGCTGGTTGGTCTTCACCGACAATCAACGCGGGCCAACTTCATTGGTCGTGCGCGACTTGGCGGACGAATCGGATCGTGTGGTCAAAGTCGAACGGCTGGAATTCGGCCGACCGACGGGGCGGCTCAAGGTTGCGACGGTCGATCAGGCGAGTGGCGATGCCGTCACCGCGCGGGTGTCGATTACACAGGTTGATGGCAAACTCGCCGCCCCGCCGGGATCGCTGTATCGCACGCTCAACGATGTCGGACATTTTTATTGTGAGCAATCGGCCGGGTGGACCTTGCCCGCCGGCAAGTATCGCTTGCGGGCATATCACGGTCTTGAATATCGGCCGCTGTCGCGCGAGATCGAGATCACGGCGGACCAGACGGCTGAGGTGAAGCTGTCGCTCGAACACTGGGCCGATCCGGCGAAGCGCGGCTGGTACTCCGGCGAGAATCACATCCATGCGAACTACGGCTACGGCCAGTGGTACAACTCACCGGCGACGATGCTGACGCAGTGCGCTGGTGAGGGGATCGGCGTTTGCAATTTCGTGGTGGCGAATTCGGACACCGACGGCATCTTCGATCGCGAGCACTTTCGTGGACGGCTCGATCCTGTCTCCACGAACGAAACGCTGCTGTATTGGAATCAGGAGTTTCGCAGCACGATCTGGGGCCACATGACGCTGGTCAACTTGAAGCAGTTGGTCGAACCGATCATGACTGGCTTCAAGGAGACGACGAATCCCTGGGACATCCCGACCAACAGCGACATCGCCGACCGCACGCATTGGCAACGGGGTCACGTCAACTACACGCACGTCGCGCAGAACCCCGAAGACCCGTATCAGAATCCCTACACGGGCAAAGGGATCCCGGTGGATGTCGCGCTGGGGAAGATCGACTCGCTGGATTTGAACGCCTCGTATGCCGGCACGACGGTGCTGTGGCATCGGTTGTTGAACTGCGGTTTTCGCCTGCCGGCCTCGGCGGGAACCGACGTCTTTTTGAATCGCGTGGTCAGCCGCTTGCCGGGTGGCGATCGAGTCTATGTGAAGATCGACGGGCCGCTGGATTACGCCAAGTGGATCGACGGTTTGCGCGCCGGCCGCTCATTCGTGACCAACGGGCCGATGCTGGAGTTTTCGATCGGTACGGCTCAACTCGGCGACACGATCAAGCTGGAGGCCACGCGTGAGTTAAATGTGATCGCCAAGGCGCAATCGCACTTCCCGATGGCGAAGGTCGATGTGCTCTACAACGGCGAAGTCGTCGCAAGCGTGCCGCTATCGGAAAGCAAACAAAGTGCGACGCTGGAGAAGTCCATCAAGCTCGACCGCAGCGGCTGGCTGGCGTTGCGAGCCTCCGGTCCGGGCAACGTCGATCATCCAGTCGGCTCGCTGGATGCGCACACGAGCCCGATCTATGTCGAGGTCGCCGGCAGTCCGGCGGGAGCACGCGCGGATGCGGAGTTGTTTCTCAAATGGATCGACCGGCTCTCGCTCGCGCTGCGATTGCGCGATCGCGTGCCGAACAACGAGTTGCGGAAGCATGTGCAGAACCAGCTCGAAGCCGCACGTGCCGTCTACACGAAGATCGCGGAGACGGGGCGTTGATTCTCGCGCGAACGCCATCGTCGAACTAACCCGAAGCGTCAGCGAGGGCGAGCGCTTCACAGCGGTCGAAATCGAGGATGGATCACGTCGTGAAGCGTTCGCCCTCGCTGACGCTTCGGTTAGTTGTCGCTTGCCGAGCGCGTTACCGCGCCGGACTGCTGAGCTTGAAGATCGGTAACAGCATGGCGATGGCGATGCCGCCGATGGCGCTTCCCAGGACCGTGATGATCAGTGGTTCGAGCAGGCTCGTGACCGTCTTCACGGCGTTGGCGACTTCGCGTTCGAGATACTCGGCGACTTTCTCCAAAACTTTTCCCAGCCGTCCGGTCTTTTCACCCGACGCGATCATCTGCACGACCATTTTGGGAAACAGCGCTTGGCCTTGCAGAGCCTCGTGAATCTGGCGGCCAGTGGTGACTTGCTCGCCGACCCGTTTCCAACAGCTTTCGTAGAAATGGTTGTTGGACGTCCCGCCGCTGAGTTCCAGCGCTTCGAGCATCGGCACTCCGGCGTTGAGCGTGGTCGAGAGCGTCCGCAGGCTGCGACTGAGCGCGACCTTGCGCGACAGCCCGTTGAATGGCGGCAAATAAATCTTCATCCAGTCCAGAGCGATGCGTCCCGACTCTTGGCGAAACAAGAAGATGCCGATCGCGAGCAAGACCAGCGACACCCCCAGATACCACGGCCAATAAGTGGTCATCGAGGTCGAGAGCGCCAGCAAGAATTTGGTCGCACCGGGGATGTCCTTCTCACGTCCGGCGAACATGGGCATCAGCTTCGGAAAGACGTAAGTCAGCAGGAAGACCACCACGCCGACGCACATCGTACACATCGCCGCGGGATAGATCAGAGCGCCTTTGATCTTCGATCGCATTTCCGATTCGGTGCGGTATTGCGTCGCGATCCGTTCGAGCATCGGGCCAAGCTGGCCGCTCGCTTCGCTGGCTTTGACGAGGTTCACGAATGCCTTGTCGAAATGTTTGGGATACTTCGACAGTGCGATCGACAGGTCGTCGCCCGCTTGCACGCTGTCTTGCAGACGCACGGTGAGCGCCTTCATCGACGGGTTGTCAGTCTGCCCGGCCAATCCTTCGAGCGCGCTGGAAATCGGCACTCCGGCATCGACCATGACCGCCAACTGGCTGGCAAACTCGACGATGTCCCGCCGCGTGATCGGCTTCGCGAACAGCGACGATCCTGGCTTGGCGGTACTTTCCGCGGCGGCCTCCAGCGAGACCACATAGAGGCCCTGCTGACGAAGCTGTGTCGTCGCGGCTTCCTGGCTATCGCCGTTCAACTCGCCCGACTTCAGCGAGCCATTCGTGTCTTTGGCTTGGTAAATGAATCGCATGATTTGTTTCCTATTGTTTCGTGGCTTCAGCCCCAAAGGGGCGTGACTCGATAGCCCAGGGCGCTAGCCCTGGGTACACACCACAACGCAGTACACACCACAACGCAGGTTTTAAGCCCCAAAGGGGCGTGACTCGTCTGACGATTGCGCGAGTCACGCCCCTTTGGGGCTTAAGACCAACGTCGTTTCGCCGATCCCTAGC
Source organism: Planctomyces sp. SH-PL62 (assembly GCA_945893045.1). Classification (GTDB taxonomy): domain Bacteria; phylum Planctomycetota; class Planctomycetia; order Planctomycetales; family Planctomycetaceae; genus SXKJ01. Next base: position 10,077 of record CAMDEA010000133.1, read on the forward strand.
GCCCTGGGCTATCGAGTGGCGACCCTTCGGGCCTCAAACGCAACAAATCCCAGCCGAACGCAAACCATCGTCAACCCGACGTTTTCAGCTCCCCACCCTCTCTCCCACTCTCCCTATCTGTCCCCATCTGTCCCCTTCTCTAATTCTCCCCGTCTGACTTCTTCGGCGGTGCCCAGCCTTCGTTGCTGCACCGCAGCACTTCTTCGACCGTGGTGATGCCCTCTTTGACTTTGCGGAGTCCGTCGTAACGGAGCGTGATCATTCCTGACTGCCGCGCGGCTTCGCGCAGCACGCCCAGCGTCGGATTCGTGGCGATGATCTCGCGCATGCCGTCGTCGATGACGAGCAATTCGTGCATCGCGATGCGGCCGGAGAAGCCGGTGTTGCGGCACTTCTTGCAGCCGACGGGTCGAAAGAACGTTTCGACTTCGAGGCTGTAGCGTTCCATGACTTGACGAACGTCTTTCGGCGCGTCGTACGGCTTCTTGCATTTCGGGCAGAGCCGGCGGCCGAGACGCTGCGCGAGCACCATGTTCAGCGAGGCGGCCAGCAAATAGCCCTCGACCCCCATGTCGAGCAGTCGCGTGACCGTGCCGCAGGCGTCGTTCGTGTGCAGAGTGCTGAAGACCAGATGCCCGGTGAGCGCCGCTTGGATCGCCACGCGAGCGGTGTCTTCGTCACGGATTTCGCCGATCAGAACCGTGTCCGGGTCTTGTCGCAGCAGACTGCGCAGGACCGCTCCGAACGTCAGGCCAATCTTCTCGTTCGTCTGGAACTGATTGATGCCGGACAACTGAAACTCGATCGGATCTTCCACGGTGCAGACGTTGGACTCGATCGAGTTGACCGTGTTCAGCGCCGAGTAAAGCGTGGTGCTCTTACCGCTGCCGGTCGGGCCGGTGACGAGCGCGATGCCGTTGGGTTTTTCGAGTTGCTGCCGGAACTGCTCGTAGATGTCGGCGCTGAAGCCGAGCTGTTGCAGCGACATGTTGATCGCTTCGTTGTCGAGCACGCGGATCACGACCTTCTCGCCGAACTGACCCGGCAGCGTGCTGATTCGCAAGTCGATCGGATGTTTTTCCATCAGCACATGAATGCGTCCGTCTTGCGGCAGACGGCGCTCGCTGATGTCGAGACTGGCCATGATCTTGATGCGCGACGCGACCGCCGGCGCGAGGTTCATCGGCAGTTCGAGCGACTGGTACAGCGCGCCGTCCACGCGGTAGCGAATCCGCAGCAGCCGGTCGCCCGGTTCGATGTGGATGTCGCTGGCCTTGTCCTTCACGGCGTTGTAGAGGATGTAATTGACCAGCTTGATGATCGGGCTTTGACCGGCCGCCACGGCGTCGGCGGCGATGTCTTCGACCGACGCTTCGATCAGCCGGACCGAGTCCTCTTTCGCGTCGTCGATGATGTCGTCGATCACGAACACCCGCTCGTTGGGCAGATAGGTCTGCACCATGCGGCGAATGTCTTTGGCGGCGGCGATGACGATCTGAATCTCGCACTTGGCGACTTCCGCCAGTTGCTCCACCAGGAAGACGTTGGTCGGCTCGCTGACAGCGACGGTCAGTGTGTTGCGGACTCGGAACAGCGGCAGAACCGTGTGCTTCTCGATGACGTCGCGCGGCAGCGAGTCCACGATCTTGGCATCGAACAGCCTGGTATCGAGTTTGACGTACGGCAGCCCTAACTCGACGGCGAGGCATTCCAGGACTTGCTCTTCGCTGGCCCAACTCCGTTCGACCAGCAGTTCGCCCAGCAGCTTCGCTCCGCGCGACGAGCGTTGCTCGTCAAGCACGACCTGCAACTGCTCTTCGCTCAAATAGCCGCGCGTGACCAGCAAGTCACCCAGCCGGCGCTTTGGTTCAAGCAGTGAGGAAACAGGACGGATCATGAATTACCCGGGCTCTTACTTTGAACGGAATGGCGCTAGCCACCGGTGTCGTGGAGAAAGACCGGCGGCCAGCTCAGAATATTCAGGGCTGCGATGTAACCCGAAGCGTCAGCGAGGGAGTCATCACACACTCCCTCGCTGACGCTTCGGGTTACATCGCAGCACGCTGCGCTTCCCAATGAGTAGGCCATGAATAATCTCGGCTAGCGCTGTGCCGCTCATTTGAATGATGCGTGGCCACGCAACGTCTACGAATCTAGGTCACAAACTCCGACCGTTCGGGATGCGAGCGAGGCCGTGGCGAGGCAATTCGGAAACACGCCGCACGGCCGGTGAAAATCGCTATGACCGGTCGATCCGTGTCAATTTGGAAGGACTCGGCGAGTTGGGGCGAACCACGCTCGTCCGCAAGTTCTCAACAATCGGACGGCTCCGCTTAACCGGCAAAGTGGCCCCAAATTACCTGATGCGGACGATCGGACTATTCCGATCAAGAGGCAGTGGGTGCGCGGGCACCGTTGTCGAGTCTGAAGGAACGCTCATGCCGAGCTATCGCTGGTCACGCTTGATCGCCGTCTTATGCGGCCTGGGAAGTGCCGTCACGGGCACGTCCGCGTGGGCGTTTCAATCGCAGCCCTTCATCGAGGAAATCAACAACGCGCGACACGGACACAATCCGGGGGCTTGGGTGGGTGAAGGTCTGTGGAATAGCGGCGGAGTCAATTATTCGATGGGCGAGTTCGGCCCGTCGCTGGGAATGTGGCACCGCTCGGCCGACGGATCACCGATCAGCAACGACAGTTTTCCGCTCACGAAGCTCGGCACGATGCCGGGAGGAGTCAGTCAATACGGCGTCAACGGCGGCGACCTGAATCCTCCGGCCAATCAACCACCTTACATCGCGAACAATCTGGGCTTGAACGGCAACGATCAAACGCCGTTTCGTCAACCGACGAATGGTTCGTCGCGAGCCGACGAGTCGAATGGGCCAATGATTGGGAATCCGTCAAACGGTCAACAACAAATCAATGGCCCCAACGGTTCGATCAATCCGCAGCAATTCGGTCCGCAGCAACAGGGACAATTCCCTCAGCAGGGTTGGAATCAAGCCGGCTCTCCCTATGGCTCGCCGCAGACGGCGAGTGCGAATCGAACTCAATCCAAGGTCTCGTGGGCGCTCGATACAACGCAGCAACCTTATGTCGGATTGCTGGGCCAGGTGACTCGGCCCGGCGTGTACGAGATTGAGAATCGGGGCGTGAGGCTCGGCGACTTGCTCAAAGAGATCGGCGGTTTGGCCCGCGACGCCTCCGGGCAGTTCCGCATCATTCGCAACGGCCGGCTCCTGCAGATGACGTCGTATGCCGGTGCCGCGCAGTTTGAATTGATGGCGGGGGACTTGGTGATCGCGGACGCGCAGTATTCCTCAGCCACGAACAACTCGCAGAGCAGCACGAACGCGAAGCAGGCATCGTCCACGGCGGTTCAAATTGGTTTTGTGAATCTCGTCGACCGGCCGGTGGTGCTGAAGCTCCGCCGGGAACATGCCAGTCTCAATGAAATTCTGGCGCTGATGCGGCAGGACGAAGGCTTGGCCTCGCAAATCAAAATCATCGCTCCGCCGAACCAACGCTCCGCCGGGCAAACTCGGCCGGAGACGCCGTTGCCCTCCGAGACAGTGCTGATCTTCCCGCCGAACGGGGTCCGAGCCGCACGGCTGGCTCCGTTACCGGAACCGTTCAAGCTCAAACGCGACGACGACACGACTCAGCAGCCAGCACCGCGAACAAACCTCTCGCCCGATGTGACGCAGTCGCCGCGAACACAATTGCCACGCACACAGCCGTCGGTCGGAACCTGGCAAGACTCGCAGCCGTTGCCGCAAGCCGCGCGGGTGGTCTCACAACCCAACAGCGAACCAGCTACCGACATCGCCGAGGTTCCGCCCCCTCCCTCCGAAGCTGCCACCACCAAGCGGGCCGGTGGAGTTCGCGGGACGCCGCGCGGACAGGATCGCATTGCTCGCGACTCACAGATGGTGCTGGCACCTCCCGCCGAACCGCACGATCGCGCTCCCGTGCCGCAGCCAATCATGGCCGATGATCCGCCGGACGAGCCGTCATTGCTTAACGCTCATAGTCAACGCCGCCCGATTCTTGCGGACCAGGAACAACTCACCGACTTGGATCTCGATGAAGCGGAATCAAAGGCCGACACTGCCAGTTCGAGTTGGTCCATCTGGCCGCCGATCCTCACGGCGGGAGTCGGATTACTCGCGCTCATCGGTTTTAGTTTGTCGTTGCGTCGTCGCACACAAACGGCTCATGCGATGCCGCCGACTTCGCCGACAATCCTCTCTCCGAAACCAGTGCGTCGCGATTCGCTGGAAGCCATCATCAACGACCAACTGCCGTTGACCGAAGAGCGTGTGCCGTTCGCGACGCAGATGCAATTTCATGGCCGACCGCAGCCGGCGAAAACGATTCGCTTGGATCAGAGTCATGTGCTGCCGAAGCCGCATTTGCAGGAACCGGTGCGTGGCAGTCAGGTCTCAGGAGTCAGGAGTCAGGAGTCAGAGGTCAGAGGTCAGAAGTCGGATGTCAGAAGTCAGCCACCTGCCGCACCAAAACAGGCGACCGCCACATCTCAGAAGTTTCGCATTGATCGGTCGGGAGCGACGGGAACCGGAACGCAGGTTATTTCGGGAGCAGCGTCCAGTTCGCCAGCCGCCGGGCCGCTGGATCGGGCGTTGTCGGCCGTTCAAAAACAGATCACTCAAACACGAGAGGAGCGCGACGCATGAGCGTTGGACTAGACATCGGCTCTTCTCAAATTCGTTGTGTGCGCCGTCGCGACGAGCGGCTCATGGGCCGTGCCGCGCAGGCGTTGTTTACTCCGTTGCCCGACGCGCCGGAATACCGCGCGTTGCTGGAAGCGGGTCGCATTCCGTTCGCGGTGTGCGATGGTGCGTTGACGATCGTCGGCGACAATGCCGCCGAGTATTCGTTGTTGTTTCACGTTCGTCCGCAGCGCCTGATGCCTCAGGGGCGGCTTCCGACGAACGACCCCGTAGCCCGACAATCGTTGGCCGCTTTGGTCGACGCGTTGCTCGGCGAGCCAGATCAGCCGGGAGAGATGTGTGGTGTTACTCTTCCGGGAGGCGAATCGTTCCAGTCGCTGGCCACTAGCAGCGAACTGGAATTTTTCTCTCGGCTGATCCGGCTACGGGGTTTTTCTCCACAAGTGTTGTCCGCAGGATTGTCGGTGGTGCTGGCGGAACTTTCGCGGCACTCATTCAGCGGCCTGGGCCTGTCGTTCGGAGCCGCCACCAGCGAATTGGTCGTGGCACATCGCGGCGTTGAATTCGCGATGTGCTCGGTCCCGCAGGGAGGCGATTGGCTCGACGAACAAATCGCGAGAGAGTTCGGTGACACGCTGCTCGACGACGGGGGAGAAGCGATTTTGGATCTTCCCAAAGCGGCGAGTCGCAGACGCTCATTCGATGGTTTGCTCAACGCGCCGACTAGCAATACCGAACGATTCCTGGCTGGCCTGCATCGCGATCTGCTCTACGCACTGATTCGCAGTGCGACCTTTACGCTGGCGGGCCTGCCACGTGCCCTGGAGATTCCACAGCCATTGCCGCTGGTCGTCGGCGGCGGCGTGTCCCGCATCGCTGGCTTCGAGGGCCTTTTGCGGCAAGCCATTGAGCTGGCTCGGTTCCCACTCTCGATCAGCGAGATTCGGTTTGCAAACAGCCACGATTTCACGATCGCTCGCGGGAGCCTCATCAACGCCCAGCTTGAGAGCGACATCCGCTCTGCACAAATTCATGCAGCCTGACATTCCTCTGGCCCCATTCCTCTGCCAGAACTTTTTGCCAGAGGAATGAATTTCAAATCTGAAGTGGCTGACGTCGGCGTGGAATCAGACCGATCACCAGAAATAGGCCGCACGCGGCCGAGCATGTCCCGGCGAACCAATCGCCGTACGCGACATAAGCGCTGTGGCGGTTGTCGAGCGGCACGCTGTCGATGATCGCGGCATTGAGTGATTTGCGCCAGCGGCCGGTTGCGGGATCTCTCAGCGTTGTCCGGACGGGATCGAACATCGACAGCGGCACGCGGCGTTCGGAATGGCTGCGGCTGGCGTGTTGCAGTTGGTCGTGCTGCTTCTTCCAGGTTTCGTCACCGTCGATAAAGACTTCCGGTTCGCGGATCACGCCGTCACCGTCGATGACGGCGGAGATGCCGGTGTTGACCGCTCGGACGAGCGGCGTGCGGCATTCGACGGCACGAAAAGCCGACGTGATGAGATGCTGATCCAGTTCGCTGCTGCCGTGGAACCAGCCGTCGTTCGTCAGGTTCAACAGACAGGCGAGTCGCCGTCGCTCCGGCTGGATGTCGTTGTGAGATTCGGTGAAGTCGAAGGTGCGGACGATGTCGCGTACCAAGTGCGGCACGGTGTCTTCAAAGCAGATGATCGGCGCGACGTTCCAGCGTCCAGCATCGAACGACACCGGGCTGGTCCCGGCGGTGATGCCGAAGTCTTCGGGCAACGGCGAGAACGCCTGCAACCACGGCAACGTCTCTTTCAGCGGGACGTACTCGCCGAAGATCACGCGATGCTGCTTGTCGTAGGTATCGGCGACGCCACGCAGGGGAGTCACCAGCGCCGCGGAGTTGAAATGCTTGAGACCCTTCGCGTCCGCACTGAAACGGTCGAGGCCGACGACCAAGTTGGCTCCGGCCTTTTGCGACATCTCGTGCAACGCCTTGCGGACGTAAGGATCGCGCCAGTGATCGACCGGCACTTGCGGTGCGATGCGCCGCAGTTCGTTCTCGGTGAGAGCGGGATCGGCGTCGGAGAGCGGCCAGCGAAACATCGTCTCCGGCCAGACGATCAGGTCCGGCTTGTACGGCACGGAATACCCCGTCAGCAGTTCGTGAATCCGATACATCTGCCCGAACTCCGTCGGGTCGTGTTTCACGGACGAGGGGAAGTTGCCTTGAATCAATGCCACGCGCGGACCAGCGGTAAACTCCGCCTGACTGCGCCGGAAGTAGCCGTAACCCAGCGTCGCCGCGATGACGAGCAGGCCGGCCACGATCACAGCACATTGCTGTCGCCACATGCCGCGCGAGCGGATCGGCGACTCTTCGTCGGTGGGCGGCGGCAGATGACGCAACTCCGATGGCAATTGAACGGGAGTGATTAACTTCAAACGGCTCAGCCAGGATTCCGGCAATAAGCCCGCGAGCATCGCGTTGCCGAGCGCGACCACGCCGCTGACGCCATACGCGCCGCACACATCGGAAATCTGAATCAGCTCGATCCAGCGATACTGGGAGTGTCCCAACTGATACCACGCGAAGCCGGTCATGAAGTGTGCTCGAACGAATTCCAAGCCGGTCCAGACGAGCGGTACAGCGGCAATCAACGGCAACCCACAACGATGCACCGCCACGCGCGACAGGCCGACGAACGCCGTCCAATACGCCGCCAAGTAAATCGACAGTGCGAACCAGGCCACGTACATCGACTCATGTCCGAGTCGCAACCATTGCAGCGTCGGCAACCAGAACACGAGTCCGCCGGCCCACGTCGTCAGCCACAATCGCCGCGGCGCGCGTTCCAAGCGGACCAGGACGCATAGCGGCAGCAGCGCGAGCCACGCCAGCGGCGACCAATCGAGCGGCGTGAAGCTGGCCCACAGCAGCACGGCCGAGGCACCGCTGAGCAGCATCCCGCCACGAGCCGCTGCCGGCAGCGATCGCGCGGCCGCGATGATCTCCTTCACCGACAACTCAGAGCGCCGCGCGGGATTGGGGTTCATCGCTGGCACGTTTCCGTCCGACACGATTTTTGATTCCGTCACACGTTCGAGAGCACTCGCACTGGTCGTCATGGGCATCCTCCTTGAGCCATTCCATCGGGGGGAGTGGACTCGAAAACCAAGCGCGCGGTCAACGGGACGCAAGTCGCTTGTCAGCAGATCAAAAACGTCTTGACCCTTTTCGCGAGGTTCTCGTACTGTCCGCGCCCCTTCTGAATCTTGATGTCGCTCTCCGCGGCAATCCCTCCGTTTCTGCTCCTCCCATCTTCATCCCACCTGTCGTGTTCACCTCCCCGGAAAGGCCCTGTCGATGACCCACGTTGGTCGCGATCCGTTGGCTTTGTCTGCTCGACGACGTCCATCGCACTGGCGATTCGGCGGCGCGTTGATCATGGCGGCGGCCAGTTTTGGATTGACGGGCTGCGCGTCAGACGACGTTTACCCAGCCAGTGAATTGCCGGCTCCTTTGCAGGCGGCGCACATCGAGAATCCCAAGACGCTGGAACTCATTCGACTGGCAAACGGGACGTACAACAACGAACTCATCGCGGCGGATGACGTGTTGGAGGTCAACATTCTCGCGGGGCTGAACCCCAAGGATAACCCGCCGACGATGCAGCCTCGCGTCAGCAAAAACGGGATGATCACTTTGCCGGAAGTCGGTGATGTCAACGTCGCGGGCTTGGACTTGGAATCGACCGAATCCGCGATCGCGACCGCGTGTGTGCAGCGGCAGATTTATCGCCGGCCACATGTCACCGTGTCGATGAAGCGGCAAGCCACGAATCGTGTGATGGTCGCTTCGGGTGTGAAGAATCCAGGTTATTACAACCTGCCGCGTGGCAGTTCGGACATTCTCAGCGCGTTGGTCGCGGCCGGAGGACTCTCCGAGGATGCGGGGACGAACGTGGAAGTTCGCAATCCCAGCGGCGGGCCCGTCATTCTGGATCGTATTGCTCAGGGATCGGGGCCGTCGGGAGACGTCGCGCATGTTGGACATTCCCAATCGGCTCCGGCGGGGATGCGCACTGGCCCCTCGTCGTTCAAGATTGATTTGGTCTCCGCCACGAGAAGCGGACAAGCAGCCGCTCCGTTGGCGGACGGCTCGATCGTGACGGTCGAGCGTCGTGATCCGGAATCCATTCAGGTCACGGGATTGGTCAACAAACCCGGCGAAATCAAATACCCGATCGGCACCGAATTGCGTCTGTTGGATGCCATCTCGCAAGCGGGTTGGACCAACAATCAGGGGGCGAACAAGGTCTACATCATTCGGAGCACGCCCCGGCAGATCGTCATTGAAGCCAGTCTGCGCGAAGCCAAACGCAATCCGAATGAGAACATTCGCCTGGCTCCCGGTGACGTCGTGTCGGTGGAACAAACGCCAACAACCGTGATGATCGACACCTTGAAACTGATTCGCTTCGCCGTGGGGACGTCGTTGAACACGCTGTTTTGAAAATACCGAACACGAATGGATTCCAAGTACCTGTTTTTCAGCCGCCATCCAGCTTGTCTGGATGGAGCGAACGATGGTGAGCTAGAGACAAACCAACTTTCGACTTCTCAGACCCCATCCGCCTCGTGCGGATGGTGAAGCAGATCAATCAGGCGGCGAAAGCCCAGGAATCTGATTCACCATCCAGGCAAGCTGGATGGGGTCCGGCGCGGCGAATGTTTGTCGGGATAGCACTCCATCACTGTCTCCATCCAGACAAGCTGGATGGGGGCCAAGGTAAACAACTGGAAATGGAATTGCGGCCCATGAATTCCGAGGCTCCCCAGCCCACAGCGGCTTCGATGCTCAACACGGCCAACGTGATGGCCGGCGCGATTCGCTTTTTGCACGCGGTGCGAGTTCGCCGCGGCACGTTATTGGCCGCGCTCTTAATCAGCATCGTGCTGGGAGCGGCGTACTACGCGACCGCCACGCGGATGTATGACGCTCACGCGCAGGTCAACATCGTGCAGAGCGAGCGGGACAACAGTAATCTCAAGGGGGGACAGCAGCCCAACAAAGGGAGCGCCGATGTCTTCCAATATATGGCGACGTACCAGCGAAACATGGTCAGCGACCGAGTGCTCCGCGCCGCATTGCGGGACTTGCCGAAAGAGCATCGCGTGGATTTCGTGGGACTCACGCCGGAAGTCTGGCCGAATACGCTGAAGAACAACGTGGCCGTCACGAACGAGCGTGGCACGACGCTGATTGATGTCCGGTATCGCTCGCGAACACCGAAAGCGGCCGAAGCGCTCGTCGAACGCATCGTGGCCGAGTTCCTCAACTACATCAACACGACCACCGGCAATTACACGCTGGAGGCGCTCAATCGGCTGACGCAGGAACGTGAAGAGGTCAGCGCGAAGCTCACCGAGAAGCACCTGGAGTTCTTGGACCTGCAGAGAAAAACGGGAGGTGTCTTTGAAGTCGACGGCCATAATGTCAATTTGAATGGCGTGCAGCTCATTTCGCTGAACAATGCGCTGATCGATGCGCAGCGCGCGAGGCTGGATGCCTGGTCGTTCTGGCAGGCGGTCGATCAAGGGCTGCGGACTGGTCAAGACATGCAGCAGTTCTTGATGCAGGCGGTCGAATCTCTGGGAGCGACGGTGCTCGCCAAACAGATGGGCCTGAACGAACAAGATGCGTATGCCTACTCCAAAATGAACGAGGAGTTGCTGCGGCTCCGCACCGAATTGGCGAATCGGCGGCAGTCGCTGGGGAACGGCAACGCACAAATTCTCGAACTCCAGCAGCAGATTCAGACGCAGCAGGAATTTATCGGCAGCTATTTTCAGCAGACTCGGCAAAACGTGCTGTCCAATTCGGCCGACTTGGGACCGCGACTGCTGGCGATGGGCAAGCAGCGGTACGAGCTGGCCCACTCGCGTCTGCAAAACCTGCAACAGCAATTCGACGCGGTGAAGGCGGAGGCGCTCGGCCAGAACGATGTGATCGCTCAGCTCAGCATCGTGGACGTCGATCGCAAACGGTTGCAGGCTTACGAAGAGATCCTGCTGCAACGCATCCGCGATCTGCAACTGGTCACCGGCGACGGGATCAAAGTCTCGCTGACGAAGTCTCCGCGATCCGGTCAATTGCCGTCATCGCCGCGACTGGTGCTGGTGGTGGCCGTCTGCCTGGTGCTGGGATTCGGTGGCGGGTTGGGGTTGATCTATGTGCTCGACCTGCTCGATGACCGGTTCCGCTCGCCCGATGAATTGCGGATGCAGTTGGGAGTGCCGGTCCTGGCGATGGTCCGGTCCATGCCCCCCACTGGCTCGACCGGTGCCGATGCGATTCATTGCCACGCGAAACCCAACGGCGTCGAGACTGAAGCCTTCCGCACGCTCCGCACACAGATTGCCTTCTCGGATCGTCAAAGTCAGCGCATCGTCGTGACCAGCACCGAACCTGGGGACGGCAAGACAACCGTCATGTCGAATCTCGCGGTCGCGTTCGCTCAGTCCGGCAAGAAGACGCTGCTCATCGACGCCGACATGCGTCGTCCTGGTTTGACCGCGCTGCTGAATCTCAAGGGGCAGCAAGGTCTGTCTCAGGTGTTGCGCGACGACCGACCGATGTCGGTCTGCGTTCCTGAGAATGTTTACTCACAAGTTGTGCCCGGACTGGACGTGATCCCGTCCGGCTCGCGGCCGAGCAACCCGGCGGAATTACTGGCGAGCGAGCGGTTCTCAGAACTGCTGGCGTGGGCGGAGACGCTTTACGATCAAATCCTGGTGGATGCTCCGCCGGTGCTGGCGGTCGCGGACCCGATCATCATCGGCCGCATGGTCGATGCCGCGGTGCTGGTCGTGCGACCGGACAAGAACCGCCGCCGCATGGTCATCCGCGCCACCGAGGCGTTCGCCGCCGTCGA